>DHXX01000004.1:0-38327 GCA_002413865.1 Candidatus Saccharibacteria bacterium UBA5145
TAATTCCTATTTTCTAATCCCGGCTTATTCCAGTTGTTGGCGCATGGCCTCGATATCTTTCAGTACGACGAGCGATTGTTTATTGGTCAACAGACCTTTCCGTTCCAGAGCCGCAATCTCACGACTGGTGGTCTCGCGTGAGGCGTTGACCGAGCTGGCGATATCCTGGTGGCGCAAAGGAGTCTCGATCAGCACGCCATCGGCGGTTTCTTTGCCAAAGCGCTGCGCCATAGTCAGCAGAAACGACATGATGCGTTCGCGGACAGTCCGGTATTCTAGATCGAGGATGCGATTGCTGTGCAGGCGATACATCTCGGTGGTCATGTCGAGCAGGGGGGCCATCGCGTCTGGTCGTTTTTCGATGTGTTCAAGAAAAGTTTGCCGACTGACTTTCCAAACTACCGTCGGTACCAGCGCTTGATAGGTGACGTGCCGCTCTTGGCCGGTCAAGGCCCAGATGAGGGGGAAGACCTCGTCTTCTTTATGAATTATTAATAAGTTCTCTTCGTTGTACTTGGTTATATCGTAGGCTTTAACGATTCCCGAGTAGATATAAAAAACGCCCGACGAAGTTTCGTCAGGCCTAATAATGAAATCACCTTTTCTGTACGCTTGTTTAACTCCCCGTGTTCGGAACACCTCCACCAGCTCAGCCACTTGTTTGAGGGTAGCTAACATGTCTAAATTATGAACACAAACTGTGGAAAAGTCCAGTAAATTATACTACGTATTAATAACAATGACCGCTCAACAGGGGTCGAGTGACGGCTTGGTGATTAAACCACTAGCCCGTGAGTGACTATTTTCACGATCAATATTCCAAATAGCGACTAATATGAAGATACATAAGAGGAGACGTAACCATGGTGAGCCCAAAGTCCGTTGAAGACCAGTTGAAACTTATCCACTTTAACCAACGGTCCTGGGGCCGGACCGAGATATCGGAGTTGCCAAATATCCTCATGCCTGACGAAGAAATCTTTGAGTGCGTCAATGGGTACTACGAAGGTGGCTTTGCCCTCTTGTGCGCTACCAATATTCGGATGTTGCTGATCGATAAAAAGCCGCTTAAATACTTAACCGTAGAAGACCTTCGCTTCGATATGATTAATCAGATTGACTACAGCCACCGCTTGCTGGGGGCCCATATTACGGTCAGTGCTGGCATTAAGAACCTTAAATTCACGAGCCTTAACCAACGACGTTTGCGCAAGCTGATTGATCACATTCAGAATCGTATGGCCGAAATAAAACAAGAGTCTCTCAACCAGGGAGAAACCCAACAACTGCACCTGGAAAACATCAACCAGCAACTGCAAGCCTATCTGCTCGCTCAATACGAGCACCAAGCTGAGCTGAGCCGCCAGCTGGAACAGGCCAAGGCCGGTAGTCCGACTGTGCTGTCGCAACCGGTCCCGGTTGCACCACCACCGAGTACCGAGTTATCAGATTATCTTTTTGCCCAAAACCTACTCAAGTCTTATGACTTGCCTACGGCTAGGCCTTTGACTGGGGCCGCTGCACCGGCCTCCGGCACGGTAGCCTTGCCGTCGCAACCCGATCCAACCCAGGCACCGGATAAAGTTACCGATCGCGACTTGGCGGAGATATACCAAGCCGGGCGCGAAGAGGTTTTTAAGCGCTATCAGGCCATCGCGGCCGGCGCCAAGGCCACCCAGCAAACTGTTACTAATCACCTACCAGCCAGTTTGAGCGCCATCGGTATAGAGATTAACCCGCTCCGGATGGCTTACGCTAAACTGCCAATGATCAGGCGGATGCGAAATCATAAGTCCGGTCATAGTGATGGGACACCGCAACAAAGCATTGGTACGTCGCGTTTGGCGACACCAGGGCGTGGCGCTTAGTAGCTAATATTATTTGGAGACGTTGAATCGAAATTCAACGACGTCATTAGATCGCATGACGTAGGCTTTGCCTTCGGTCCGGACCTGGCCGTTGCTCCGGGCCGACGAAAGGGAACCGGCGGCTAGTAGATCTACGCAATCGACGACTTCGGCGGCGATAAAGCCGCGCTCGAAGTCACCGTGAATGACGCCGGCGGCTTGGGGTGCGGTCGCTCCGACGGGAATTGTCCAAGCCCGGACTTCTTTTTCGCCAGCAGTTAGATAGCTCTGCAGCCCGAGGGTTTGGTACGCGGCGTGAATGAGTTGGATCAGTCCCGACTCGGCTTGGCCGTAGCTCTCGAGTAGTTCGGTAGCGTCGGCTGGGTCGAGATCCTTGAGCTCGCTCTCGAGCTTAGCGCAGACAAACAGCGCTTGGGCGGGCGCCACCAACTGGCGTAACTGCGCCTGACGGTTGGTATCACCCAAGCCGGCCTCATCCAGATTGAACAAATAGATGATTGGCTTGGCGGTCAGCAACTGCAGATCGGCGATTTGCGCCGGGTCGATAGCGGTCTGGCTCCAGAACGGGGTACCGGCGTCTAACAGGTCATGGACGCGTTGATAGGTGTCGGCGATCGGCTTGAGCTTGGGGTTGGCCCGGGCTTCTTTTTCGAGTTTCGGCAGGCGCTTCTGAACGGTTTGCAAATCAGCCAAGACGAGTTCGGTGTTAATGACGTCAATGTCTTTACGCGGATCGGGTTGCTCGTCGACGTGGATAACATTATTGTCCTCGAACGCCCGGACGACCTGAACGATAGCGTTACAGGTGCGGATGTGGGCCAGGAATTGGTTGCCCAGGCCTTCGCCTTGACTAGCCCCAGCCACTAGTCCGGCGATATCGACGAACGTTACCGTCGCCGGTACGATTTTATCGGTGTGATAGAGAGCGCCGAGCTCTTGCAGACGGGGGTCGGGCACCGGCACGATGCCGGTATTGGGCTCGATAGTCGCAAATGGATAATTGGCGGCCAGAATATTACTGCCGGTCAGGGCGTTAAAGAGGGTCGACTTGCCGATGTTGGGCAGCCCGACTATGCCAATTGATAATGAAGCCATAGCCTCCATTCTAACAGATGTCAGCAAAAAGTTTATAAGTGTATATTGCATTTAAGGCAACAATATGCTAATGTATAAATTAAGATAACAATTATTTGCGATCATATCTCATAATTTAAAAAGGTATTTAATCAACTGCTATGACACATTTAGAAACATCACCCGAAGCCAATCGAACATCTAGAATCGCTAAAATTGCCGCCGGCACTAAAGAATCGTATGAGAATTTTATGGAGTCACTGCTGAACGGGGCTCCCAGTCAATGGGATGGCGTCTTTACGCCTCCAGAGGTGACACAGCCAACCAGCTTAGATCCAAATCTACAACCACCCGAAGCTCAAGTCACGCCGCCCGTCGCCAATAATAATAATTAAACGACTGTACGATGCAGTGGGGCTTTGGTCGGGCGCTGTGTCTGTAGTAAGAGCAAGGCGACCGTATAATCGAAGGCAGTCGGCGCAGACGTAAGTAGTGGGGGATGAACAACTCGCAACGGCTTCATAATAGTATTGTATTCTGCTCATTGTTGCTGGTATGATTAACGCAAAGCTTAAGCTTAACCAAATGCTGGTATTATATGAGTGAAGAAAACCAAAACGTAACAGAGCCACCTGTCCGCGAGGGGATACGTCTACGGTCGAAAATACTGGCGCTCTCAGCCGCCATTTTAGTCGCCGCCACCATCGCGGGCTTCGTTCTTTATAAGAATCATACAAAAAGTACCATAGTACTGCCGCCGCACCTGACGGCCAGCCAGCAATCGGACTATCTCGCCTATAAGGGTGACTACAACGGCGCCCAAAAAATCACTGCCGGGCAGGTAGCCAAAGCCCCGAGCGCGACGGCAAAAGCCGGCTTATACCTCCAGCAGGCCACGATTGCCCTGAACGCCAAAAATTATGCCGACGCCAAAAAGTATGCCCAATCAGCCGAGTCTCTCCAGCCAAACGACAATACGGCCAGCTTGCTCGGCTATATTGCCGCCCAGACCGGCGACAAAGCCGCCGCCAAACAGTATTACCAAAAAGCCATCGACCGTTTAGATAAGAATGCCGATAGCTATAATGCCTCGCGGCAGGACTACCAAACCCGTTTGCAGGAGCTCGGTCAGTAATGAAGAAACTGTTGCTCTCGCTCGGCTTGTTTTCGTTATTTATGACGGGATTCTTTGTTTTCGGCACCCAGCACGCCGCGGCGGCGACGTGGTGTGGCGTTATGGCGAACCCGGCGAACCCGCCGCCACCCTATACTGGCGCCGCCGACAGCAACACCCAAGACGCCAACTGTATTACTTATGGGCAGGTTTACACCGCCCTCAACGGGGTAGGGACTACCAGCACCTCATCGGCGACCCTCAAGGCGAATTTCAAAAGCTATCTTAATGGCAAAGCAGCCAGTCCTTGGGGTTTCCAGCGAACTGGGGCGGCTTTCATCAAGAAAGGTCTCGATGGTGGCACCGGCACTTGGTCGTCTCGGATCGACAACCCGGCCGTTACGTTTAGGATGGAAACTTTTAACTCCTGTAATACAGCGTGGCCGAATACCGCTTATAGTATTTCAACTAATACAGTTGTGAAAGATAATAATTGTAAGACGGCGACCCCCGCCTTGGTGATACGTTTGTCGGGGACTATTGTCTATGCCATTAAGGTAGATTGCGGGAACCCGATGGGGGACTTAACGGTTTTGCCGAACTTTGACTGGGCTTTGACTGGTACGAGCACCGCTAGTGTAACTACCGCGAAACCAGGTGCCACGGTTACGTTCAAGCATACCGTCAAGAACGCGGGGCCAAGCACCGCAACCTACGCTTGGACTATTCAGAGCTCGTATGCGGGCGCAGTTGCTAACGTAACTGCTGCGGCTAATGCTTCAACGGCTAAGGGGAGCAGCAACCCTAATGCGAAAACATACTCAAAACTCATTCCCTTAAACGCGGTGATCGGCAGTAACTATTGCCAGCGAGTATATTACACCCATGCCAGCGGCCCGGCTACCGCCGCCGGCGCCAGCAGTTACGTCTGTGTAAAGGTGGTGTTAGCGCCGGTGGCGGTCGTGACGTGCCCGAACTTGCCGGGGCTCAATCAGGTGGCGGTTGGCGGCGTCAGTTTCCCGACGGCTGAACCTAACGGTTCGCCTCCCGCCTCCCCCTCGAACGGCTATACGTATTACACCCGCCCGGTAATTGGGCATGCACTGGTCAGCGCCCGCGACGCCTACACCGGCAGATCTTTGCCTGTCAACAGCGCAGCCCTTACCGTCGACTTTCGGACATCAGTAGCGGCCTACCCCTACGATTCACAGCAAGCTAATGTAACGTATACGAATACCTACCAACTTTACTCACATAAATGGGTCGTTACTTACACTAATATATATAATGCGGTGACAAAGAAATGGGTGCTAACGGCGACAGGCGGATATTGGTTAACTGGTGGTGGCAGCTCATATGTTTCCGGAGCCCACTCTGACGGTTCGGTGGGTATGGGCGAATGCTTCCGACGGAATTTTGTCGTCACCGACGTGAGCACCGGGAGTGTCAACTTTGATGATTCAGAAGATCCCACTAGGGCCTCGGCTGGCGGTTCAATAGCATCAGTGACATTTGACTACGAAGGCCCAGACCCCACCGTTGGTATGCGCGCACCCATGCAAGTCCGATTGAACTATACCTACCAGTACAGTAATGGTTGTACTGGTAGTGGATCATTTATGGCCAGCGGTGGCTACAGTGCAGGCAACGGCACGGGCACCATACCCGGTTCGTCGTGTGCGACCAGCGCGCCGCCGTTAATGCCGGGCGACACAATCTGCATTTCTTACACAGTTTCCCCCGAACAAGGGCAAATGACCAGCAACGGTTCACCCATTGGTGGTACCGGCAGCGTGGATAGCGATTCGACCTGCGTGAACCTGGTCGACAAGCCGTACGCCCACTTCTTTGGCCTCGATGTCTCGGCCGGCGGCAGCTTCGACACAGGCAACAATAAATGCCTCGGCACTTCTCCCACGCTGGGCGGAATTGCGGCTTCCTTCAAAGCCGCCGGTCCTCCGGCGCGTGGCTCGGCCGTTCAGTACGGCGCACTGGCGCTAGGCACGGTTGGTGGCTTCGGTAGCGCCAGTTTACGAACTAGCCTGCCATTTTCTCAAAACGGCTTGACGTTTGCGAACTCGGGCGGCTTTTTTGGCAGTCTCGGTGTCACCCACTGCGTGCCCGACTACTTTAACACCAAGCCGGCCACGCTGATTAAGTCGACCTCTGATGTTAACTTAGCCTCCTTTGACGGTATTGGCGATAAGACCCCCCAACAATCTTGGTATGGTCGATCCCCCGGGACGAACATAAGTGGTTTCGTGGGAGTCGGTGCGGGTATCGCCAAGGATAATCGAATCGCCATCTATATCACCGGCAACGCCTACATCGAGCAAGATATTACCTTCAAAGATACTGCCTGGGCTACCCCGGACGATGTACCGTCTTTCTACCTAGTCGCTACAGGGGATATCTATGTCAGCCCCGATGTGTCTGAACTTGACGGTGTTTACGTCGCAAAAGGCGCGATCTATACCTGTGCTCAAGATAATTTTACTAAGTTTCCCAGCGCGACGATGTACGACGCCTGTTCGAACCAACTTACCGTCAACGGCGCGTTTATTGCCCAACAAGTGTACTTGTACCGCACTTACGGCTCGCTCCGAAACTCGCTCGGCGGTGAAAGTCCAATTAATCCTAATGGCGGCGATTGTACTATAAACACCCGACTGGCGGGGCGCAGTAATCTCTACGACTGCGCCGCCGAAGTCTTTAACTTCAGCCCCGAGACTTTCTTGGGCAAGCCAGCCCTCGGTTCGCCCCCTAGCTCGGGAATCACGAAGTACGATTTCATCTCTAGCTTTTCACCGGTGCTATAACTGCTACAATAAGGATAAGAATTATGGGTGGAATGAAAATAAAACAACTTGGTCAAAGTCGGGCTGGCGCCCGCCGAAGTGTCCCCGAGGACTGTCTTGTGGGTCACGAGGCTAGTGTTACGACCGGGGCATCGTCATTAACATCCTAAAAGTGGCCGTCGGTAGGATTAAATTCGCCCGGCATCTGTTTTCTGTCGCCGGTAGCAAAAATGCCAAGTATTTTGTCATTAGTGTTTTGGGGATTGGACTGGCCGTCGGAGTGTTATCCTGGGCTTCGCCACACCAAACTGACAACAACGACGAGCAGTCAGGGGTGGCATACAAGTGTTCAAGCCAAACACTGCGTGATGCGAGTCAAGTTTTCGACCCGACTAAAGTCGCCGACCTTGGCCGGATTGTCGTAAAAATTCAAAAAAACAATGGCTATACCACAGACCCCAATTGTCTATACGTGGTCACCACGTACTACATAAACCTGAGTGACTCTAGCCATGCCCGTTACTATGTAGACAAGCTAAATGCAGCCTACGATAAGAACAAAGGCTTGTCCGCCTCATTAAACCCAAATATTAACTTAAGCGTTGCTGATCTTAATGATACGGTTAAATTTTTGGAAAAAAACGATCAGCAATTTAAGCTGAATGAACGGGGCTCGGCGGAACCATGAATAAGTTCATAACATTAGCTAATCAGGCCAACCGACTGGTGACCAAGCGGGGCAGTAAGTTAGTTGTCTCGGCCGCTTTGGTCCTTTTTGGAGCAACTCTGATGTGGCCGCAACCGGCCTCGGCTATGAAGGCCAGCGATCTGTACGGTGTAGCTCCCGTGGGTATAGCGGATCTTATTGCTGGCCATTGTAACGATGACGGCTGGCATGTCGTCCAAGATGAATGGATTTCCCCCACCGGTAAGCCAACGGCTACTAGTACGACTGTCAATTATGGTGCGGCATCGGTTAGTTTACAGCTCAATTGGATCACTTATCGTTGTAAAAGTGCGACTTTATCAACTATAGCTGGACATTTTCTTATAGATGATACTGATCCCAGCATAGCCGCTCTTATCAATGTCGTTGGCAATTTACCGTATGTCGCGACTACTGCTACTGGCTACAAGGTAGGCGTCACTAAAACATTCAACTACGATGGCCCGTTTACTGCCAAGTCTACGATCAAGCTCGTACTGAAGACGCGGGGTACTATCACTAAAAAGACGGGCAAAACGACCAGTTATATTTGTGCGGCTGTGGCGGCTGGCGAGCCCGAAGTGGCCACGAAAGATGCCACTACGTTTGACCCCCAAGACGGGTACTGTAAGCAAGATTCGACGACATTCAGTATTCTCGTAAATGTTACCCCGCCTGCAAACCTAGATGGTGTAAAAATGGATGATAGCAAAGTGGGGGTCTACGGCGGGAACAGCACCAACGCCGCTTTTAAGGATTTGCCGGTTATTGTGAGCGACGTCGATACGGATACTGGCAACCCTTTCTACTTCAATGCCAGCGGCCTAGGAGCGGGGCCTATCTCGGTAGGTAGTGCTGGCACGAAGCGCACAGTATCGGTTGATACCGCGGCGCTTGGTGGGGGTTGGTTCGTAAAAGGGTATAGTCTTTGCGACTCAACCGATAAGGATTGTACTACGGCGAACGTCGCCTACGGCGCTAAATACTTTATAGCAACGGCGGCTAGTAGCTTTAAAATAACTTTTATGCCCGGTGTTACCTACCACATACGTTGGATTTTTGCGCCAAATATCGCGACGTGCCAACCCCCAACCGTTTCACCAAGCTTACCCGAAGACGGGGAACTCTTCAGTATGACCGCCTACATGAGTACCACCATGAAGGTCTTGCTTGCCGATAAGCTAAGTGTGCAGATTAAAAATAGCGCCGGCACCGTCAGCTACTATGGCCCGACCAATCAGATCATTACGGCGACGCCTACTTCTCCGAGCACAATCGCATCCGGGCTGTTTACCCCTCTCGCCGGTGGCTTGCCATTTGGCACCTACACCATTACCACCACTCTAACTGGCACGGATGTGCTTGGTTCTCCGGTGTCTTGTACCGTTCCGATTAATATTATCAAAAAGCCTTACGTCCACTTCTTTGGTCTCGATGTCTCAGCCGGAGGCAGTTTCGCTACCGGTTATAATAAATGTCTCGGCCTTCCGACTCCTCCTCCGTACGGTATTGACGCCTTCGTCAAGGGAGTTGGTCCACTGGTGCGCGGTTCGGCGGTTCAGTACGGTGCATTGGCGACTGGACAGATTAGCGCCAGTGGGTTTGGTAGCGCCAGTTTGCGTACCACACTACCAACTTCGAAGGATGGCCTGACCTTTGCGAACAACCCGCCACCGCCTGTGGCGTTGGGCAAGCTAGGTACCTCCCACTGCGTGCCCGACTACTTTAACACCAAGCCGGCCACGCTGATTAAGTCGACCTCTGATGTTAACTTAGCCTCTTTTGACGGTATTGGCGATAAGACCCCCCAACAATCTTGGTACGGTCGAGCCCCCGGAACGAACATAAGTGGTTTCGTGGGAGTTGGCGCGGGGATCGCCAAGGATAATCGAATCGCCATCTATATCACCGGCGACGCCTACATCACGGACGATATAAAATTTAAACAGACGAGTTGGGCTACCACGGATGACGTGCCGTCATTCTACTTGATCGCCACGGGCAATATCTATATCAGCCCCAACGTCTCTCAGCTCGACGGCGTTTACGTCGCTCAGGGCAGCGCAATCAACACCGGCACAATCAACACCTGTGCACCTGGTTTTGGCGCCTACCCAGCAGCCACATTGAACAATAACTGCAATAGCCAGCTTACCGTCAACGGCGCCTTTGTAGCCAAAAAGGTGAATCTCTACCGAACGTTTGCCTCGCTCATAAACTCGCAGGGCGGCGAGAGACCGCTCGGTCCTGGAGATTGTACCGTAAATGCCTCTATGGTAATGCGCAGCGGCGACTATGACTGTGCCGCCGAAGTATTCAACTTTAGTCCTGAGACCTTTTTGGGCCAGCCGGCCCTCGGTTCGGCCCCCGGCTCTGGAATCACGAAGTACGATTTTATAACTAGTTTGTCGCCGGTGCTATAACTGCTACAATAAGGATAAGAATTATGGGTGGGATAAAAATAAAACAACTTGGTCAAAGTCGGACTGGCGGCCGGCAGGGTATTTCTGAACGCCGCCTTATAATCCGTACTGCTTATGCTACAATTGGGACAATATTATGAATATTCTAAGCAATAAAGTTTCGGATTTCTTTGGCCTGGATATCGGTACGTCGGCCATCCGTCTGGTAGAACTGCACAATACCGGCAACGTCATGACCTTGGCCAAGTACGCCTACGCGCCGATCGACCCCAAAATAACCGCTAGTGATGCCAAGGCTGACCAGGACAAAGTCGCCCAAGCCATCAAAAATCTCATCTCGCAGGCCCACATCACGACGAAAAACGTCGCCGTCGGGCTGCCTTCGCAACGGGTCTTTACGGCCGTTGTGGACATCGACCGATTGTCGACCGACGAGTTGGCTAAAACCATTAGGTATCAGGCCGACGCCCTCATCCCGACGCCCTTGGCCGAGTCGAAAATGGACTGGGCCCTGATCGGTGATTCGCCAGCCGACCGTACCAAAGTGGAAATAATCCTCTCGAGCGTCGCCAATGAATTCATCGAGAGTCGTTTGGAGATGCTCGAATCAATCGGCCTGAACGTGATCGCCTTTGAACCCGAAAACCTCGCCCTGACGCGCGCCATGCTGGCCCCCGACGCCACCGCCCCGCGCATGATTGTCGATATCGGCAGTAAGGCGACCGATATCGTCATCACCATCGATGGCGTGCCGCGTTTAACGCGCTCGATTCCAACTGGATCAGACGCCTTTATCCGATCGGCTATGCAGAACTTGAATATTGACGAGACGCAAGCCCAGCAATTTGTTCTCAAATTCGGCCTCAGCAAAGAAAAGCTGGAAGGGCAGATCTTCCACGCCATTAGCGGCACTGTCGATACGCTGACGACCGAGATCGAAAAGTCGATTAAGTTCTTCAGCACGCGCTACCCCAAAGAAAAAATGGAGTACCTCGTCGTCACCGGCGGGGCATCGGTCATACCCGAGTTTCCCCTGTATTTGGCCAACAAATTTGGTCTGAATGTCGAGATTGGCAATGCCTGGCGCAACGTGGCTTTCCCGCGTGATCGCCAAAACGAACTCATGGCGATCTCCAACCAGTTTGGCGTCGTGGTCGGGTTAGCGGAGCGCAAAGCATGATCCAGTTTAACTTATTGCCGGACGTAAAATTAGAGTATATCAGGGCTAACCGCCTCAAACGACTCCTGATTTCCATCTCGATACTTGTTGCGGCGGCCTGCTTCGCCATCGCGGTCCTACTTTTCCTGGCCGTCAATGTTGTCCAGAAAGACAACATGAATGGTCTGAATAAAGATATCAAAGCGACCGCGAATACCGTCAAGCAAACGCCCGATATCGATAAGATCATAACCATCCAGAACCAATTACAGAGTCTACCGACACTGCATAGCGCCAAACCGGCTGCTACGCGCTTGTTTGGGTATCTGTCGCAAGTGACGCCGAGCAATGTGACGATCTCGAATGTCAGCGTTGATTTTACGGCTGATACGTTTACGCTGACCGGGCAGGCAGCCGATTTATTCGCGGTCAACACTTTTGTCGACACCCTAAAATTCACTACCTATGCACTGGCGTCTGCTGGCGATACTCCCAAAAACGCCTTTTCTGAAGTAGTCCTCGGCGGCTTCGCTACAACCGATAAAGACGCTACCTATCAGATCACGATGAAGTACGACCCGGTTATCTTTGATAATCAAAATGCCGTAACCTTGACCGTGCCCAAGACGGTCACGACTCGGTCCGGATCCAATCAACCAAGCGCTTTATTTGAGCAGCCCACCACTAAGAAGTAAGCAGGAAGAATAATCATGGCAGCACCAAAGAAATCTTTCAAACGAGTCCAGATCGACAAGACGATGGCGACGATCGTCTTGGTCGTGTCGGCCGCGGCAGTCGTGTCGGCCTTTTCATTGGTTTCGATCAAAGCCTTAATTTCGCAACACTCGTATCAGTCTCGCGTTATTGCCCAGCAAAAAGTGGCGCTTCGAGTCGCCAAGGCTGACGTGACGGCCGCCAAAGACCTGTCGACGACCTACTCAGCCTTTAATGGCGCGCCAATCAATTATATTGGCGGTTCGCTAACGGGGGTCGGTCCTCAAGACGGTGACAACTCCAAAATCATTCTCGACGCCCTACCCAGGAAGTACGATTTCCCGGCCGTGATTACTTCGCTCGAAAAACTGGCCAAAGACCGCGGTTTCAAAATTGATTCGCTATCTGGTACCGACGACGTAACGCTGTCTGACAGCGTGGCGTCGGCGACACCAGTTTCGGTCGAGATGCCGTTCCAGTTGGCCGTCACCGGCTCATACACGTCGGTTCAAGACTTGGTAGGCGTTCTCGACCGTTCAATCAGGCCGATATCGATTAGTACGCTCCAGCTGAGCGGTGGTGAATCTAATATTTCGATAGTAATCAGCGCCAAAACGTACTATCAGCCCGCCAAAACCCTAAAAATAGTCACGAAGGTAGTGAAATGAAACAAAAAGACATCGCCGTTATCGTCGCCGTCGCCGGCTTGAGCACCATTATCGCTTTAATTTTGGCAAATAGCCTCATCGCTAACCCCAAAAATCGCCACGCCGAGGTGCTAGTGCTCGATAGCATATCAAGTGAGTTTCCTAAGCCCGATAGTAAGTATTTTAATACCAACTCGATCGACCCCACTAAAACGGTCGAAATCGGCAACAGCAACAATCTTCAGCCGTTTAAGCAATAGAATGGAGCGCTATTTATGAGCGTACTCTCGACGGCAGTCCAAAAAAAAGTTGAAGAAGACTTAGTCAGTCGCGGTGTTATTGCCGCCGATAAGATTGCCCAGTTGCGCAAGAAGTCAGAGCAAACCAAAGCGCCATTCATAGCGCTGTTGCTCAACGAAGGCAACGTATCGGATGAGGAATTGACAAAAAGCACGGCGATTGTCAATAAAGCTCCCTACGTCAATCTAACGGCGGCCATAATTAAAAAAGAGGTGCTGCGTTTGCTGTCCCAGGACATCGCCGAGCGCTATATGGCCGTGCCATTGGGCGAAATGAACCATCGGCTGGTCGTGGCCATGCTCGACGCCGATAACGTCCAGGCGGTCGACTTCTTGTCGAAGAAAACGGGCCGGGCCCTCAAGGTATATTCTGCCAGTGAGGCCGGTATTCGCTACGTCCTCAAGCAATACCAGCAGGATATCGAAAGAGACGTCAGCGACGCCATGCATACCGCTGATACCAAGGCGGAAGCGGGTAGCGATGTTACCCCCAGCCCCGCTGAAACTAGCATCAAGACTATTGTCCAGGATTCACCAATCAGTAAGGCGCTGTCGGCTATTTTGGAATACGCCGCCAAGAACCGGGCCAGCGATATCCATATGGAACCAATGGAGAAAGAATTCAAAATCCGCTGCCGAATCGATGGCGTATTGCGTGAAATCATGCGCCTGCCCAAGGCAACCGAGCCGGCCCTGGTGTCGCGTATCAAAATCTTGTCCAATTTAAAAATCGATGAACACCGCATACCGCAGGATGGTCAATTTACCGTCGTCGTGGGCGATAAGGGGATTGACCTTCGGATCGCTATCTCGCCGGTCGTCTGGGGCGAGCAAGTCGTTATCCGTTTGCTCGATAAATCGGGCACCACGCTCAAGCTGGAGGAGATGGGCTACCATGGCCGGGCGCTGCGCACCATTCGCAAGGCGCTCGGGCGGCCCAACGGCATGATTTTGACGTCCGGGCCAACCGGTTCCGGTAAATCGACTTCGCTCTACGCGCTGATCCAAGAAATCAAAAACGACTCCATCAATATCGTCACCCTCGAAGACCCCGTCGAGTATAAAATGGACGGCATCAATCAGATTCAAGTCAACGCCGAGGTTGGTCTGACTTTCGCTTCGGGTCTGCGGTCTATCCTGCGTCAGGACCCCGACGTCGTGATGGTCGGAGAAATTCGCGATAAAGAAACCGCCCAACTGGCCGTTCAAGCGGCCCTGACCGGGCACTTGGTGTTCAGCACTCTGCACACCAACAGCGCCGCCGGTATCCTGCCGCGCTTGCTCGATATGGGGATCGAGCCGTTCTTGATTGCTTCCACCGTCCATACCGTTATCGGTCAGCGCTTGGTGCGCCGCATTGCCGACAACGGCGAAGACTACGCCGCCGACAAAACCGAGGTTCAGGGCATTCACGAGACGCTGGCTAACTTATTGCCGAAGACGGACGAGGCCCGCGCGGCCGCTTCAGAAGACTTGGGTTATGAAAGCTTGCCTCTAGCTACCGAAAACGCTTATACTTTACGCAGAGGTATCGACGGTCCCGAAACGCCGCACGGCTATAAGGGTCGGATGGGTCTGTATGAAGTCTTCGAGATCAGTGAAGAGATTCAGGATTTAATATTGAAACGATCGACTAGCGCCGAAATCCAGCGGAAAGCCGAAGAGCAGGGGATGGTTACAATGCGCCAGGACGGTTACCTCAAGGCGTTACAGGGTAAGACCACCCTAGCCGAGATCAACCGTGTCGCCGCCGAGGCTAGTTTGTAAAATATGAAAGAAGTGGGAGAAAATAATGCAGGGTAAGCCAAGAATCGAAGTTTTGCTAGAAGAAGTCATCAAAAAGAAGGCTTCTGACTTACACATCCAAGTCGGTCTGCCACCGATGCTGCGGGTCGACGGTGCGCTGGTCGCCGTTAGCGGCGCCGATGCCCTCGACGAAGAGGCCATCGAAGCCTTGATTTTTGCCATTCTCGACGAAGATCAAAAACAAATTTTACTCAAAGACAAAGAATTCGACTTTAGTTTCGCCTTTGGCGACCTCGGTCGCTTCCGCGTCAACGCCTTCCACGAGCGGGGTAATCTGGCGGCCGCCCTGCGCTTGATCCCGAACGAAATCTTAACGATTGAACAGCTCGGGCTGCCACCAATTGTCGGCAAATTCGCCGAGTACCCGCGTGGCCTAGTTCTGGTGACCGGTCCGACGGGTTCCGGTAAGTCAACTTCGCTGGCAGCGCTCATTCACAAGATTAATATCGAGCAAAGCAAACACATTATTACCATCGAAGACCCGATTGAATTTACCCACAAGTCCCTAAAATCTGTCATCGTCCAGCGCGAAGTCCACTATGACACCTACTCGTTCTCGGCGGCCCTGCGGAGTGCTCTTCGCGAAGACCCCGATGTCGTCCTGCTCGGCGAGATGCGTGATCTCGAAACGATTGCCAGTGCGATTACGATCGCTGAAACGGGGCACCTGGTTTTTGCCACCCTACACACCAACAGCGCCTCACAGAGTATCGACCGGATGGTCGACGTCTTCCCGCCGCACCAACAACCGCAGATTCGCGCCCAACTGGCCAACATTCTGATGGCCATCTGTTCGCAGCGACTGGCGCCGGCTATCGGTGGCGGCCGGATCGCCGCCGCTGAAATTTTGATTGTCACCCCAGCCGTCCGCAACATTATCCGTGAAGGCAAGACCCACCAGCTTGAGGCCGTCATCCAAACCGGTGCCGAATTCGGCATGCAGAGCATGGATAAGACGCTGGTTAATCTTGTGCACGCTGGTAACATTACGTACGATGAAGCCCGTAATTTAGCCGTTGATGTCGATGAACTCGATAGATTGATGAGGGGCTAGAATGAGTCAAAAGTTATCAAGTTATAAAGTTGAAAGTACGGCAGCTCGAGCTACTTTCTACTTTCTACTTTCTACTTTCTACTCCGAAACCAGAGGTTTCGGATGTTGACGTATAAGTACGAAGCCCGCAACCCGGCCACGGGTGAGAAAATCAAAGCTGAAGTCCAGGCCGAAAGCGAGCAAGCGGCCGCCCGTTTGATTCGAGCCAGTGGGTTTTCGCCACTCGACATTGCCGCCGCCGAAGGAGTCAGTAAGCTGCCCATGGGTAAGCTGTTCAATAAAGTGAAGATGAAAGATAAAATTCTCTTTTCGCGCCAGCTGTCGACGCTCATCAATGCCGGGCTGCCGTTGCTCCAGGCTTTGCGCAGCGTGAACACCCAAGCCACGAGCAAACCGTTAAAGGTCATCACCAGCCAAATCATGAGCGACATCGAGGCCGGCTCGTCCTTTTCGGTCGCACTGACCAAGCACCCCGAAACTTTTAGCCAGATATACCTGAGTTTGGTTGCGGCCGGCGAAGCTTCGGGTACTCTCGACAGCGCCTTGGAGCGCATCGCCAACCAGCAAGAAAAAGACGCCGAAATTATTAGTAAGGTCCGGGGGGCCATGATTTACCCGGCAATCGTGATGTTCGTAATGCTCGGCGTCGTGAGCTTTATGATCGTCAAAGTCCTGCCCCAGGTAGAAATACTCTACAACGGCATCCCAGGCGCTAAACTGCCGCTTTTGACAATCATCATGCTCGATATTGCGCACTTTATCATTAAGTTTTGGTGGGTCGTCATCCTCGGTGTCGTTGTGGGCGGGGTGGGCTTGGTGCGCTTTTCGAAAACTACCGTCGGCCGCAGCGTGATTGATCGATTTAAGATGAAGGGCTGGCCAATCGGCCCGCTCTTTATGGAGCTCTACATGGCCCGCTTCACGCGCATGGGCACGACGCTGGTGTCGAGCGGCGTCCCGCTATTACAGATGTTAGAAATAACGGCTAGTGCGATTAGTAATGTCCACATCGAGGACTCGATCAATCGAGCTATCGAAAAGGTGCGCGGCGGGAAGTCGCTGGCCGATTCGATCGACGGTGACCCCAACTTCTTGCCGCTGGTGCCGAGCATGCTGCGCATCGGTGAGCAGTCTGGTTCGATGGAGCAGATGATGGCCAAATCGGCCGATTACTACGAAAAGGAGCTCGACAACCAGATTAAAACCGTTTCAACCATCATCGAACCGGTGCTGATGGTTGTTCTCGGCGTCGTGGCCTTTATCATTGTCGCCGCCGTCCTATTGCCAATCTACGGCTTGGCGGGGCAGAACATCGGTACTTAAAAACATTGCTTTTTAAAAACAATCTGCGTATTATTTAACCATAAGCACAAAATAATAAGTAAAGGGGCACTTGCTTAATGAAAAACTTGAAGAAAAATAATAGAGGCTTTACGATCATCGAAGTTTTGATCGTCCTAGCTATCGCCGGCTTGATCATGCTGGTTGTGTTCTTGGCTGTTCCGGCATTGCAACGCAACGCCCGAAATACGAGTAAGCGTGCTGATGTCAGCAAAGCTCTCGGTGCAGTTGGCGAACTCACCGCCAATAACAACGGGAAAGTTCCTGTTACAACCGACGTCAGTACTCCTGCTGTGACTACCTCACCATTGGCTGTAGCTGCAAACTTGAGTAGCTCCACTACTTTTGCCGCAGTGATTCCATTAAAAGCAGCGGGGATTACTGCTGCTACTGCGCCGACGTCGTCAGAAGTTATGATTGCAACCGGCGTTGTTTGCAATAATAGTGCGACTCATACGATCGCCGTTGCTCCAACAGCAGCAAACTTCGCAAGTGAAGTAACGGACGGATCCACTCGTGGAGTGGTTGCTCTCTTTACTGTTGAAGCCGCTGGCGGTAAACAGGTTACGCAGTGCCAAGGTTCATAGTTTTAAACTAAAACCAAAGAAACTTACAAAACAGACTCCTCTTACGGAGTCTGTTTTTATTGTGCTACTATACTGCTAAATGATAATTGCTATGTTAATCGTACTCGGATTCTGTTTTGGGAGCTTCGACAACGCCCTTACGTGGCGGCTGCGCGAGCTCAGTAAACCGAAGAAACAGCGCGTTGCCAGCGTCGCTGAGCTGTCGATAGCCAAGGGCCGCTCGATGTGTCCCAACTGTCAACATACCCTAGCCTGGTACGATCTAGTGCCGGTTGTGAGCTGGCTGAGCGTCGCTGGCAGGTGCCGTTACTGCCATATGCCTATAGCGGTGCAATATCCGCTGGTCGAGCTGGCTACCGCCGGGCTTTTCGTGCTGTCGTATCACTACTGGCCGCTACCAATCGAGGGCAGCCAACTGGCCGCATTTGTCATTTGGCTGCTGTTGCTGATCGGGCTGATGGCGCTGTTGGTATACGATCTGCGGTGGATGCTCTTGCCCAACAAACTGGTCTACCCCCTAACGGGGCTGGCCGCCGCGTCGGCCCTTATAGGTATGGCGAGTGCCGTTGACCCCGCCAAAGCGGCCTTGAGCACGTTCTTGGCGGTCGTCGTTGGCAGCGGGCTGTTCTACGTCCTATTTCAGGTCTCGGACGGGAAGTGGATTGGCGGCGGCGACGTCAAACTGGGGTGGATATTCGGCTTGGTGGTGGCGGCGCCGCTCAGTAGCTTCTTGGTTATCTTCATCGCCGCCCTACTGGGCAGTCTAGTGGCCGTGCCGCTACTCGCCACTAAGCGTCTCAAGAAGACCAGTGTCATTCCGTTCGGTCCTTTTTTGATAATTGGCACCGTCGTGGTCCAGTTATTCGGAGCCGCCATGCTCGCTTGGTACCAAAGAATATTCTTGTCGATTTAAGAGCCGGACATAACGTGCTTATGGTATACTTTAGCCTATGATAGGTGGCAACAAGCCGCATGGTTATACCATCGTAGAGGTACTCATTTTTCTGGCAATCTCGAGCCTGATGTTTTTGCTGGCCGCCGGCTTTATATCGGGTAAGCAGTCGGCGGTTGAGTTCAAGCAGGGGATGAACGACATAAATACGCAGATCGGAAGCGTCGTCAACGACGTTGCGAACGGCCAATACCCCCCGTCCGCTACTTTTACTTGTACGGCACCTCCGCTTAGCCCACCAGTTTTTACCGCGGCTACGACCGCCCAGGGTTCGAACGGTGGTTGTATTTTTCTGGGCAAAGTCATGCAGTTTAATGTCGCTGGTGACCCAACCGTTTACAATATTTACACTGTAGCCGCTCGACAAATGGATCCGACAGGAGCCTCGATCACGTCCTTTACGGCGGCCAAACCGATAGCGGTCGATGATGGCGGTGCCATCAACCTAACTCAGAAGAATACTCTCCAGAGCGGTCTGGTAGTGACCAAAGTTTTGAAGTGTACCGGTAATTGTTCGGGCGGTACGCCCATCGGCTCGTTCGGATTCTTTGGTAGCCTAGGTAATTATGGCCTCTCGCAATCGAGTACTCCGGAATCCGGTGCCCAGACGGTGGTGACGGCGATCGTTCCAAATACCCCGGCAAATGGCACTTTCGGTGCTTCCGAAACCTCGGCTGTCACCAATATCAACGCTAAGGCGGGGAGTATCGGTCCAACTGACATCGTTGGTAATGGCACCTATATTTTGATGTGTTTCCAAAACGGTAATAAAAAGGGTAGCGTCAGCATCGGCGGTCAGAGCGGGCAGCAGTTCACGACGACGCTCGAGACTGGGGCAGGGGTACCATCAATATGCTAAAACATTTAGACCGTCAATCACGGGGCGACACAATCGTAGAAGTTTTGATCGCGTTGTCTATCTTGAGCTTTGCCCTAACGACCGCTTACTCGACCGTTAACCGCAGCATGCAATCCGCTCGAAACTCGCAGGAGCACTCCGAAGCCCTCCAGTATCTCAACAGTCAGGTCGAACTGGCGCGGGCCGATGCCGCCGATGTCAACTTGTATAATCCACTCACTAGTTTTTGCATGGACGCTACAGCCAAGCCCGTTGCACTATCCAATGCGGCGTGCACAACGGGGATAGAAGGCTTCTACAAGCTCAGTATCACCTACGTAGCAAAGCCTAGTTTTGGCCACAACCAGGATATTTTTACTTTTACCGTCACCTGGCCGGGTGTCGGCCAGTTGGGCCAACAAACAGAGCAACTTAGCTATAAGATTCACCAGCCATGAACATAGCCCGCCTGCCTGGCTCTAAGCTTCGCTTGTCTCGTCAAAATCCAACCGAGGCCGGCTTTACGATTATCGAACTCATGATCGCCCTAAGTATCTTGTCTTTGGTACTTTTACTGAGTACCTTCGGTATCGTGCAGATCGGGAAGCTGTACTCTAAAGGCATGAACCAGGCCAACACCCAGAACGCCGCCCGTAATATTATGAATAACATCGCTTCGCAAATTCAACTGGGCGGCGTTATTCCACAGTTTATGGCGCCTGGTACCCCGGCAACGGCTACCACACCAAGCAGCGTGGGGGCAGTCTGTATCGGCAGTAAACGCTATAGCTTTATGGTCAATCATGAACTCACCAAAGCCCCGACCGATCACGCCCTATGGCTTGATGTCATGAACGGTAGTAGCACCTGTCAGCCAATCACCGCTCTAATAACTTCTGTCACGCCGACCGATTTACTGAACACATCGAGCCCAAATAATGGCAGCGAGTTGCTGTCGACCAATATGCGCTTGACCGATCTGAATATCGCGAGCGCCAACGGCTTTTATACGATAACCGTCAGCCTGGCTTACGGTGACGACGATTTGATTAATTACACGCCCCGGTCTGGAGTTACGCCGGCAGTTACCACCTGCAAAGGTGGCACCGGGTCGGAATTTTGCGCCCTCGCCACATTAACCCAAACTATAGCGCCGAGAATGGCGGAATAGGATACAATATGCTTATGATAAAAACTAGACTCCACCAGAACGAAAAAGGCTTCGCGGCCTTGGTAATTGCCATGACGTTGGTCATCATCCTCAGTTTATTAACAATCGGCTTTGCCCAGATCATTCGCAACGAGTCGCGCCAGGCCCTCAACCGCCAATTGAGCAGTCAGGCCTACTACGCCGCCGAATCGGGCGTTAATGACGCGATCCGAGCCATCAAAGCCGGGTACACGGAGCGTAAAACTACCTGCGGCCCAATTATCGGTGCGACGGGCGCCCAAAAGTATCTGGCGGATAATATTGTTAATTCTGGCGCCACCACCGACACCAAGTGGACGTGTTTATTGATCGATTCCGCGCCTGCCTCGATTGATTACGGCTCAATCGATACCGTTACACCGACGGTGTTCACGGTGACGGCCGTCGACGCCGCCAACGTTGGCGTACCGATCAAAAGCATCACGGTCGCTTGGCAAGACGCCAACAGTAGCGTCAAAACTTTTCGCCCGGCGAGCGGCGTGACTAATAGCTCGTTCCCGAAGGCTTCCAGTTGGAGTGCCCCCGGCGTACTGCGGCTGGCGGTAACGCCATTTACGGCAATTGACAGGAGTACGCTAGTCCAGGACACTTTTACAACGTTTCTGTACCCAAACAACAGCGCCACCGTCGTTGTCACTCCGATTAGCACCAACTATACTACCGACCAAAAACAATCGGGTACGATCGTGAACGGTAGTTGCAATACCGGTAACGCCGCTACTTTTACGCGTTATTGCGTAGCGACGATTAATTTTTCTCCTGCGGTGCCGGCCGGTACCCAGTTTTTGTTTAACCTGCGGTCCATCTACAGCAACACCAACGCCCACCTTACGGCTACTACGACAGCGGGCGCCGTGGCGCGCTTAGTCGGTGCCCAGGAACTCATCGACTCGACCGGACAGGCACAGGACGTCCTCAAGCGAATTCAGGTGCGCGTTCCGACTAACGACCCCCAATTATACCCAGGCTTTGGCCTGGATTCGATCCAAGGAATCTGTAAAACACTGTCTGTCTATCCTGGGTCAGCCACGGGCTGTGGCTACTAGGGTAGTAGTTATTTAGCCGGCTTTGTGGTGGAACTTTTCGTGGACGGCGCGCAAGTGCGGGTCGGTGACGTGGGTGTAGATCTGGGTCGTGGCGATGTTGCTGTGGCCGAGCATGGCCTGGACGCTACGCAGGTCGGCCCCGTTCATCAGCAGGTCGGTTGCGAAGGAGTGGCGCATGGTGTGCGGGCTGACGTGCTTGGTGATGCCGGCCATCAGGGCGTAGTGGGCGACCAAGCGCTGGACGCTGCGGACCGTCAAGCGGTGAAAATTGCCCGATAAATCGACTTTTTTGGTGCCGCTGTAGCGCATAAATAGCGGGCGCGAGGTATCTTCACGCCGGTCGAGGTAGTTACTAATCCAATTAGCGGCTTCGACGCTGATAAATATCGGCCGGTCCTTTTGACCCTTGCCGCGGACCATGAACTCGCGGCGCTTGAGGTTGATGTGGTCTCGATCGAGCCCGACCAGCTCGCTGACGCGCAAACCGGAACTAAACAGCAGCTCCAAGATGGCTCGATCGCGCAAGCCGGGCAGAGTACTGACGTCGGGTTGTTCGAAAACGCGGGCCAGTTCGTCTTCATTCAAAAACGTGACCTGTTTGCGACGGGTTCGGGCCAGTTCGATCTTATCGGCCGTCATGGCGGTGATGTTGCGCTTGGCGCAGAACTTCAGAAAGCTGCGCAGGGCAATCAGGTGGTAATTGAGCGTCGATTTGCCCAATTCGTCGCTGGTGTTGGTGCCCAGGCGGTTGAGCCAGAGCCGCCACTTGCGAATCAGCTCGTCGTCGATCTCCGACACCTGAATGTCGCCGCCAAAATCGTTCAGGCGGGTCAGGTAGTGGTCATAGTTGGCAATCGTTTTTTGCGAGCGGTTTTGTTCGATCTCCAAATATTCTAAAAAATCGGTCTTGGCTTTGGCGTATAGCATAAGCTTATTGTACGACGCCGAGTGCCTGGTGTCATCACCCAGCTCAACTTCCTAGCCCTGTCATCCCAGCGAAGGCTGGGACCCAGTATATATTTGCGCCGACAGGCGCTCCACAATAATCACTAAAAAGAAGAATAATTTTTGACTGGGTCCCAGCCTTCGCTGGGATGACAACGTCTGGAATAAGCGCTCCATCTCTGTCCCCAAGTCTACCAAGTACCGTCCTTGGATGACCTTTGTCGTAGCATAGCCAAGGACGGTACTTGGATGATGTCGCACAGAATTACTAAATATCGTTAGGGGGCGGCTATTGTTTGGGGCTGACTTCACTATTTAGACGAACCGAGCGGTCACTCGTTTTGACCGCACAACAGGGATAAGCTAAGAAATGAACTCAGTAAGACCTTTCTAATCTGTTACAATGGACTTAACTAAACAAGGATACTTGATGGAACGAACCCTCATACTTTTGAAACCAGATGCCTTACAGCGCGGTATTAGCGGCGAAATTATTACCCGTTTTGAGCGCGTCGGCTTAAAAATCGTGGCCACCAAAATGCAGGCACCCGACTACGACCACTATTTCAAGCACTACGAGACGATCGGCCAGATGATCTCGCGGCGCGGCCAACAAGCCTTCGACGTGACACTCGAGCTTATGCAAGCCGGTCCCGTGCTGGCGATTGTCCTCGAAGGTGTTGAAGCCATTTCGCAGGTCCGCAAAATGGTCGGTACGACCGAACCAAAGTCGGCCGCTCCGGGTACGATTCGCGGTGACTACGCCCACGTTAGTTTTGCCCACGCCGACAAACAACAACAGGGTATCGCCAACCTCATCCACGCCTCCGGTGACGCCAAAGACGCCGCCCAAGAAATCAAACACTGGTTCCTACCGGCGGAAATCTTTTCCTACGAAGCCGCCCACGAAAAGTTTACTCAGCCCGTCAAGAAATAATCCTCCAAACCTTCAATCCCCATCCTCGTCATCCTGGATTAATTTCAGTAACCCGTGAGCGGCAGCCAAGGCTTGGCGGATTCACACGGACATCCGACGAGGTTAGGGGTGACGCTCGCGCAAAATCCGTATACAATAACGCCACGCCCCCATCTGCTGCGCAGATAGGAGCTCGCTCGGAATCTGATTTTATGTAAACACAAAATGCCGCTTCCTCGCTCGCCCCCATAGTTCAATGGATAAAACAACTCCGTCCTAAGGAGAAGCTCTACGTTCGAATCGTGGTGGGGGCACCAATAGGCAGTTTAGATTTATCAATTTCTCAGTTTTCAAAACAGGGCAACCAAGACCACGGGTTAGGTCACATTCCGTACGGAGTAAACTTAAGCATTATGGTGTAAAATATAACTATGGCTTTGTCCAAACAAACATCGAACGCCTCCCCAAAGTATTTTTCTGATCAATTTGACGACGAAGACGTCCTGTATGTCTTCCATCGACACCCCATCGTGATGCGCAAAGGTCTGGTTTTTGGCCTGTTCGGGCCGCTCGTCGGTATCATCCCCGCCGCCGTCAAGCCCGAACTCGGCTTCACCGTCTTTTTTGGTGGTCTGGCTGCCGGCTTCATCTTGGGCTTTCTGCTCTTTGCCCCCAGCTGGATTAGCTGGCACTTCAGCGTTTTTATCGTCACCAACCAGCGCTTCATCCAGATCAACCAGAAAGGCTTATTTAGCCGGGCGGTGGCCGATCTGGGCCTCAGTCAAATCCAATCGGTCAACTACGAAGTGACCGGTTTGCAGGAGACGCTGCTGGGATTTGGTACAATAAAGATGCAGACCTATGTCGGGGACTTGGTAATCCATGATGTCCATCACCCGAATAAGATCCAAAAGAAGATCCTAAATATTCTGCGCACCGAAGGAATCACCACTGGCGATTACCCCGGAATACGCTCCCAAGAACAAACTCATGAAGAAGCCTAAACTACCCAAACTAATCAAACTCCCGGCTCGCCGGGGTAGCGCCGAGTCTCGCGTCGACGAGGCTCTGAGCGGCGTGCCGCGCATCACTAACGAAACAGTCGCCGAGCACCGTGAAGCCGTACTGTCGGGTGCCCGCAAGTATATTTACCCCCTGCAGCACTCCAAGCGCCGCATCGTGCGCATCTCCATCTCGCTGCTCGTCTTGGCGGTGGTGTTTTTCTTTAGCTATTGCGGGGTTGGCCTCTACAAGCTACAGCTAACGTCCGGCTTTATCTACGACGTGACGCGCGTCATTCCATTCCCGATCGCCAAGGCCGGTCCGGCCTTCATCGGTTACGAGAGCTATTTGTTCGAGCTCCGCCGCAACATGCACTACTACGAGACCCAACAACGCACCAACTTCGCCACGCGCGACGGCAAGGTCCAGCTGCAGCGTCTCAAGCAGCAAGCCATGAACGAAGTCATCACCAACGCATACACCAAGCAATTGGCCGTCAAAAACCATATCACCATCTCCAATCAGGAGGTCGACGCCGAAGTTCAGCTGGTCCGCAGCCAAAACCGGCTTGGTAGCAACGACCGTGTCTTCAAAGACGTTTTGAATGAATTCTGGGGCTGGAACGTCGACGACTTCAAGCGCGAGCTTAAACAACAGCTCCTGCAGCAAAAAGTGGCCAGCCAGCTCGACAGCGTCACCCAAAACCGGGCCACTGCGGTGTTGCAGCAGCTGCAGGGCGGGGCAGACTTCGCTACTTTGGCCGCTCAATCGTCTGACGATGTCGCCACCCGGGCTACCGGCGGTGCCTATCCAGCGGTTATTAAGCGCACCGATCACAACATCGCCCCCCACGTCACCGACGAACTGTTCAAACTCAAAGCCGGCCAGATTTCGGGCATCATCAACACCGGCTACACGCTCGAGATCATCAAAGTCATCGACGTCAGCGACAATAGCGTCCACGCCGCCCACATCCAATTCAACTTCAACGATATCAGCAGCTTCGTGAAGCCGCTCGCGACCCAACACCGCCCCCAGCACTACATAAAAGTCTAAGCCTTTAGTAAAAAGTTCATAAAGTTATAAAGTTGAAAGTTGACCGCAGCTCGAGCCAACTTTCAACTTTATGAACTTTTTACTTTATAACTTATGCTCCCTTGCCGCGGCATTTTAGCGCCGAACATCGAGAAGAATTGGCAATGGGTTCTTAGTTGGGTTGCAATTTGCTCTTCAAATTGGTATCATTACCCCTGTATTTGGTAACCAAAAGTATCGAAATTTTGACTGCTCAAGCGGTTCAGGATTAATTAAGGGCTCGTAGTGAAGTGGTTATCACGCCTCCCTGTCACGGAGGAGATCACCGGTTCAAATCCGGCCGGGCCCGCCAAAGTAAAAGTCCCAGTCGCAAGATTGGGACTTTTACTTTGGTTGAGCATTGCTCAAGATTCGAACCGGTGAGAGAGTGAACATAGCGAACGGGCCGGTTCGTGGAGCAAGGACGCGCGCAGGAATTTATTCCGAGCACGCCGGAGTGGATAAAGGACGAAGTCCGCTATTCCGGCCGGGCCCGCCAAAAGAAGAGACCTATCCTCGCCGATAGGTCTCTTCTTTTTATATGATAATAACTCTATTGCAAAATACGCAACAAAGTGCTAATGTATATACAAATGTCAAACATCGAAGCAGTACCAGTAACAGAGCAGCAATCCGAAAACCCTGAAGTTCCAGATGCGGAATATTCATTCGTCTTTTGCGAACATATCCCTGAAAATGCCGCCGCTATCAGTGCTGAGCTACAAGACTGCGATGTTATCGCCATAGAATATGTTGGCTTTGTTACCCCCGAAGACCGCGAAGACCATAATAAAATATTAACTTCGTATATTTCAGCGGCCACAACCACAGCAGAAAAAGATAAAATCAGGGAAGATCTGGTTGCTCGTGACGGCGCCTATGGGTTAATCTGTGACGTTCTCGGTAAGCTAGATAACAAAGAAGCAAAAGTAGCATTTATCGATATCGACGGAAGTGACCCGCGCTACAAACTAATTTGGGAGTATGTCCGCCTAACGAATGTCTATGAAGATGCCTTAATGCTCGGATCGTCAATTTCGGAGCTAAAAGATTGCCAGTCAAACATGATAAAGGCCGAGGCTACATCGATTAAGGCTCGTGAATCAGTTACGATTGAACAGTTAAAAGCTATGAATAAAGATGGTAAAAAAATTGGCGTAATCGCTGGCATGGTTCATTCCCCCGTACAACATGCCTTAGCCCGTGACTATACTACTTCTAGAACTTTTATTGACACGAAGGACACTAAAGATGGACGATCAGGCAAAATTCAGTATACTTACGCGAATCAAGCAGTTAGAACAATTACAACCGGTCAAAGCGAAGGTGTCGACAACCAGCTGTTAGACCGGATAGTACTGGAGGATATGTTTTGCCTGCACGAAGTAAGCGGCGACTCTTTGCCGACCGACAAAGAGCCTGATTCGGGCACCATAAGGTCGAGGGTCCTTGAGAAGATGTCGGACGCCGCCGTTAAGGAGCTTTTGGCTAAAATGGATGGGATTCTACTAAGAAATAGCGCCATTTTGGACGAAGATGCCCGCGGTGATGTGACGTGGGTGGAAACTGGACCTCTCTTGCAGCAGTACGCCTCGTTTTATTCCAATCGGTGATTGAACAAGTTTAATCCCAGCATCTGAGCGCCAAAAGAAGAGACCTATCCTCGCCGATAGGTCTCTTCTTAGTTAGACCCGACACGACAGGGGACAGACCTCTGCCGTTTAGTCGGGTATGCTAAGCATTGACTAAACACAAGCATTATGATACAATTATACTATGTCTATAACGCAAGAGGCTCCTACCTATCTAGTAACAAATGAGCCAGGCGTATTCCTCGCTGAAATGTCCATTCATGACAGAGAAAATGTCGTAACGACCATGCTGGCAGCATCGGGCTTACTCCCACCGGAGACTTCTTTAGGCACCACAGCTACCGCTACCCAAAATGATATCAATAAAAAGATCATGGGCATATGGGATGACGATACCCTAGTGGGCGCCGTCAGCTTAATGAAAGATGAAAGTCCGGATAGCGGCACTATAGAATTCTGGTTAGACCCTAGTTACACGGGATGCGGGTACGCGACGACCGCTCTACTGGCAGTTACTAAGCACGCTTTTAAGTCATTACGGAGCGTCAACGCAACCATCGCAGAACATAATGATAAAGCAGCAAATGTCTTGAAGCGGGCCAACTACGAAGAGGTGTCGAGTGATGCTGGGACGCTCACCTATGAAGCTAGGGCAGAAAAAACGCCAACTATGAAAGCTGGCGTTATGAAGATGCGAGCGACAAACGGTAGTGAGGGTGGATTCACAAATAGTGCAGTTTTGGATCTAGACCCAGCCGCTCTTGAGCACCTTATAAAAAAATATAGCGGGTCTAAGAATAAAAGCATGCAAGGCGCACTGGCCGGAGCCGTCGATTATCTAAGGGAAAATCCCTTTATTGGAGCTGCGGACAGGGTCCGCGGCTTGGGGGGAAATGAGCCTACTATTAACAATTCCAAAGTTGGAATTTGGCGTCTCAAGCCTTCTGATGCCCCGGGGCTAAAGCACGGCGCAATGCTTCGCGACGTAAGGATCCTTTACGGCATAATTGATGGGCCCAACGATGAAAAAATTCTGGCAGTCCTTGACATCATCCATCGTGGCGATTTTGCAAAGAAGTACACCTAAGTACTAGTTGGTCGTCTGGGCATTTGCTAGGTAATAGTTCCAGGCCTCTTAGACTACGGCCCGCCAGAAGAAGAGACCTATCCTCGCCGATAGGTCTCTTCTTTTGTAGCACTGTTTGCCCTCATACGGCGCTCGCCACAGATTGACTAACAACCATAAACATGATAATATACTTAATATGAGTCCAGAAAGTTTTTCAGACAATTACGATCAACGGCAGCCAGAAGTCGCTGGTAATGCCGAAGCAATTCAACCTGCTGAGCAACTAACATTACAGCACTTATTAGCGATAATTACCGATAAGTCCAAAGACGGTATCGGCCAAAGTGGTGAACGCGTGGCCTACCTCCACGCTCCAGGCGAGAAGGCTGGTGCTGCCACCGTCTGGCAAATACCGATCGGCACCTACCGTGACCACCCCGAGTGTATAGGCCGAATTAATCGCTTACAAAATGTCGATAACGACGGGGGTCAAATCGGCACAGATTACTATATTCTCAAGAAACCTAAAGGTTTAGATATAGAAAAGTTTATCAAACCCTATAACGCCCCGAAAGATTTTCGCAAAATTAAGATGAGTCCTCAAGACAAAGCCAGATTCGCCACCGAAGGCTTGCGGATGATAGCAGCTTCACTCCAGTCTGAAATTACCAAGGGCGCCGTATCGGAGCAAGAAACCCGAAGTCTGCTGACACTACTTGACCCATTAGTACCCTTCAAATCTACGCCGGGTTCTTATTATTCATGGACTAGATCCGGATTCTCCGCCCAATAATAGACACATCCCCAAAAAATGTAATTCACATTCCCCCCATCTGTTAGAGGACGGACCTCTGGGCCAGCCGAACTTTCGAGGCGATCTTATAATTGATAGTCAGATCTAATTTTAAATAAGCGATAAGCGATAAGCGCTAAGATTTGCGTCAAAGCTTAAAATCGTAATCAATATAATTATCGAACTGACCCCAGTTATATCAATTTCGTTGTCGTATTGACATCTGCAATAACCAGGTAGATAATCACTTATGTAACCGCTAGTGTTTATCGGATCCGTTAGGTTCCGCAATATGGCAATAAAAAAATGTCGTTAGAAAATAAAATCTCTACTGAACAAGGTTTTGAGCATCAGCCAGATGCTATAGTCTGTGCCGAAGCGGATTTTCTCCGTCAGCCACTTAGTGATGAATTATTGGCCAGTCTTGGTGATGTCGCCACAGGGTCTCTTTTAGAGGCTGGTACCGAGCAATCATCTAACCCTGAAGACGCCTATAACATTGAACACGACGCCGATACTTACGAAGTTCATGTTACGAGCTGTGTCACGCTTGCCGATTATGAACGAATAACACCCACAGCAGACATGGAACGCCTTAAAGCGTACGCCGAGACTATGCAGGGTAAAGAGCTCCTGTTCGTTAACGCGACCGCGTCCGGCGGCGGCGTGGCGATTATGCGCGCGCCGGCGATCCACTTATTTAATTTACTGGGAGTCAAAGCCCGCTGGTATGCCCTGAAACCCGGCGCGGCTGACGAGAAGCAATTCTTTGATGTCACTAAAAAGAAATTTCATAACGTCTTGCAGGCTGTGTCCGCCCCTGAAGTCCGGCTTAATGACGAAGATAAGGCGATTTATAGCAAGGTCATCGACGCCAACGCTGAAGTGCTCCGCGAACCGCTGCGCACAGCTGATGTGATTGTGATTGATGACTGGCAACCGGCCGGGCTGATTCCGCACCTGAAAGGCTACGACGAGCCCCAGGCCGATGGATCGACTGTTTACCACTTGGGCATTAACCCAACCGCCAAAATACTGTTTCGCGATCACATCCAAACCGAAGGCCAATTGATGAGTACGCCCGGCACGCCCCAACACACAACCTGGGATTTCATTTGGCGCCAAAACCGGGTCAACGAGGCCGATGTTTTTGTGACACACCCGATGGACGAATTCGTACCACCCGATGTGCCGGAGAATAAGGTGATATTCATGCCGGCCACCGGTGATTTGCTCGACGATCTGAACCGGCCGCTAACGGTAGCCGAAAAGCGCGAAGGCATCGCCTTCATTAATCAACAGCTGGCGGCCAACCAAGGTCAGAAACCTCTGGACTTGAGCCGACCGTACATCGTATTGATTGCCCGGTTTGACCCTTCCAAAGGTATGTCCCAAGGGCTGGCCGCGTACGCCCGTGCCCGCCGCGAAGATTTGCGCGCCAAAGGCGTCAGTGAAGAAGATATGCCCCAGTTTGTAATTGTAGGTAACGGTTCGATTGACGACCCCGATGGCTTGCCGGAACTGCAGAAAATGATGGATTTGCGGGCGGAGTACGATGATATTAAGGATGACATCAAAATTGCCCGCGTTCCACACAACGACAGGGCCATCAACGCTCTATTGAAAGGCGCCAAGCTGGCGCTGCAACCTTCGATCAAGGAAGGCTTTGAGTCGCGCGTGACCGACGCCATACTGCAGGGTGTACCGGTTATCGGGTCCAACCGGGGTGGAATTCCTCTCCAGATCGTCGAAGGTGAGTCCGGCCACGTTGTTGACCCGTATGACACTGCTAAATGGACCGAACTTATAACTGAACTGCTGACCGACACCGCTCGGTACAACGCTCTCAAGAAGCGCACAGCTGAGTTGGCAATAACCAATAATTATCGCTTTACGACGATACCGAACGCGCTGCGCTGGCTCGGCTTGAGTATTGAAGTCCTCAGTAACCCGAATATCCAAGGGAACAGGCGCTGGGTCGAAGATTTAGCCGCTTAGAACACGCTGCAGTTCAAGAATCAAAAGCCCGCTAGTCCAGTCAGTCTCGCCAAATATTGAAAAAGTGCTGTTTATGATATGGTGGTCTAATGTCTGATTCGCCCGCGGCTGTCCGTCCGCGTTTATATCTGGATGTCGACGGCGTCATAATCGCTAAAGCCTCCTCCTTTGAGACTGTTCGATTACCTTATTTTGGCGGAGAATACGCGCCGGAGGTAGTGAGCCGTCTAGGCGCTACCTGCCTGGACTTAGTCTGGCTGACGACTCAGGAAAACGAGGCTTTGGAATTGGCCGATAGGATCGACGGTTTACGGGATGGCCGGGTGTTGAAGCTCGATCATCGCCAAGGTGGCTCCCAAATCGCCCGGAAGCTGCGCGCCCTTATTAGCGATCAGGCCAACTCGCCCAGTTCCTTTGTGTGGGTTGATGACCTGATAACTCCCAAGGCCCGGCGTGTAGTCGCCGAACGGTTGAGGGTCCCTAAACTCGTCGTTCAAACCGATGGCAAAACCGGCTTAAACGAGCCTCAGCTCGTCAGCATCGAGCAGTTTGCCAGGGCTCACGCCAAATGATGTTTAAGCTCCTGTTTTAAGCTCCTCGACTTCAAAACAGTTCGTAAATCCGACTCTATGTCCTGCCCGACCAAGCGGCCTAGTCTAGCCGCTGGTCCCTTGTTTTTAGATATGCACCTAAACGGTGCGTAGAAGCAAAGATCGCCGTCCAACCCCAAAATCATAAATCACATTTTTTCATCTGTTAGGGGGAGGACCGCTGGGCTCCATGATTTTGACCAAAGACTACAGAGGTGGTATCCTTTGGGTTATGCCTAATGAACGCGCACCAGAAAATTTATTGCCCACTATCAACGAAAATATTATTACTGAACCTGCTGAATTCAACGAGGGGGATCAGTTAGAGGTAGCCTTCCAGAATATTGTTAGAGTACAACCAGAGCTTGGTCTTCAAGTGGATAATTACATAGGACTTGCTGGTCGTGATGCCGGTGAAAGAGACAGTATGAAGCAAGCCGTGGTGCTGATTTATCTTTTCCTCGAAGCTCAGGCGAAAGCTGAGACTGATCTAGTTCGAGCGGATGGCTCTCTTACCAAAAGAAATGGTATCCATCACGCAATTTACCCTGAACGCACGCCAGACGAATCTTTATTGCCCGTTGTCGACAATCCTACCAAACATCAAGTATTTGCTAAGTTGAGCGAGCAACCAGGTCTTCTGGATGTAACGTATTGGCGGGTGCTCGAAAAACAGCCAGAGCTCAGTCTCTATATAGAATCTGGTCGTGATTCCGTCGAGGTACAACGTATCAAGGAGATGATGGCGATTCCTTATCTTTTAATCGAAGCTCAGGCGGAAGCTGACAGAATGAAGCTCCTGACAGAAGACCTACCTGCATAAAATCATTTTGCACTCGTGGCCGTTACGTCCTGTCAAAAGAATCGGTCTAGCCTAGCCCCAAGGCCGCTTACTTTTAGAAGCATCGCCCGTAGCCCCAACTGGCGTTGATCAAAAAAAACATCGCCTAGCTCCAGAAGCGTAATTGATCTTTTCCTCATTAATTGGACGACGGACCTCTGGAGATTCACGGCCGGCGCAAGATAGTAAGGGGCTCGATAAGACAGGTTGCCGCAATATTGTTTAGTCTGTACAATCATGTCCTATGATAGCAAAACTTACTATTGCCGAAGGTGTCCCTCTATTGCTAGAGCCAGACATTTTGCATTTGGCACTTGGAGAATTATTGGTTGCTAACAGGCGTGATATCGAGTACTTACAACCTGGCGTATACGATATAACCCCAAAAATATGGACAACACATACCCATAACCATGAACTGGTTGTGTTAGACAACGGGGAAGGGTTATATAGAATCTTCCCCAGAGACGCGAATGTTGGCTCTCAAGAGACATCTCGGTCAGGGCTGACGTCTTTTAGGCTTGGTGGTCGTCAAAACCCAATCAACGCCAAAAATCCTAGAGCTGTGATTGCCGGCCTCAATCCTGCCAAGCAAGAGCCACAAATTTTTGGAATCATTGCTTACCTGCTGGAATAATGGAATTTCTGAGCAGTGTCGTCGCTCGATACGTACTTGTCTAACGAGGCGTGAGATATTGTCTGCCTTTCTGGCTAGTTAGACCGCTAGGCGGCTTCAAGGCGAGGCGAATAGTAATCAAGTTCACGTAATTGACACAAAACAAAGTAAAGTTTATTATAATAATATATTCAAGTGATAGTTAATAAGATAGGGAATAGTATGCATTTAGATAAAGAACCTAATCAATCCCCCCAACTCGTAGTTGAGAACGAAGGTGAAGTGCTGTTCGCGAACGAAGCCCTCGTAATAGCCGGCTATCCCCTAGGGGAAGGGGAATCGGTCCTGTCCAGCCCGATCACGAGAGGCGGAGGATTCCCCAAGCGCCTTAGCCCGGAAGATACCGAGCAAATAATGCGAACGATGGATAAAATTACCGAGTCTGAGCCAGGTACCAGCCAAGAAGCGCTCAGTAAGCGACCCGTCGACCTGACGCCCGTTGTCATTGCGCGCCTGGCTATTAGGGGCGCGTCAATCGTGCTCAATAAAGGGGAACGGCAATAATTTAATTTGACGGTGGCACAACGGCTCGTTGATTATCGCTGTTTCTGAATTCCCAAAGAGACCTTCCAGCGCGAAGGTTTCTTTTTTAGCGGTAGACTTGCGGCGGCTAAAGGGAAGTCTGATATGCTAGCGGTATGAGCACGAGTAATTACGTAGCGCTTTTACGCGGCATAAACGTCGGCGGGCATAATGTAAGGATGAAGCAGTTACGGGCCTTGTTCACTGAACTTGGTCTGGCCCACGTCCGCACCTACATTCAAACTGGAAATGTGTTCTTCGAGACCGCTGACGACGATGTTCGGGCCTTGGAAGCTAAGATTGAGGCGCACCTATCAGCCAAGCTGGGCTTTGCCGTGCCAGTCTTCATCCGATCCGTTTCAACGTTAAAAAAATGTATTCAAGACGCTTCTTTCAGGGGTGATACAGTTGATAACGGCTCTCGAAACCTAGTCATGTTTTTATCCAATCCACTGCCGACGGGCCTAACACTGCCCCATATGTCGCCAACTGGCGAGTTCGAGGTTATAGCTGTTGTTCACGACGTTGCCTTCGTCCGACTGTTCTTGCGCCACGGCCGTTCGGGCAATGTGACGGGCTATATCGAGCAAGCTTACGGCATCAGGACGACGGGACGGTTTTATTACACGGTGCAAAAGATGCTCGCTCTGGCAGAGCAGTAGAAAGTGCATAAGGTTGAAAGTTGGTTCCGGCTGCACAGCTTCGTTTTGCTGAGCTCACCGAACTGTCATTCTGAGCGTAAGCGAAGAATCTGAGCTTGGAATTGATCGAGATAGATCCTTCACCTGCGGTTCAGGATGACGGCGGAATTAAAGAATACACAATTGGGTTGGAACGAACTTTCACCTTTATAACTTTATGAACTTTATAACTGTCTAGTATTCGTCGTCGTCATCAAAGTTGCGAGCTTGGGCTGCCCGCCGGTTTTGTTGAGCTTTGGTTTCCATGGTGCGGGCGGCGATTTGGGCCGACACGGCCTGCAGCTCGATTCGGAATTTTTGGTAACTGGTCAGACGAGTCGCATCCAGCGCGCCATTTTGAATGGCTTCGATGACTTTGCAACCTTCCTCTTGGGTGTGGCTGCAGGTGGTGCGGAATTTGCAGTCGGCGGCCAGGGCTTCAATGTCGGGGAAGGTATCCGCCAAATAGGTTTCGTCGCCCCAGAGTTGGAGTTCGCGAATACCTGGGGTATCAATGATCATTCCGCCGTTGGGCAGAGTGAACAGGGCGCGGTGGCTCGTGGTGTGCATGCCTTTGGAATCCGAGACGCGCACGGCGGCGGTCTTTTGGCGTTCAAAGCCGAGTAACTTATTAGTCAGGGTGGACTTGCCAACCCCCGACGAACCCAAGAAAACGGCGGTTTTACCGCTTGGTATGGCTGTGGCCACCTCAATCAAGCCTTGGTCTGTTTCGGTGCTAGTAATCAGGTAGGGAATGCTCAATATTTCGACCGCCGCGCGCTTGTTGGCCAAATCTTGCGCCAAGTCGGCTTTGTTGAATATAAAAAGTGGTTCGATGTGGCCTTGGCGGAGTTGGTAGATGTAACGCTCTAAGCGAGCGGCATTAAAGTCGTCATCCAAAGCTTGGACGACAAAGGCGAGATCGATATTGGCCGCCAAGATTTGTTTGCCGAATCGATCACCGGCCATCCGGCGGCTGATCTCGCTCTGGCGGGGTAGGACGGTGTGAATTACCGCCTTGTTATCGTCGCCGACGCGCAGGGCGACCCAATCACCGATCTTGGGTAGTTCGTGGCTACGGGCGGTGTGGCTGAGTTTGCCGGCTATTTCGGCGTCGTATTCATGCGGCGTGACGACTTTGAGGTGGCTGCCACGATCGGTGACGACCCGTCCGGGAGCCAGGTCACCGAGATCGAGCTCACGCCACAGTTGTGCCCAATGGTCATCCCAGCCGTAGGCTTGTAAGTCGTTCATGCCTTAATTGTATAGGACTTTCAAACTTATTCACCACCCTGGGCCCACGGATATATCGTTTGGGCTAGACTCAATCCGCCATTGGCGAAGCAATGTCAGCAACTTTTCCGCCAAATTGGTTCGGGTTGTTTGCTATAATGCGAGAGATATTTATCAGGTAAGCCGCCTTAGCTCAGTTGGTAGAGCGACACATTCGTAACGTGTAGGTCGCCGGTTCGATCCCGGCAGGTGGCTCCAATCTCATATATTCTGCTGAAAGTAGAATATATGAGATTGCACCCCCGAGACAAAAACCGGTACTGCGCAGCAGCGGTTCGCTAGCGACTGAAGCGCGCAGATGCTTGCATCGAGCACTGGAGGGAGATATCCCAAAGGAGCGTTAGCGACGACGGCTCCGGCAGGTGGCTCCAAATGTATATCAAACCGAGCGGGTGTCGTATAACGGCCATTATGTAGCCTTCCCAAGGCTGAGACGCGGGTTCGACTCCCGCCACCCGCACCATATTTAGACTAATATCTGGCTCAAAAGTGATACAATACTAGCAAACATATGGCCATTCCTAAGAAGTTTTTTCATGATCATTTAGTGCTTTTGCTGCTCAGCATCAATGCTTTTTTGGCGTTGTTTGGTAGTATCTTAGTCTTGTTGCGCCTGAGTAGCAGCCACGGCAGCAACGGTTATATCGTGCAATATCGGTCTAATTTTGGCGTTAACACCTTTACGAACGGTAGCGTTACTGAGCTGCTCAGCTTTATCGGCTTTATGTTACTGGTTTTTGGCATTCACTCGCTGCTCGGGATTCGCGTCTACAAGATTCATCGGCAGGTCACAATTGCCGTCTTAAGTCTCGGTAGCCTGCTCCTGTTACTGGCCATCATTATCAGTAACGCCCTAATATTGATGCGCTAAATGACCGACATTGAGATCCCCCTCGAAGCGGACCGTAAAGGCCATTATCGCTTTTTTGAGATTTTGCCCGGTGCGCTCAGCTATCTGCTCGTCTTTATGCCGCTCATCCTGAGCCTCATCAGCGTCACCGCCGCCGTACTGTTTATACTGGCTTACTTACTCGTTTATTTTGTGCGTTCGCTGGCCTTTAGCGCCCGGGCCTTGAGTGGCTACCGCACCATGAAACAACACATGAAGCTCGATTGGAACGGCCTGCTCCAAGATGTCGAGGCCGGTGAGATCACCACTACGGTGCTCGACCGACCTGCCTGGCACGCCACTAACTTGGCGCGGGCCAAAGGTCACGCGCGCATCTTTAAGCCCAGCGAAATCGTTCACGCCGTTATCATCGCCACCGTCAACGAGACCAGGGAAGTCCTCGAGCCGACCATTCAGTCGGTTATCGGGGCTGATTATGACGCCAAACGAACGATTTTAGTGTTCGCCTACGAAGGCCGCGCCGGCCAGGTGGCCGAAGATCGTGTTCACGAACTACTCGAACAATACAAAGGACAGTTCAGGCACGCCATGGCGGTTAAGCACCCAGCCGACATTCCCAATGAAGTCATCGGCAAGGGCGGTAACGTCACCTGTGCCGGGCGTGAACTGCAAAAATATCTAGCGGAGCAGGGGATTGATCCGGCCCAGGTAATCGTGACGACGCTAGACGCCGATAATCGCCCCGATAAGGCCTATTTCTCGGCCTTGACTTACCTTTACTGCATCGTGCCCGACCCGCTGCGGGCTTCCTTCCAACCGCTGCCGATGTTTACGAACAATATCTGGGACGCCCCGACGTTGATGCGCGTCATCGCGACCGGTAATAATTTGTTCTACATCGTGCTGACGCAACGGCCACACCTGGAACGCAACTTTTCGGCGCACGCTCAGAGCATGCAATCTTTGATCGAAATGGATTTTTGGAGTGTGCGTACCATCGTCGAAGACGGCCACCACTTTTGGCGGTCCTACTTCCGCTACGACGGCGATTATCGGGTCTACCCGATCAGCATCCCTATCTATCAGGACGCCGTTTTGGCCGACGGCTATATCCGCACGCTGAAAGCCCAATTCGTTCAGCTCCGCCGCTGGACCTACGGCGCGTCCGACGTCGCCTACATCGCCAGCAAAGGGTTTTACTCGAACAGCCGAGCGCCCCGCCTGGACGTTATCGCCAAGTTCCTGCGCACGCTCGAAGGCCACGTGACTTGGGCGACTGGAACCTTGCTGATCTACTTCGCGGCCTTTATCCCGCCGTTCATCAACCCCCAGAGCTTCGCGGCCAATGAACTGCCGCTGATAGTCAGCCGCGTCCAGCGCGTCGGAATTATCGGCCTGGTCGCTTCGCTCTACGTTTGTTTGCTGACGCTACCGCCGCGCCCGGCGCGCTACCGCCGCCACCGCTCGGTCCTGATGCTGGTGCAATGGGTCTTCCTGCCGGTGACGAGCATCGTCTACGGCTCGAGCGCCGCTTTTTATTCGCAGACCCGGCTGATGCTCGGCAAGTACATGAGCAAATTCGACGTTACCGAAAAGGCCGTCGTCGACGTGGCGGGCAACCTTTCGAGCTCCGAAGCCGACCCTACTAAGTAATAACTGATTCGCCCTAGCTTCACGGGTCTCCAACATAACGCAGCAAGTTATTTATAACTGTCATCCCAGCGCAAGCTGGGACCCAGTCAATCATTGGTGTCGTTAGGCACTCCGAATAGTCTATTGCTGGTGACCTCACCGCCTTTACACAAGCACCTACACTTTTCTTTTTTCTATTCTTACTTTGGACCGCCAAA
>DHXX01000004.1:38594-68753 GCA_002413865.1 Candidatus Saccharibacteria bacterium UBA5145
GATCTGAGCCAGTCTAAAACAGAGCTCAGATTCTTCGCCTTCGGCTCAAAATGACAAGCTGTCGTCATCCTGAACTCGTTTCAGGATCCCGCCCGCAACAAGCAAAGACTGCAGCTCTGAGTCAAACTAAGGAGTCTTCGGAGTAGAGACGCTATTTGCGGTGGAAGGCTTGGTAGTGGACGCTGGCGGCTTTATCGAAGCGGTTGAGGGCTACTTGGACGGTTTGAGCGATTGCGGGCGCTTCTAAGACGCCGGCCGTGGCGTTGAACAGTAATTTGTTGATAACGGTCTCCGTCAGGGCGCTGGCGTCGCTCAGGGCGCTGGGGCGGTGCTGACAGCTGGCGTAGATACTCAGCAGCAGTTTGTCGCGATTAAACGGCTGGAGGGCTTTATTGCTGCGCACCAGCCAAACTAGTTCGTATTGTGCGACCTCGCGCGAACTGAAGATTGCCCCACACGTACCACACTTACGCCGCCGCCAGACCTGATTGGCCTTTTTCTGCAAACGCGAGTTGATAACTTGGGTGTCTGACCGACAATGTACGCAAACCATGACTACATATTGTCATACCGCTATTAAAAATGCTAGTGGAAAACCTGGGCGGAACGGGGTATAAAAAAGCCTTGTCGATTATCGACAAGGCTATCATCTTTGATCGGGTCGCTTAAGGCGTCCAGCTAAAACTAGCTAGTGCGCAGTCGGCGTATCCGATTCGTTGGTTTCGAAGCTAGTTCTTCGTAAAACAACTGAAAAGTGTCGAGGACACTGGACTTTCTAAAACTCACCAAGTACCTTTGTTTAACTTGTCTATGCTACTAGATATGAATCGCAGAGTCAAGGCCCTAGGCCCTCAACTCGGGCCAGCGACAGGGGTAATTAGTAATTTTAGACTTGCTTTTCCGCCTCTGCTCAGCTATAGTTTTTGGGTTACCACAGACCTGTTTAGGCGATAAAAACGGCTGTTTAACCCCCGGGCTCTTAGCTCATTTGGCTAGAGCGCCGCATTGACGTTGCGGAGGTGAGAGGTTCGAATCCTCTAGAGCCCACCACAGAAAAACACCCACTTATGAAAGTGGGTGTTTTTCTTGGTTTTAGGGTCTACCCCTGTTAAGACGGCGCCTGAGAATAAACAAGTTTCTAAAAAAGGGGACGCCTGGGCCGTTTATAACCGATTTGGATCCGAAAACAGCCCTTTTTCCGGCTAGCCGGCAGAATTAGCCAGCCTGACTTAAGCCGCCAAATTTTAGACCGAAATTAAAAATGAATATTCAGCGGCCAAACCAGGCTCAAATTAAAGGTTGTTTAGTCAGTGCCTTAAACCACGTTTTGGCAGTCATTCGCAGGGTGGGGCCAGGCGAGTCATAGTATTAGCAAGCTCATATATGGCGTCAGCCAGAATAAGTTATCCCCATGTGGGTATGTACGAAATACAGCATTTATATACTAGCCTTATAGTGCTAACCTTGCTATAGTAATCGCTGAGGCGAAGTTTTGACGAGATTGTTTTCTCGAACTTAGGCGGTTGAATGACATGCGAGATCATTCAACCGCTTTTTGTTTGGTATGAAACCGCGGTTTATTTTCGTCCACGGGAACCCTGGCGACGCACTGGTCTTTTGCCTAGACGCCGTGGCTAAAGTCCGAATTGGCGAAATTAAGCTTCGAAACGGTTTTTGAAACGATGCCCGATTCGGTCCTGGCGCGCTCGGAATATTGGTTGCCATTTTTGAAAGAACACGTCCAGGGCCGGCGCCAACGATGTCGTCGTTGGCTGGTCGTCGGGTGCCGTCGCCACCATGCGCTATGCCGAAAATAGCCAAATTCTGGGCTCGATTCTTATTACGCCGTGCCAGACCGATTTGAACGACGAAACGGAAAACTTAGTGGCTACTACGACACGCCTTGGCAATGGGAAAAGATCATAGCCAACCAAAACAAAATCGCTTTGGTTCGGGGCGACGATGACCCTTACATCCCGCCGGCCGAGTTTGAGTTCATCGCTAAGCAACTCAACCCAACCCGATTAGAAATTCGGCAGGTCGGGCATTTTATAGACCGCCAGAAATTTCCCGAGTTGCTGCACTATATAAAAGACAACTACCTTTAACTTAAGTCTGGGCGACCCGGGTTAACTGGGGGGTTTAGTGTCGTTAGCGGCTGGTTCCGGTACCCGACCGGGCCTTAACTGGTGGTAGCAGGCTACTTTTCTCATCTGTAAAGATGGCGCTGCTGCAGACTTATCCACAACGATTATTATCTTGGTCAAATTTGTAGTAAACTGAAGGTGAGCGAAGAAGTGGTATCACTAACCATCGAGCTCCGCCGGCAAGCCTAGAACGTGCGTAACGTGCCTAAGAAAAGTGAAATGTTTCGGTGGAACAGCCTGATAGATTAGATCGCGGGCCCGAGACGCTAACCATTAAATACATTTGCGAGAGTATTTAATGGCGAGCGTCTCTTTTTATTTGAGCCTAACAATTGGAGTAACCCATGACCGACCAACCCGACCAACTTTACGCGATGCGACATTCACTGGCCCATATCATGGCGACCGCCATCGCTCGGCTCTGGCCAGAAGCGAAATTTGGCGTCGGCCCGGTGGTGGAGCACGGCTTTTACTACGATGTCGACCTCGGCGAGACCAAGGTTTCCGAAGAAGACTTTAAGAAGATCGAGGCCGAGATGCGCAAGGTGATTGGCAGCAATGTGCCGTTTGAGCGCTTCGAGAAGCCGATCGACGAAGCGATTGCCTGGGCCGTCGAGACCAAGCAGCCGTATAAAGAGGAACTCCTCAATGACTTGAAGCGAGCCGGAACGACGGTGGCCAAGGATCTCAACGCTGCCGAGTTAGGGACGATTGCCGAGGGCGACGCCCAAGTCGAAACAGCCTCCTTTTATAAAGACGGCGATTTTGTGGACCTCTGCCGCGGCCCGCACGTTGAGGCAACCGGCAAGGTCGGCGCCTTCAAGCTGCAACGAGTCAGCGGCGCTTACTGGCGCGGTAACGACCAGAATGCTCAGATGCAACGCATCTACGGTGTGGCTTTCGCGACCAAGGATGAACTCAATCAACACTTGCAGATGCTCGAGGAAGCCAAGCGGCGCGATCACCGCAAGCTGGGCCAGGAGCTCGATCTGTTTGTCTTCTCGGATATGGTCGGCTCGGGTTTGCCGATGTTCACGCCGCGCGGTACCGTCCTTCGCGAGGAGTTGACTACCTTCTCGAATAGCTTGCGCCAGCGCTATGGCTTCGAAAAAGTCTGGACACCGCATATGACCAAAAAAGACCTCTACGAAGCCAGCGGTCACTGGGCAAAATTTGGCGACGAGCTATTCCTGGTCAAGAGCCAGGAAACCAGTGACGAGCTGGTGCTCAAGCCCATGAACTGCCCCCACCATACCCGTATTTATGCTTCCCAGCCGCGCAGCTACCGCGACTTGCCGATCCGTTACCTGGAAACAACGACCGATTACCGTGATGAAAAAACCGGCGAACTGGGCGGCCTGAATCGCGTCCGAGCGCTAACCCAAGACGATAGTCACGTTTTTTGCCGGTCCGACCAAATCGAGACAGAGATCAATAATTTATTGGCGGCGGCCAATGAACTCTACGCCACCGTCGATATGAAGCTCCGGGTGCGCTTGAGTTACCGTGATGACAGCGATGCCTACCTCGGCGCGCCGGAACTATGGACGAGTGCCCAAGCCCAATTGAAGAGCGCCGTGGTCGCTAACAATTTGGATTACTTCGAACAAGACGGCGAAGCCGCTTTCTATGGCCCGAAGATTGACTTTATGGCGACCGATGCGCTGGGCCGCGAACACCAGGTCGCCACCGTGCAGCTCGACTTCGTGCAGCCCGAACGCTTCGGCCTCGAGTACACCGATCAGGCCAGCGCCAAGGTGCAGCCGGTGATGATTCACTGCGCGCTGCTCGGTTCGATCGAGCGCTTCTTGTCGGTCTATATCGAACATACGGCCGGTCGTTTCCCGGTGTGGCTGGCGCCGGAGCAAGTGCGTATCATCACGCTCAACCAGGAAGACGCCACGGTGGCCTACGCCGAGCAGGTGTTGGATCAGGCTAAGGAGTTAGGTTTGCGCGTGAAGATGGATAACGCCAGCGAATCGGTCGGCAAAAAGATTCGAAACACCGAGCTAATGCGCATTCCTTACACGATAGTCGTCGGCCAAAAAGAAATCGACAGTGGTGAGGTCGTACCCCGTATCCGTAAGGACATGACCGTCAGCGAGACCGGTAAGCCAATCGGTGTTAATGAGTTCCTAAAGACTGTCGCGAATGAAACTAAGTCCCGAGTCCAGAAAACCACACTGTAAAAGATGAAAAGGCCAATTATTGCCATAGACATAGACGAGGTGCTGCTGCCTCACTTTGAAGGCCTGATTGCTTGGTATAACCGGGAGTATGGTACTGATTTAACGTTGGCGCATAACCACCCAAGCGATCCGCGGCCCTGGGGGACAGATAATATCTCCGAGGCCATTAAGCGGGTCCAGCGCTACTTCCAAACCGAGAGCTTTCGGAACGAGGAGCCCTTCAGGGAAGCAATAGAGGCTCTACGAACGCTAGGCGATGATTATGAGCTAATCGTAATCACCGCCCGCGATGAAATCATCGAACAAGCTACTCGTGATTGGCTAGCAAAACATTTTGACCAGGTTTTTAGGGAAGCTCATTTTACGGCACACTACAGCTTGACGGGAAAGAATCGCTCGAAAGTTGATGTTGCCAAAGAGGCTGGAGCAGCTTATTTTATCGATGATAGTCTTACGACGGTCCTAGAGGTGGCCAATGCGGGCATAGAGTCAATACTGTTTGGAAGCTATCCCTGGAATCAATCGAAAGAATTGCCGGCAAATGTGACGCGTTGTCATGATTGGTTGGCGGTGCAGGAGTACTTCAATGCTCGTGGTTAAGAGCAATGCTAAAACGCTAGGAGAAGTAAACTTATGCCTAGAAAAATAATTGCGATTGACGCTGACGACACCTTATTTGATGAAAATACGGCCGTTCGCCTATTTATGAACGAGAAGTACGGCTTGGACCATACGCCCGATGACTATGATATCGTGGCGCCTTACGAGGGTTACTGGGAAAACATCTGGCAATTAGACCCCGACGAGATGGATGCCCGCTACGAGGCTTTTATCGTGTCATCGCACAAAGCCAATCTTCAGCCTTTCCCCCACGCCATCAAGGTACTACGCTATTTAAGAAAAGATTACGACTTGGTCGTCGTGACGTCGCGTGACCAGCGGACGGTGGAGGTAACGCATCGCTCGCTGGCCCAACACTATCCTGATATTTTCCAGGACGTGCACTTTGTGCCGCTATGGGGTAACGGCGAAAAGGTTACCAAGGCTATGATTTGTAACGAAATTGGGGCGAGTTACCTGATAGACGATGGTTATGACCACTGTCGACTGGCGGCCGAAGCGGGGGTAACGGCTTTGCTGTTTGGCGATTATGGCCGGAATCGGACTCAGAAGTTACTGCCCGGCATGATTAGGGCGGTCGATTGGACTGAAGTGAGGGAGTATTTTTGATGCGTGAAGCTGATTATGGATTTCGCAAACGGGTTGAGGCACTGGTAGCGCAGATACCCCGGGGCAGAGTCATGACCTATGGCCAGTTGGCGGCACTGGGCGGTGACGCCCGGGCGGCCCGGATCGTCGGCGGTATCGCTCACTTCGGCAACCCTAAGTTACCGTGGCAACGCGTCGTCAACAAGCAGGGTGGTTTGGCCGCGGGCTATCCGGGCGGTCGCTCCGGCCACCGGCAGGTCCTCGAAGCCGAAGGCTACAAAGTGACCGACGATCTGACGGTTGACGTCCTAAATCTCATTTGGTGGCCGCCCAAGCCAGCCGAACCAAAAGACGAAGAAGACGATTACTAGGGGTTGAAGCAGGCAAGCATGGTCGCAAAAACTAACCCAACTGCCAAACTACCGCCGCTGCTGGTTATCGTCGGCGAAACGGCCTCTGGCAAATCAGCCCTCGCGCTTGAGCTGGCCGGTAAACTAGGCGGCGAGATAATCTGTGCCGATAGCTGGACGGTGCGCCGGGAGGTCGATATCGGAACGGCTAAGCCGTCGCTCGCCGATCGGGCGTTAGTCCCGCACCACCTGATAGACATTGTTGACCCGGCTGAAGATTTTACGGCCGCCGTGTTCAAACGGCTGGCCAACGACAAGATTAGGGAAATTGCCGACCGAGGTAAGTTGCCGATCCTCGTCGGCGGGACCGGACTGTACATCGACGGCGTTATTTATGACTATGGCTTTTTGCCCGCCGGTGATCGCTCGGCGCGGGGGGAGTTCAACGGGCTGAGCAATCTTGATCTGCTGGAGCGAATCAAACGGCTTGGTTTGGCGTTGGGCGACGTCGATATTCGCAATAAGCGGCGCTTGATCCGTCTGATCGAGACCAACGGCGCCCGGCCGACGCGGCACGAAATGCGTGCCAGGACTGTCATAATTGGTCTAAAAATCGAGCGCGACGTCCTAAGCGAACGAATCACCCGGCGCGTCGATACGATGCTCGCCAATGGCCTGGAGGATGAGGTGGCCAGCTTGGCCGAGCGCTACGACTGGACTTGTGAGGCGCTCAAGGGCGTTGGGTACAGCCAGTGGCGCGACTACTTTATGGGCATCCAACCACTCGAGGCGACGCGGGCTAAAATCATCAAAGCGACCCTCGATCTGGCCAAACGCCAGCGGACGTGGTTCAAGCGCAACAAAAGTATTCATTGGCTGACTACCCCAGTCGATGTTACCGCAGTCGTAGAGTTAGTTACAACAGAACTGAATAAATAACATTTCACTTATATACATAAGTTGCTACAATAGAAACATGATTGAGCAACTCTTTGGGTCAAAAACACGTGTCAAACTTTTACAGCTATTTTACAGCAATCCTAACCGGTCCTTTTATGTTCGGGAAATCACCCGCAAGATCGATGAGCAGATCAACTCGGTTCGCCGCGAGCTCAGCAACTTGCTCAGTATCGGCATCATTACTTCCGAGAATACCAACAACCGACTCTATTATGAAGTTAATCAAAAATTTGAATTTTATGATCCGCTTCAAGCTATCTTTGGCGGGGGAGTCACCAAGACGACTCCCAAAACGGCCGACAGCGCGAGCGCCGAGGAAGCCCCCGATCATAGCAACCTCAAAACCGTCGGTCACATCGACCTCGCCGTCTATACCGGTCAGTTTACCCGCGACGAAACGGCCGGCGTCGACCTATTCCTCGTCGGTGAAGTCAACCCGACGGCGCTCCAGAAGTTTATCGACGAATTAGAGACAAAAGAGAACAAGAGTATCCGATACACCGTTATGAGCCTGCCTGATTTCCAGTATCGCCAACAGATTCGCGATCGCTTCGCGGTGGCGATTGGCCAGGCCAAAAAACAGGTGATCGTGGACGTACATAATTTGTTAGAAGACTAAAACAGGAGTTTATAGATGGATTTACAATTTTTTGGTGCTAACTGCATCGCGCTAACCTACAAGAACGCGCGCCTCGTAATCGATGATAATTTGGCTGAGCTGGGGGCCAAAAGCGTCACCAAGCCAGACGATGTCGGCGTGTCCACGATGGTCTATGCCACCCACCCAAAGAGTCGCATGGTGGTTGACATGCCTGGCGAGTATGAAGTCTCTGATATCTCGGTGATCGGTATCCCGGCTCGTGCCCACATGGACGAGGCCGACAAACAGACCGCCACCATGTTCAAGGTGATTGCCGGTGACATCAGAGTGCTGGTGACCGGACACGTCTACCCGGAATTGACCGATAGTCAGCTGGAAACGATTGGGATTGTCGACGTGCTGTTCGTACCGGTTGGCGGCAGCGGATACACGACCGATCCGCTCGGTGCCCTGAAGCTCATCAAGGCCATAGAGCCCAAACTCGTCGTGCCGACCCATTATGCCGACTCGGCCCTAGCGTACCCGGTACCGCAAGCTGATCTCGAGAGTGCTTTGAAGGATATTGCCATGGAGCCCAAAGAGCGCGTCACCAAATTGCGCCTCAAGCCAATCGACCTGACCGACATCACCCAGCTGGTGATTTTAGAAAAATCCTAGATTCGGCGGGTATTTAAAAAAGACTCGCTTTCGAGCGAGTCTTTTTAATTCGTGGCCAGGTTGCCTAAGTCGTCAGCAGGCCTTTTTTCTTGAGGGTGCGAATAGCCTGGGTGCTAATCTTCATGGTGACTTTTCGCCCTTCGACGATGATAGTCTTGGTCTGAAGGTTGGGCTTCCAAACCTTCTTGGTGTGGCGCTGCGAGAAGCTGACATTGCTGCCGTATTGCTTGCCTTTGCCGGTGAGTTCACACTTTTGCATGAGTAGTCCTTATTTCATTAGATTCAAAGTGTTATTTTAGCGGAAAAGCCCCTCTGAGTCAACCGAGCGGGGAGTTAGGGGTTGGTAGGTGGCAGGTGGGGTTATCTCCTGTAGCTACCTAACTGCTAACTGCTAACTGCTAACTGCTAACTGCTAACCCCCATCTACCGGCCTTGGCTAGTTCCAACGGGATCCTGAAATAAATTCAGGATGACGGGGAGGAGACTGGTATACTGGATAAATGCCCGCCAACCTCAACCTGAAGTACTTGGTCGTTATAATTATCTCAATTTTGATATCGCTCGTCATACACGAGTTTATGCATGCCTATGCCGGGTACAAGTTAGGCGACTCGACCGCCAAGATTGAAGGTCGCCTCAGCTTGAATCCGCTCAACCACATTGATCCGATGATGACGATAGCGCTGCCGATTGTGACGATTCTGCTGTTTGGAGCACCGATTTTGGCCGCCAAGCCGGTGCCGTTCGACCCGCGTAACGTCAAATACGACGAGTTCGGGGCAGCCATCATCGCCGCCGCCGGGCCACTGTCCAATCTCGCCTTAGCAATTGTTGCCGCCCTCGTGGCAAACGCAGTCGGCGTGGCTCATCCTGGCCTTGGGTCGGTGTTAAGTGTTTTTATCGCGTTAAACGTGGCGCTGTTCGTTTTTAACTTGTTACCGATTCCACCCCTGGACGGTTCGCGCGTCCTGTACGCCTTTGCACCCGAACCGCTGCAGCGCTTTATGGTTCAGATTGAGCCAATCGGGCTGTTCATCATTTTCGGTTTAGTGCTCGCCGGCGGCCTGGGTGGCATTCTCGTCAACCTCAACCATTTCGTACTGAACCTACTGCCGTAATTTAAACTATAGTACGGCTACATACACGCCACCACCTAGTATAATAGGTAGGGCCGGGTAGGGCAGCAATGCTCCTTCGCCGAGTAATGATTATCTGATACTAGTCATTAGGGAGTGCAATATTTCGAGCGACCGTGGTTGCTTGGTGCGCGTTCCCACCTGGGTTTTCACACAGGTAGATCACCTCGGCACCCGGCTTTAATTATATGAGCTCATCCAGCCCCAGTAGCTTTTGCACCCGCTTGGCAATATTTGGCGAAATGTTCGGAGAAATATCTTCCAGAGTTTTAATTGCATGCATTACGTCTGGTAGTCCGGCAAACTTGCCGGCGAACTGCTCCCGCAAGTCTGGCCGCCCCAGCTTTACGGCGACATCACAGATAACTAATTCGTGGACTTCAATTATCAGTGAAATTGTTTCTGGCTCAACAAGTCCGCTGTATTCCAGCTCAAGGGCTATCCGGTTAATTTCGGGCTCGGAATTTTCCATAATGTAATTTAATCACGGTAGATTTAAAGAGCAAGCATGAGCAGAGTGTTAATAATGACCCAACTTGCACCCGATTTTAGATTCATTAGTGCAGATACTAAAATGTATTAAGTACACTGCTGTGGCCAGGTGGTATAATTCTAGGGCACTTTCGGGGTGTGGCGCAGTTGGTAGCGCGTACGGCTGGGGGCCGTGAGGTCGCAGGTTCAAGTCCTGTCACCCCGACCATGTAAAAAGGTCCAACTTTTGTTGGGCCTTTTTACATCTGTGATTATAGAACTTGGTTCTGCGACAGAGATTTTCTGCAAGAAAATATCGTAGTCGCCGGGTCGCGTAAGGCCAGCTCTCGCAGGAGTTTACTTTGAGAAAGCTGGCCTGGAGAAGGACGAAGTCCGCTAGTCCTGTCACCCCGACCAGCACCGATTTCAGTGGCTCTGAGCATGCCAGCACAGCGTCGTACTTGCCAGCATCAATGTCGGTTATTAGGTCTTTGAGTAGTTTGCGATTACCAGCTACTTTGGCCGAACTATGTTCTTCAATGGTTTACCCGACGATATGCACACCTATTTTAGCCGCCCTTGTACCATAAGCCTATTGACATACTAAAGTACATTTAGTATAATATGTCAATTATGAGAAATTGGTATGAGCGCTTCGAGGAGCTAGAGCAGTTGCCGCCCGAAGAACGGCCTACTTTTCAGGAATTAGAACAGAACGCTGAAGCAGGTGTTGTAAGGCGCGGCATTGCCCGTTATCTGATTACACAGAACCCTGAACGTAGTATCAAAATGCATACCATGCTCGGTACGCCCTTAGTCCGTAAAGCTGTCATGGGTACAGTCGGAAGGATATTTCCGAGTGGTAATGGAGGTAATTATCGGCTTGACCGCAACAAGAGTAGGATTGAGGCTGCAAATAACTTTGCACTCAATGGCAGTGTGGCAAACGAGGGCTTACATACTGGAGCGGTAATGCAGCAGGGCTATGAGCTAGTAAGCCATTTAATTGGACATGGTGATGTGGCGTTCAACTCTACTGCCATAGGTATAAACTTGGCACTTATTGCACTTCAAAGATACAACCGAGCCAGAATGGTTAAGCGAGTTGACGAAGAGCTATCTGAAGGCAATCAGTTCCGACCTGATTATAAAAACTGGCTTGGCATTGACGCACGGGCAGTAGAAAATTACAGAGAAACAGTAACAGTCACTGAAGGTGTTGCGACTGAGGTACTATCAGCAGAAGTAGAACCTAGTCCGCTACAACCACCTTATTCAGTTAACTTACCCTATCAATCGTATTAGCATCAGCCAGTCGTTTTACGCGATTTTGGTTGCGATTGTTCGGTCTACCTAACATTTGACGAAGGCAAGCCAAAAGAACGCGGCACTTCGTTCAAAATGCACCTTCTAAAGGATAAATTGCGGCTGGCTAATAGTTGTAACTTCTTACATCGACAGCGTTGGTGGCTTTGTTCATTTGTTCCTGCCACCGTTCTGACGGATGGTTAATCAACCAGTGGCTATACTGATTAGGGCAGGTCGTCTAGATATTAAATTGGATCGGCGCAAGACAAAGCAGATGCCCTTTATGCTCCGCTTGCGGCGTGCTATAATTACCCCTGTTACGTTGCCGGGGTGTAGCGCAGCTTGGTAGCGCGCCGCGTTCGGGACGCGGAGGTCGTGGGTTCAAATCCCGCCACCCCGACCAAGCAAAAGGCCCGTCTTAGGATGGGCCTTTTGCTTGGTTTTGAATGTTGGATTTGAGCCCACGACCGGAGATCCGCCGCAAGCGGATATCTTGGGTCGCGCGGGTTCGTGGAGCGAGGACGCGCGCAGATGCCAAAGCATCGAGCACGCCGCAGCGGAAAAGGACGAAGTCCGCTATTCCCGCCACCCCGACCAGCTTAATTTTAAAAGCTTCAGCTCATAAAGCTAAAGCTTTTTGCGGACAGGTTTGTTACTATGAGGGCATGTGGCAAGAAACCAAACACGGTCTGTACAAACAATTCAACTTTGCAAATTTTAATGAAGCCTTTATGTTTATGACTCAGGTGGCGGCGTTGGCGCACGAGTATCACCACTACCCGCGCTGGGAGAATGAGTGGAGCGTGGTGCAGATTTGGCTGATGAGTATGAATCACAACGGCGAACGTCAAATTACAGAGGTGGACAGCCAATTATCACAAGCCATCGACGCCCTCTTAGATAAGCAAAAAGCCGCCCAAAAGGCCCAAGCCGTACCGGCCCCCGAGAAAGTCAAAGTTTTTGCCGACGGTGGTTCGCGGGGCAACCCAGGCCCCTCGGCCAGCGGCTACGTCGTGCTCGATATCGAGGATAGAGTCCTCGCCGAGGCGGGTGTTTACTTGGGTATCACCACCAACAACCAGGCCGAATATACGGCGCTCAAGCTGGCGCTCGAAGCCTGTCACAAGCTGGGGGCGGCGGAAGTTCAAGTCTACATGGACAGCATGTTGGTCGTGAACCAGATGAAGGGTATTTTCAAGATTAGCAACCGAGATTTGTGGCCGATCCACGAGGCGATCAAGCAACTTGTCGCTCACTTCAAACACGTCAGCTTTCAGCACGTGCCCCGCGAGTTCAATAAACTGGCCGACGCTCAGGTCAACTTGGCCCTTGATACCGAGCTTGGCATCACCCATCTGTCGCCGGTAGCCTGAATTAGTTTCAGGACCCGTTTTTATTTAGCAGACTCTCAGATGACAGATAGCAGAAATTTAGCAGGTGTCAGATGACAGACAAAGCCCGGGTGCGTCGACGTCTGTAACTTGTTAGCTGCTAAATTTTTGCTATCTGACATTTGCGACTTGTTGTCTTGGCCCAATGGGATCCTGAAATAAATTCAGGATGACGGCGGGAGTGGTATGTCGCACTTGAAGGCTGAGATGACGAATTAACAGATATGAGGTATACTTACTAGGCCAGATTATTGGCTAATCGCGTGTAGCAATATACGAGGAAAGTCCGGGCAGCATAGGGGAGGGCAGTCGCTAACGGCGACCGGGCGTCAAGCCTAGGGAAAGTGCCACAGAAACGAAACCGCCAATTTATTGGTAAGGGTGAAACGAGCGAGGTAAAAGCTCGCATTGCTGCACGGTGACGTGCAGGAAAGGTAAACCCTGCCTGCTGCAAGGAGACGGACTATTTGAGTTTAATCTCGAAGTTCCCGCTAGTAGTCCGTCACAAGAACCGCTTGAGCCGACGAGCAATCGTCGGCCTAGATAGATGATTAGCAGTTCTGATTTATCAGGCTACAAAACCCGGCTTATAGATAGTCTGGCAACTTAAAAACTCCTCTGTTAAGAGGAGTTTTTATTACTATTACTAGTCAGATCTTTCAAACGGTCGGCTTGGCTTTTGATAAAGACGCTTACCGTCGACGACAACATGACCAAGCATTCTCTGTAGTCTTGTGAATCGCCCCGCCGGCTTCCATTCGACTGCACCAGCCATGATCAGGCCCGTAACGACACCAGTGATGGCTACTTCACGGTCTGCAATTCCGAAATCCGGGATAATGTCGCAAACCGCCGCGGCTATTTCCATCGTCACCCCATCCCTTTGTAGGTCAATGTTTGTGGGAAACAGTTCTTCATTCAGTTGCTCGGCCATGAAAACTCCTTTTAGGACATTTTACAATACCTACAATTCATTGCAAAATTTTTTGACTAATATCACTCCGGCTTAGTTACTAAAGGGAGTATTGCGATGAGCTCTAAGTAAACTAATAGAACCGCCCTGGAGGACGGTTCTATTGCTAAGGCCGAGAAAAGTGTTACTTCTGGGTGGCTTTGACGACGGCCGTGAAGGCTTTTGGCTCGTTGACGGCTAGTTCAGCCAGAACCTTGCGGTCGAGGATGATGCCAGCGGCCTTGAGGCCAGCAATCAGTTTGCTGTAGGTCGTGTCGTTTAAGCGAGCCGCCGCGTTAATGCGGGTGTTCCACAGCTCGCGAAAAGTTCGCTTGCGGTTTTTGCGATCGCGCGTGGCGAATTGCAAAGCCTTGGTGAGGGCCTGTCGACCACGCTTAATACTGGCGCGGTTGCTGTGGGTCATGCCTTTTGTGGCTTTACGGATTTTATTGTGCTTGGCGTGACTGGTGACGCCGCGTTTAACTCTCATCTGATTAGACTCCTAGGTTCTGCTTGATAAATCGGGCGACACCACCGGTTCGGGTGGTAAGGCCACTCAGGCTACGCTTGCGCGCGCTGCTCTTCTTGCTCAAAAAGTGGTTCTTGTTGGCGTGGCCGACACGAACTTTACCGTTCTTGCTGACACGAGCGCGGTCTTTGGTCCCGCTGTGGGTTTTTAGTTTGGGCATTATGATTCTCCTTCTTGAGTCTCTTTCGGGGCGACGGCCACTGGTTTGCGAACGCCGCTAGTCCGGATTACAAAGTTAAGTTGTTTGCCCGATAGTTGGGGGGCTTGGTCAACTACAATTGTATCACCAAAATCATCGATTACTCGAGCGGCTATCTTAAAGCCGATCTCCTTGTGGGCTAGCTCGCGACCGCGGTAGAAGAGTGTGATCTTCACTTTGTGGCCGTCTTCCAGAAACTTGACGACTTTCGACATTTTGACGCCGAGGTCGTGGTCGCTGATTTTGAGCCCAAAGCGCATTTGCTTGAGTTCGGACGCTTTGGTGGTTTTGCGGTTCTTCTGGATCTGCTTGGTCCGCTGGTAATTGAACTTGCCCCAATCGACAATTTTACAAACCGGCGGCTTCGCATCCGGCGAAATCTCCACTAAATCCAGTTCGCGCTCGGCAGCAAGTGCTAAGGCTTCTGTTCGACTGAGGACGCCAAGTTGTTTGCCGTCTTCATCGATTACGCGTAGCTCATTGGCCCGAATGTCACCATTCAAGCGAGTATATTTGGCGATAAATCTAGCTCCTTAATTATTGATTTTTTCGTACTGGCATTTTAACAGATACGAAGACAGGGGTCAAATGGGATCATGAAATAGTTATATTGTCGGATAGTGGTATAGGCGGATAGTTGGGGCTCGGTTCTAGGAAAGAGCTTAGCTTGAGTTGAAAGTTGGCCACGGCCTAGAAACTGGGAAATAGGAAATAGGAATTAGAGAAACGCCGTTGTGTTTAAGCGATCGCAGCTCATCCCTGATTTCTAATTCTTAATTCCTAATTCCTAACTTCCGCCTACTTAGGCGGACGGGGTGACGGCGGCTGTACTGCGGTAGGCGAGGGCTTCGCTGATGTGGGCGCTGGTGATTTCGGCCGAGCCCTCCAGGTCGGCAATTGTGCGGGCGACCTTGACACAGCGCATGTAGGCCCGCGCCGAAATATTGAGTCGCTCGGCGGCGCTGTTTAGGAGTTCCTGGGCGTCGCTGGTCAGCTGGCCGAATTTTTTGATATCGGCGTTTGTCATGGCGGCATTGAGTTTGCTCGCTTGGCCGTAGCGTCGGTGCTGCAGCCGGCGGGCCCGGGCAACCGTCGCGCGGACCGACTGATCGGCTTGGGGGTCGATGGCTTGGGTGAGGAGCTTACGGTGATTGACCTCGTGAACGCTACTATATAAGTCGATTCGATCGAGGATCGGCCCCGATAGCTTTTGTTGGTAGCGGAGTATCTGGTGGGGCAGGCAGCGACAGGTGCCCGTAGTGCCATAATAACCACACGGACAGGGGTTGGCCGTTGCCACCAGAATGAAATCGGCGGGATACTCGGCCGTGTCTTTGGCCCGGGCGACGCTGATCGTGAGGTCTTCGAGTGGTTGGCGTAAGGCTTCGAGCGTGGCCCGACCGAACTCCGGTAACTCGTCAAAAAATAAGACACCCCGGTGCGACAGGCTAATTTCCCCCGGCCGCAGCTGGAGGCCGCCACCGATAATCGCGACGTGGCTGGCGCTATGATGGGGCGCGCGAAACGGTCGCCGCGTAATAATCTTGTCGTAGTCGTGGCTGGCCAGGCTGTGCAGGTGGGTGACCTCCAGTATCTCTTCGCGGCTGAGGGCCGGCAGCAGGCTCGGTAAGGCTTTGGCGAGCATGCTTTTGCCGGTACCCGGCGGACCGGCGAAGAATATATTGTGTCCGCCTGCCGCGGCGATCGTCAGGGCTCGTTTGGCTTGTTGCTGGCCAACCACTTCGCTCAAAGCTGTCAGGGAATCGGCACTATCGGCCGGGGCGTCGTAGCTGCCGGACCCCGTGGCCACCGACTTGATGGTGGCGGTCTGGTTGCAGTGTTTGTAGAGGTCGGCCAGCGTGTCGACCGGCACCAAGGTGACGTTGGGCACGAGCTGGGCCTGGGCTAAGTTGGCGCTCGGTATGTAAAAGGTATCGATGCCGTGCTGGCGGCCGACCAAAATCTTGCCAATGATACCACGCACCGCCCGCGTGCTGCCATCGAGGCCAAGTTCACCGACGAAGGTTTGGTTTTTACCGAAGGTAACTGGTATCTGACGGCTAGCTACTAAGATGGCTGCCGCGATGGCCAAGTCAAAGCTGCTGTCGGTCTTGGGTATATCGGCCGGCGCCAGGTTAATCGTTACTCGCTTGCGGGGCATTAAGACGTTACTATTGGCAAAAGCGCCCCGCAGCCGTTCCTTGGCTTCGTCGACCGATTTATTGGCAAAGCCGACGATAATAATATTGGGCAGATTGTTCGACAAATGGCACTCAATATCGACGACCATGCCGCTAAAACCGGTGCTGATGATACTTTGGACGGATGCGCTCATGATTGTAGCTGCCTCCAGCCGGTTAGCGCACCCGCACCGTACGTTTGACCTGAATTAAAACACACGGCGCGCGGCCAAAGCAAGCTGTTTAAGGATAAGTTAAGGTTTGACCATCAGGGGTGAACAGCTAGATTTTGCCCGTAAACTAAAACAACGACTTGCGAGAAGTCGTTGTTTTTTTTGAGGTCTTTTTTGTTTTTGAGCACTTATTTTGTTCAAGTGCTATGCACATAATAATAGATATAAAAGCCCCCGTCAATAACAATTATGCTTATTTTTGAATAATCCTGTGCATAACTTATAACTCCTTAGCGGGCCTTGTTTTAGGTGTTCAATCTCTCGCTAACACCTTAAAAATAGAGCGTGTTGTAAGTATTAACGATCTATTGGGGTGAAAACCGGCGGCCTTGAGATCAGGGAACCCCAAAGCGTAGCCTAACCTGCGCCGTCATCCCAGCGCAGGCTGGGGTCCAACTAGTTGTCGTCATTCTGAGCCAAGGGCGAAGAATCTGAGTTTTGTTTGGAATTAGGCTCAGATCCTTGCTTCGCCGTTTCACGAACACTCCGTTCAGGATGACGAAAGAGTGCTGGTGACATCACCGCCTTTTCATTAGTGCCTATTCTTTCCTTCTTTAATCTCTTACTTTGGGCCGCCAAAGTAAGCAAAACTCCCGACCAGGCACTGCGCGCGGTGCTAAAGAGCTGTTTGTTGCTGCGCCGTCAGGACGCCTGCGGCGGTTCCATATGATTTTCTAGAAGATGATATGGAACTAGGCAGCCGGCTGGACTTAATCAACAAACAGCTCTTTAGCTCCGGCTGCGTTTAATGGTCGGGTCCAGCTTCTGGGGTCACTGATTAATAGAACTTGAAGGAGCGCTATCCCAGACGCCGTCAGCCTGATAATCTCGCGATCAGCGAGAGTATGACGAACTTAAGGAAAACCTTCCTATAGAATTTTAATTTCCTGGCGTGAAGCTATAATTTATTTTAGGATCCCAGGGCTAGCAATGGCTGCGACGGCCAGGCCAAACGCCTCGGCGGCCAGCGCCGAGTTATGTAAATTCAAAGTTAGATTAAGTCTAACGATTTTGCCGTGCCTGAATTAGGCATATTGGTAAAATTAATTTGTTAAAAAGTTCGGATCAAGCCGGCTGGATAAAATAGCTGTAAAAAAGTCAGCTATTTTGGAGTCGCTATAAGCGGTGCGCGTTTGGCGGGCCGAGCCGGTTCAAAGCGCTAGCGGATTGACAATTTACAGGGCTCGTGCTAGATTAAATGGGTAAGTCACAAAAACAAAAACACACTTACAATCTATTTCTCTTCTACGAGGTCCTCATCGCTCTTTTTGGCCCTAAAGGCCATAAGAGCGGTCAGTCTAAGCCATGGGCAACAAGCGCTATACATTCTATTTTAATGGGCGGATTTGTTGCCCGGGCTCCATTTTTGGACGCCTGTGCTCTCTGGTGCGGCGTTTTATAACCCAACTACACTTAAACCTAATATGAGAAAAATACTTACCCATAAAAAAATTGTCATGATTGGCGGCCTGGCTACCGTCGATGCTCTGTTTTTCGGGTTGACTAACCCGGCTCGAGTGCCGTCTTTGTGGTTGATCGTCGGTTATGGGTTCGTGGTGGCGACATTGTATGCCGGTTTGCGGCTAGTTTTGTCGGTCGGAGGAGTTTATAGCCCTTGGTTCCAGCGTCAGGGCCGACCAGTCGGCTATACGACGGGCGTTTTGGCGGCAGTGCTCGCCCTGCAGTCAATCGGTCAGTTATCTCTTCGAGACGTGGTGGTGTTACTGGTACTTTCGGCGGTCCTGGCCGTCTATTATGACTATAGTAAAACCAAAACGGCTTAAGGCAGTCTCTAAAGCATACAATTTATGATGTTTAACCTGTATAATATGTACCTATGAATCCACAATCTTCTAATGAGCAGCCCGGCTTCAACTTGCCCCCGCCACACACGGAATTATTCGCTTCTCCGTCAGCTCCCGAAGGCTCGGCTGGACTCGCCGAGACTGGCCGCAACGGCTCCGAAAAAGCTCCGGCGGCTGGTCAACAAGTTGTTTCAGCTGGTTTGCCCATGCCACCAAGTTTTGCGACCGGCGCAGTCGGGCAAGGCACCGGGAATGACGTCACCAATACTACAACTACTGTTGCTGCAATTACAGCAGACGATGGAGATTTGATTGAAAAAGAGTGGGTCAACAAAGCCAAGGCTATTGTTGAAAAAACCCAAAACGATCCGTATCAACAGAGTAAAGAGCTAAATTTTCTAAGAGCAGGTTACATGCAAAAGCGTTATAGCAAAATTATTAAGTTGAGTGAGTAGTAATAATGACAGCACTACTTTACATTTTTGGGACGATATTTTTGCTGGCTTTGATCGCCGCGCCAATCGTGTTTGTGCAAGTCCGTCGCAATTTTCGTGAACAAAAAAACTATGAGCGTGGTCTCAAAATCGTCCCTTTTTTGATCCATTTGCCACCGCCGAGTGACGACGTTGAACTAGGCGGTCGCGATGTTCGTGACGTCACCGACGAAACTATTAGCCGCGCCCAGGTTATTTATAGTATTGTTGCCAGTACCGTCCAGAAGGGTTTCAAGAGCAAATTCTACGGCCAGCGTCACTTTGCTTTTGAAATTGTCGGCTCGCAAGGTTTCGTCTACTTTTACGTGGCGGTTCCGATCGCCCTGGCCGAAGTCGTCAAGCAGGCCATCGTCAGCGCTTATCCAGCCGCCCGGCTCGAAGAGGTCGCCGATCATAATATCTTTAGTCGGGTCGGCAAAATGAACGGTACCATCGGTGGAGAGTTGACACTTAAAGAACCGTACGCTTATCCAATCGCCACCTACCAAGACCTGAAGCGCGACGCCATGCAATCCTTATTGAACGCCTTATCGACGCTCGACAAAGAAGACGGCGCCGCCATCCAGATCTTGCTGCGTCCGGCCGATCCCAGCTGGCGGAAAAACGCGACGGCGACGGCCAGCAAAAAACGCAAGGGTAATGATAAGAAGTTACACGCCGCCGACATCTTGAAGGGCGTCGCCGTGGCGTTTGTGAAAGTTCCCGAGAGCGGGGGCAAGGGCGAATCCAAGCCTGAACTGTCGAGCCTCGACCAAAACATCCTCGACGCGATCGATGATAAAACGAGGCACCCCGGCTTCGAGGTCCTGATCCGCGTCGTCGCTTCCTCGAACATCAGCCAACGCTCGCAGGCCATACTCGGTAATATTGTCGCCAGTTTTTCTTTATATGACGCCCCCGGCAAGAACGGCTTTAAATATACGCCGGCCAAAGATATCGACAGTTTAGTGACGGCCTGTATCATGCGCTTCTTCCCGCAACAGAGTAAAAAGACGATTTTGAACTCAATTGAGCTGGCCACGCTGTTCCATTTTCCGGATCAGCGCAACATCCCGACATCGCAGTTAACCCGCCAAGACTCCAAGCAAGTCGACGGTCCGCGCAACGTGCCCGAAGACGGTATGCTGCTCGGTTATAACGTCTTTCGGGGGGCCAAAAAACCGATTCGTTTAGGGCTCGGTGATCGCCAGCGCCATATGTATGTCGTCGGCCAAACCGGAACGGGTAAGTCGACCTTCCTAGAGAACCTGGCCTTGCAGGATATGTTAAACGGCAATGGCTTTGCCTTCGTCGACCCGCACGGTGACGTCGTCGAGCGCTTGCTGGCGATGGTGCCCAAGGAGCGGACAGAAGACGTCATTTACTTCTCGCCGGCCGAGATGGACTACCCGATGGGCTTAAACCTGTTCGAGTTCAATACGCCTGATCAGAAGGACTTCTTGATCCAGGAAGCCCTGAACATGCTCTACAAACTGTACGACCCCCAACATCAGGGAATCATGGGGCCGCGCTACGAACACCTCTTTAGAAATGCCGCCCTGACCATCATGGCTGACCCTGAGGGAGGCACGTTCGTGGATATCCCAAAACTGTTCCGTGACCCCCAATACGTCCAACAGAAGCTCCAACACGTCACCGACTTAAACGTCCGTGAATTCTGGCAAAAAGAAATGCCGCAGTCGCAGCGCTCTAATGAGTTCGGTGACGTCGTGAGCTGGTTTGTCAGCAAGTTCGGTGCTTTCTTGAGTAACGAGATGATGCGTAACATCATCGGTCAGACCAAGAGCGCTTTTGACTTGCGCGACGTCATGGACAACAAGAAAATCCTGCTCGTTAACTTGAGTAAGGGGCGAACTGGCGAATTAAACTCCAAGCTACTCGGTATGGTGTTCGTGATGAAGTTCCAGGCCGCCGCCATGAGCCGCAGCAATATTCCTGAAGACGAGCGCGTCGACTTTAGCTTGTACGTCGATGAGTTCCAGAACTTCTCAACCGATAGCTTTGCCACCATCATGTCCGAAGCCCGCAAGTACCACCTGAACCTGATCGTGGCCAACCAGTTTACGACCCAGTTGACGCCCGAAATCCGCGACGCGGTGTTCGGTAATATGGGCACGATCGTGTCGTTTAGAATTGGCCAGAACGACGTCGAAAGCCTTGGCAAGTACTATCAACCAATCTTTATCGGCGATGATTTACTGCGCGTGCCGAACCACAACACGATCGTCCGCACCTTGATTGGCGGCGTGCCGACCCAGCCGTTTAGTATGGCGACATTGCCGGCTCTGGGGACGCCGAATCCACGCTTAGCCGAGGCGCTCAAGCAGCTTTCGAATGCCAAGTACGGCCGGCCGAAAGCCGGCGTTGAAAAGGATATTTTTGCGCGGATGACGACCAAAGAAATTTCTAAGCCGGCCTTCGGGGCGAACCCGGTTGGCGGTGCTTTTGGTGCCCCGAGCAGCCCGGCCTCGCCATTTGCTTCTCCGCGGGCTCTTGGGCCGGTAGCGGCATCGGCGGGCGGCTCGAGCGCAGTGCCCCCGGCCGGTAGTAGCGGGTCGTCATTCTTGGACGACTGGCTAGCGAAGCGCCGAACGACGCCACCACCCGCCACGCCGCCATTCGCCCAACCAGCCGCCCCCAAGATTGGTAGCGCCGTAGCGGCTATCCCGCTAGCCGTGCCTGAGCCGCCGACGGATGTACCTATTACTACGCTTGAGCCTGCTCCCAGTCCGGCTCCCAGCCAGCCAGTGGTCGAGGTGACCGCCGACAACCACGTTGCGTTTGATTTCAGTAAAACCCAAAATATTTCGAGTGACGAAATCGAGAATAGTGAAGTCGATAAGATCGCCGAAGAGCTACGCCACCGCTTGAAAGATGCGTCGAAGGCTGACGCTGCGGTACCACTATCAAGCCCGCCAGCCCCAGTAGTCGAGATAGCTCCGCCGACTCCACCCGTGGTCACGCCACTGTCGGAAGGCGAGATAACGATTGATCATGACGGTAACTTGAGCCAATAAGCTTAGCCACCACCCGCTACGAGCCAAACCGTCTTCGTCCCAGAATGACAGCGCGTGACGTCATCCAGAAATGGTTAGCAAAGGGCAGATTAGCAAAGGCCGTGCCGAGCCAGTCTGGTCTAAGGGTTACCCCGGAGATATCGTGTCGGGTTGACGCTTAAGCCCAAGTCCGCCCAACGCTATTTGCGCGTGAGAGGTCCGTCCTCTCACACGGCGCTAAGTCGGGTCAGCAAGGCTGGTCATTCGCGGGGGCCAGTTTGGCGCGAATAAATTAGGGTCTTTTGGGAGCCTGTGGATAACTATCGTAGTAAATATTACTCATAGCTGTGACGCCTTAAGCCCAGTAGAGTGATTCAGGGCATAGTACAATAAACAACGATAAAATATCGTAAGAAGTTAAAGCTGAAAATATAAAATTTTTTAGCAACCCAATAACCTAAAATGGTTATGATTTTAAATCAGGATTCATTATCTTTGTAGTATTGCTTACTACACCAATAATAAATACTACAAACGTCCGTAAAAACAGGGGGCCATACCTGTTATTTTGCTTGTGTTTACGGGGGCAAGTTCGTATACTTTTATCATCTGATACTAAATAAAAAATAGACAATCATGGAACAAAAATACGAGGACGACGAACTGCGAACTCTGGATAGCTTATCCGGCTCGAGTAGTTACGCCGTGCCAGCGGCTCGCCGCCAGCGCTTCGATTGGTTCACCAACGCCTATGCTTCGCACAAAATCTTTGTCGTCGTACTACTGTTAATCGCCGTTTTGATTTCGAGCTATGGGGGCTGGGCGCTGGTCCGCGAGAGTCACGCCAACCCCGACAAGGCCGCCGCCACGAGTGACTCCGCCGCCGGCCAAAGATCAATCGTCATCTTGCCGAGTCGCGACCAGGTCCTGACCATTAACCCCAAGCTGAGCGTCCAAAACGACACCGTTATCAAGGGTGATTTTAGTGTCACGGGTAGTACCTCGCTCAACAGCCTGAAGGTCAACGGCGACATCGTGGCGGCCCAGAACGGCACGTTCGGGGGCGACGTCACGGCCAACAACATCATCGCCCAGAACATCAAGGGCAGTTTCAGCGGTACTTACAAGGGTGACGGCAGTGCCTTGACCGGCCTAGCGGCCGCTAATCTGAGTGGCACGCTGAGCGACGCCCGCCTGAGCGCTAACGTGACCGTCCAGGGCAACACCTTCAATCGGGCCAACGAGCTGGTTAAGCTCGATGACAACGGCGCGTTGCCCAGTGCCAGCGGCGTTTACCTGACCGATATCAATGCCGCGACCCTCAACGGCCAAGCCATTAGCTATTTCACCAACGCCGCTAACTTCTCGTCGGGTACCTTGAGCGATGCCCGCCTGAGTACAAATGTGGCCCTGCTCAACGCCAGCAATACCTTCACGAACACAAATACGTTCGCGACTAATTTGGCGGTGCAGGGGACGGTCAACGGCCAGTCGGCCGTCTTTAGCAACGCGGTGGCAGCGCTAACCTTCACCCAAAACGGCAACGTCGTTTGTGACAGCAGCGGTAATTGCGGTGGCGGTGGTGGCGGCAGCGGCATCGCTGGCAGCGGAACGACCGACAAGCTGGCGCTATTCACGGCCGCCGGTGCTATTGGGGATTCGATTATCAGCCAGAGCGGCGCCACCATCACGGTGGCCGGCACGCTGACCGCCAGCGCCTTCCAGGGCGACGGCAGCACCCTGACCAGTTTAAACGCCAGTAACGTCAGCAGTGGCACGCTGGCCGACGGACGCTTGAGTGGCAATGTGCCGCTGTTGAACGCCGTTACGAACACGTTTACGGGGACGATTGCGGCGACGGCACTAACCGGCAGCGGCGCCGGCGTGACCGGCGTCAACGCCGCCCAGTTAAACGGTCAGATCGGTAGTTATTACACGAACGCCACCAACCTGAGCAGCGGCACCCTTGCCGACGGCCGGCTGAGCGCCAACGTCACCCTGGCCGGCAATACTTTCAACGGCCCTAGCCAGCTCGTCCAATTAACAGCCGGTGGCCTCTTGCCGAGTCTGAACGGTTCCAACGTCAGCAGCGTCAACGCCGCGGCGCTGCAGGGCTTTGTCGCCAGCTACTTCACCAACGCTACTAACCTCGCCAGCGGCACGGTGGCCGACGCCCGGCTCAGCAGTAACGTCGCCCTCCTCGGCGCCGGCAACACCTTTACTGGGGCGACTAATACGTTTAGCGGTGTAGCCGCGACCAACCTGACCCAAAACGGTAATAACGTCTGTGACACCAGCGGCAACTGTAGCGGCGTCGGCGGCGGCGTGACGACGCCCGGCGGCACCAGCGGCACACTGGCGTTGTTTAGCGCTGGCCAACAGATCGCCAACTCCATCCTGACCCAGGCTAGCACCACCGTGACGGTGGCCGGCACCTTAGTAGCTACTGCCCTCCAGGGCAACGGCAGCGCCATCACGAACCTGAACGCCAGCAGCGTCAGTAGCGGCACACTAGCCGTTAACTTCGGCGGTACCGGCGCCAACACCTTCACCAGTAATGGCGTGCTCTACGGCAACGGTACGGGCGCCCTCCAGGCGACGACGGCCGGGACGACCGGCCAGTGTCTGGTGGCCAACACGGCAGCGGCCCCATCGTGGTTGAGCTGCGTCAGCGCTGGCAGCGGTGGTACGCCCGGTGGCGCGGCCGGTGGCGACTTGAGCGGCACCTATCCCGACCCGACGGTCGCCAAACTCCAAGGCACGACCCTCAGCGTCGCCGGCTTGACTAGCGGCGACTTTTTGCTCTACGACGGCGTTAACTGGGTCAACCACGGCCTGAGCGGCGACATCACCGTTACCGGCGGCGGCGTCGCGACGATTGGTGCCGGTACGGTCAGTAACGCCAAGCTGGTCAACAGCAGCCTAAGCGTGACGGCCGGCAGCGGCCTAGTCGGTGGCGGCAGCGTCGCCCTGGGCGGTAGCACCAGTGTTAGCGTTGCCTACGGCAGCGTGGCCAACACGGCGGTGCAGGGCAACACGACGCTCGTCTGCGCCAGCGGCACCGGCAATTTGGCCGGTGGTGGTGGCACGATTACCCTGGGCAGCGGCGGCAGTTGTGGTAATTTAAACACCGTTGCCAGCCCGACCTTCACGAGTATCACTCTAACCAATCCACTCGATATTACCTCTGGCGGTACCGGCTCGGCAACGGCCGCTGGCGCACGTACCAACCTCGGGGCCGCCGCCCTCGGAGCCAACGGCGACATTACCAGCTTGGCCGGCCTGACGACGGCCCTTAGTGTCACCCAAGGCGGCTCCGGCGCGGAGACTTTCACCAGTAATGGCATCCTCTACGGCAACGCCAGCGGCGCCCTGCAAGCCACGGCGGCCGGTATTACCGGACAGTGCCTGGTTGGCAGCACGGCGGCGGCGCCGACTTGGACGAGCTGTACGTCGGCCGCCGGTGGGGCGACCCCCGGCGGGGCGGCCGGCGGCGATCTGACCGGTACTTATCCCAACCCGACCATTGCGCTGCTCCAAGGCTCGACCCTGACCATCGCGACGCCCGGCACCGGCCAGGTCTTGCAGTACAACGGCTCGGCTTTCGTCAACGCCTTACTCACCAACGCCAACTTGACGAGCGGCGCCTACGCAAGCGTCACCGGCACAGGTATCCTGGCGAGCGGTTCAATCGCGGCTGGCTTTGGTAACATTTCGACGACCAACTCAATCAGCACGACGGCCGGACTGCAAGGCGGTAGCTTGAGTATCAACAGCGGGGCCTTCGCCGTTAGCGCTGCCGGGGCGATCACCGCCGCGACAGGTATCACGACGAGTGGAGCGATCACGTTCTCCGGTCTCAGCAGCGCCGGCGTCGTCCACGCCGACGCGTCGGGCGTCTTGTCAACTGGTGCCGTGGCCCTCGGCACCGACACCACCGGCGACTACGTGTCGGCCCTCGGCAGCCTGACCGGCTTGAGCGCGACGGGCAATAGCGGCGTCGGTAGCACCCCAACCCTGAGCGTCACCTACGGCTCGGCCATAAGCACCGCCGCCCAAGGCAACACCAGCCTGAGCTTTAGTGGCAGTGCCAACTTAACGGGTACCGTCAGCGGCACCGCCGGCGGCGGCTTCAGCGCCAACACGCTGGCGATAATCAACAACCCGACCTTCAGCGGCCTCTTAACGGCCAGCGGTGGCCTGTCGGCCGTTGGCGAAAGCAACAGCGGCAACTACAACCAAATCGGCACCGGGACATTCAGTACCGGCAGCGGCGCTGTCGCCCTCAACGGCAACACCACCATTGCCGGGGTCAATACGTTGACGGTCGGTACGGGGGCCACCACCTTGGGAGGAACCCTAGGTATTACTGGCCTGACGACGCTTTCGGGCGGTGCCACAGTTACTGGAGCTACTAGTATTACCGGTGACACGACGATCAACACGTCGGGAGCCGCTGGCACTAGCATCGGTAACGCCGGCAGCACCGTAACTCTCGGCGGCGCTACGACCGTCAACAATACTCTGACCGTCAGTAACGGCGCCGGTGTCGTCGGCAGTTTCTCGGGCCGCGTCAGTGGCGCCGACGCCGTTAGCAATAACGAATTCACGACCCTCTCCCAAGTGACGGGCGCGGTGGCCAGCGGCTCGGGCAACGCCAACTACGTCCAGAACGGCACCAGCCTGCAGACCAGCGCCAACTTCAACATCCAGAGTGCCGCCCCGGCCAGCATCGGCGGCGTCGTCCGCGCCGCGCTTAGTCAGACGGCCGACCTGCTGCAGTTGCAAGACAGCAGCGGCGTGGCTATGGGTGGCTTCAACAACCTCGGCCAACTCTACTCTAGGAGCGGCGCTTTTAGCGGCACGCTAGTGCAGGGCGCCCTCAGCCAAAACACCGCCTACACCATCCCGGCCAGCACCGGCGCGGCCGACACCTTCTGTCTCGTCAGCCTCAACAACTGTGTCGGCGCCGGGGCCGCCAGCATTGGCGCCCTGGACGGTGGCACCGCCAATGCCAATGGTGCTACCATCGCCACCGGCACGTTATTCCTACAATCGGCCAGCGCCAGCTTCGCCGGTCTAGTTAACACTGGTGCGCAAACTTTGGCCGGAGCCAAGACCCTTGCCGGTGCGACAACCCTCAGCAGCACGCTGGCCGTGACTGGAGTCGCTACCTTTAATAACACTGTTACCGTTCAAACCGCCACCAACTCCACGACCGCCCTCCAAGTCCAGAACGCCGCCGGCAACAATATCTTCGCAGTCGATACGTCGGGGGCACAGATAGTCCTCGGTAAACCCGGCGCCAGCGGTGTCAACGGTAAACTAGTCGTTAATAATGCCGCCAACGCCAATACTGTCACCGTCGTCAGCGGCACCACTAGCGCTAACTATCAGCTGACACTACCAACTGCCCTGAGCGGCGTTGCCGGCGACTGTCTGAAAGACACGACTGGCGCCGGTGTGCTTGGCTTTGGCTCCTGCGGCGTGGCTGGCGTGACTCTGCAGGCCACTACCCCCGGTGTAGCCGATACCGGTAACTTCAATATCTCCGGCACGGGTATCGCCGCTACCTTCAAGGCGGGGACGAGCCTACTGGCTCCACTGCTCGATACGGCCAGCGCGGCGGCCCTCAACATCGGCACGACCAACGCCACGGGCATCAACCTGAACCAAAACACGACCCTAGCAAGTGGCAAGACGTTCAGCGTCCAGGGTGCGGCCACCTTCCAGAACGCAACTAACTCTTTGGCGGCCTTCTCGGTTAAGGATAGTTCCGGCGCGTCAGCCCTAGCCGTCGATACGACAAATCGCTGGGTCGGCATCGGTAACTCCAGTCCTTCGGCAACCTTGGACGTCGTCGCCAGTACTCCTGCCTATTTCAATAATTTTGAATCCGGACTGTTAACGCCCTTTACGACGAGTGGTGGCGCTACCCAACAGTGGTCAGTGACCACAAGTGCTAGTCCGGTGCCGTACAGCGGCTCGTACGTGGCCCAGGTCTATGCGCCTAACGGCACAAATAATGTCGCGAACTTAATTCTTACCAAGACTCTCACCGGTGCCGGCAATGTTTCTTTCTGGTATCAGTGTACTTCTTACTGGAGCGGCTTCACGTTCCAAATTGACAGCGGTACCAAAAACGGTATGGCTGGCTGTGGTGGCTGGGGCACCAGTGGCTGGCTCTACGCATCCTACGGCGTTGCCGCCGGTGCGCACACCTTTACCTGGTCATTTGACGGTGTCCAAACCGGCGGCAATCCTTCGATGTCGGTTGATAACGTCAACATCACCAACGTTGGCAGCGGCACAGCAGCCCTCTTCAACGGCGGCGGCGTCGGTATCGATCTGGGCGCTGGAAACTTGCCGGCTCATTCCTTGGACGTTCTCGGTGATGCCCAGTTTATGAGTCAAACCAACTCTGCCACCGCTTTCCAAGTCCAGAACGCCGCCGGCAACAACATCTTCGCGGTCGACACTTCGGGGGCCCAGATCGTCCTAGGCAAGCCCGGTGCCGGCGGTGTCAGCGGTAAGTTAGTCGTCAATAATGCCACTAATGCCAACACCGTCACTGTTGTCAGCGGCACTACAAGTAGCAGCTACCAGCTAACCCTCCCAACCGCCTTGAGCGGCGTGGCCGGCGACTGCCTGAAAGACACGACCGGCGCCGGTGTCCTTGGCTTTGGCTCTTGTGGTGTAGCCGGTGTGACGCTGCAGGCCACTACCCCCGGCACACCTGACACGGGTAACTTTAACATCTCCGGCACCGGTATTGCCGCCACCTTCAAAGCGGGTACGAGTCTGCTGGCACCACTACTCGACACGGCAACGGCGGTGGCCCTCAACATCGGCACGACCAACGCTACTGGCATCAATTTGAATCAGAACACGGCAATCGCCAGCGGAAAAGCTCTTACTGCCAACGGCAATGTGCTTTTCAAGGCTGCCAGCGCCTCTACGACAGCCTTCCAGGTCCAAAACGTCGCTGCTGGGGCGCTACTGACAGCCGATACCACTAATCAGCAGGTCACCATAAATGGCAATACACAGATTACTCCGATTGCTGATACGCCAACGGCTTTTGTAGTGCAAGACACAGGAGGCGATAACCTTCTGTCGGTTGGTCAGGGGGTAGTATCGGTAATAAACAATAATCTGACCACGAACTCTCCTACGGGCAGTTTCTTCAACAACGCCTCTTGGGTTTCGGGCCAATATGTCACGCTCGGAGCAGGAAGCTCCAACGGTGAGTTGGAATATTCCGCCGCGGCGGGAATTGATTTCGATGCCACCTTCCAGCTTTATGCCACTGGTTTTGCTGACGGCACTTGGTTTTACGCAGATAATACTTCTACCCCAACCTCTCCTGGGAGTGCCTCTGGAGGATACTCAGTTGATTTTAATGAATGGATTGACCAGATAGAGCTCCGTTATAACGGAACAGTTCTACAATCCATTGGGAATGGTACGATTGACAACTCAACCTGGCACTCGGCTGAAATAAAAAAGAGCGGCACAAACATAATCGTCAAGTTCGACGGCAGCATAGTAATAAACTATACAGATTCAGCCAGAAGCTTGACGGGCACGAAATATGGTCTAGGGGGATGGGGCGGCGCTTTGGGCTCCCCTCATAGGGTACGTAATTTCCTCGTTGTCGACACGCAAGGCAGCTCCGGTAGCCAGTTCAAATACAAAAGCGCCATCAACTCAGTTGCTGCCTTCCAGATTCAAAGTGCCGCCGGTAGTACGACATTACTAAATGCTGACACCACCAACCTGAAGCTTTCGGTGAATCAAACACAGTTTATTTTGAACGGCTTCGGTACGCCGGCGACACCGACCATTGTTGCCGCCAGTAACCAAGGCGGTACGCTTTCTGGCGCCAGCGGGACGACCTACTACTACAAAGTCTCAACCCTGAACGCGGCTGGGGAAAGCGTTCCGTCGGCCGAAGCCTCGATTGCCGCGTCAACCTTCACGCCGCTGACAGCTCCAGGCGTCGCCACGCTGGCCACCGCCGCCGGCACCAACCTAGGCATCGGTGCCTACATGTATAAAGTAACCTTCGTGACGGCCAACGGCGAAACGACCGGCGGCAGCGAAGCCACAATTACGACGACAGCCAGCAACCAAGCCGTCGCCCTGTCGGCTATCCCGCTCGGTCCGACCGGCACCACCCAACGCAAGATCTACCGCACGGTAGTCGGCGGTGGCACCGGTACCGAACTGTTGCTGACAACGCTGGCCGACAACGTCACCACGACCTACGCCGATAGCACCGTCGATGGTTCGCTCGGTGCCGCGCTGCCTGGTTCCAACACCGCCCGCACCAACCTCAACAACGCGACG
>DHXX01000011.1:0-19547 GCA_002413865.1 Candidatus Saccharibacteria bacterium UBA5145
GGTGAAAGCGAATGTTGAACCCTTATCCGGCTGTGACTCCTCGAGCCAAAGCTCGCCGCCGATACCGTCGACCAGAAGTTTAGAAATGTACAGTCCGAGCCCTGTCCCCCTGGCGGTATCGCGAGTGATAATGCTGCTGCCGGCTTGCTGGAACTTATGAAAGAGAAATTTTTGCGCGTCTAAGGGAATGCCGCGGCCAGTATCGGTTACGGTTACCTTGAGCATGTCCCCCGACTTTGCCGACATAACTGTTATGGTACCACCGGCTTCCGTGAACTTCACGGCGTTGCCGACTAAGTTGTAGATGACCTGTTTGATGCGGTTGGCGTCGCCGACGGCGCGTGGTAGGTCCCCCAGGATTTTTGGTTCAACGCTGAGCGATACTTTTTTCTCAGCCAGGGGAATCTTCATTTCGTAGGCCACTTGCTCAATTACTTTGTCTAGCTCCACCTCTGCAAAATCGAACTTAATCTTACCTTGTTCAATCCTCGAAACATCCAAAAAGTCATTTACAATGTCAATCAAGCGAGTACTAGACTCGTGAATGTCGGTAACCATTTCTTTGAGCGCCGGGTCTTTGAGAGCATCGGCGTAATACTCCATCATCATGGAGCTATTACCACGAATGGAGGTCAGCGGGGTGCGTAGCTCATGCGAGGCGATTGAGAAGAACTCATCTTTCGAGCGTTCCATGACTTTGGCTTCGGTGATGTCTTCGAATAGGACCACTGTACCAATTACGGCATCATCCTGGGTCCTAATTGGTGCGCCGAAAACACTCAGAATCCGGTTGCCGTAGGTTATTGCGCTGACTTCAAAATCCTTGCCGGTGTGTTGGCAATTTTCGATGGCTCCCAGTAAGGAGAACTTAGAAAGCAGTAACTTGTTTTCGAGCGTGGCGAGGGTAAGTTCTGGCTGATGCTCGGCTGGCTCATTCGCGGTTTGGTTAAGGCCTAAGATTTGTGGCAACACCGAATTATATGAAACTGTCTGGCCGTCATTAAACGTCATCAATAGGCCAACGTCAAGGCTGTCGATTGAAGCTTTGAGGCGAGCGTGCTCTTCGTGTAGTTTCTGTCCGGAAATTTGTAACCCTTCGGTCATTTTGTTGAAAACCAGGGCTAATTCACCAATCTCATCTTGGCTGTTCACTATGACGCGTTTGGTAAAATCTCCATCTCTAATCTGCTCAACAACGGTCTTAAAATAGCGAATCGGACGAATAATAATCTGCGAAAACCAATACGCCATTACCAAAGCCGTGATGATTATCGCGACTAAAAGGGCGATAGCAAATGTTCTAATACTATCGATTGGTCCGAAAACTTCATTTTTATCAATTTTTGTTATTAGCTTCCAATCGGTTCCGGGGATTGACCGTACCGATGCCATAACCTGTTGGCTCCGATAATCCTTAAAGCTTAGCAGTTCGTTCGTATTACCATGCACGCTGCCTATGGCCGCAGCAGCAGTGTCGGGAAGCCGCTTGAGAGGCGCTTCCGCGTCAAAGCGCAGGGGCATCAAAAAGACAAGTTTGCCGTCCTGGTTTTTGCCGACTAAATACGTTTCGCCCGAACTGCCAAGCTCAGAATAATCCTGCAGGGCGGCTTTAAAGCCATTAGTCTCAACATCAAGCACCGCTGTGCCAACTTTTTTGCCTTTCAAATTGAGCGGACCAGCAATGACTTGTTCGGGTGTTTTATCACTGCTGACCTCAAAGAAGGATGCCGCTGGTTGCTCGGCGGCAGCTGCTAGCAGCTGCTTTTGAGTAAAAGACTTGTTAGGTATTTCCGTCTTCATAGTGGTAACGATAAGTTCCCCTGCAGGATCATAGAGGCAAATATCCCGGACCGATAAATTTGTATCAACAAAGTCTCCTAAGATGCTTGTGAGTTGTTCTTTGGTGACAGCACTGGGGCTTTTTGCATAATTGTCCATCAACAGCTTCAGCTGTAACTTCGCGTCAAAAACGCCGATAATTTCCAGGTTTCTCTCGTTAGCAACTTGGATATGGCCAGCTTGACGTTCGGCGATGCTATTGAGCTGATTTTTGATTTGTTCACGCATCGCAGCTGTGGCGTGCTGATAAAAAACCAACGTAATGATGGCTACCGGCAACATGGTGCCCACGAGAATCAGCAGAAAAAGTTTTTGTGAAATTTTCATTAGTGAAGTCTACATATTGTCTTGTTTCTTAGTTTGCGAGTTCGAATTTGCCATTCTTTACGACGACCACTTCATATGATCCAGAGACATCGCCGTTTTTATCAAATTTAATTGTGGCTTGTGAAGCACCCGTAAAGCTGGTCTTATAGAGAGCGTTTTTAATTTGTTCGCCGGTATTGGCGCCGCTATCGATAGTCAGGGCCAAGGCTGTATAGGCATCGTAACTGTTGGCAATGTAGTCATTCGGTTCGCTATTGTACTCGGAACGATAATGATCGACGAAAGTATTAGTGCCATCCGGAATACTAGTGATCCATAAACCCTCAACTACGCTGCCGGCATCGTTTATCCAACTGGCTTGCTTTAAGGCTTCGGAGCCATACAACGCGGCTTTGAGGCCAAGTTCATTGATTTTAAGGAATACAGCCGTATCAGAACTGTAGTCACCGCTTATCATATAGATAGCCTGGGGATTTTGAGCCTTTATATGCTGGAGTTGAGTAACTACATCAATACTAGACTGTGGGAATACCTGCGTATCTACCACCGTGCCGCCTAAAGCTACAAAGTTTTGCGTAACCGAATTAGCCAAACCTTCCCCGTAGGCCCCGTCCTCGTGAATAATGGCTAGCTTGCTAATGGCGTCTTTGTGCAAGACAGTGGCCGCAAATTTACCCTGTTCCACATCACTGGCTACCGTTCTAAAAACATAATCGCCCGCTGCCGTTAGTGCTGCGCTTGTAGCCGCCGGGCTAATCAGTACGACATGAGCCGGGTCGGTCACTTTTGCAGCTGCTAGCGTAGAAGTTGAGCAGTCGTCACCGATAATTGCTACGACATGCTCGTCGTTTATAAGTTCTTTCGCGCCTTTGACAGCCGCAGTCGCGTCGCATTCAGAGTCGCGCACTACGACTTCAATTTTGACGTTCTGAAGATTAAGATCCTTTTTGGCAAGCTCGATCGAGCGTTTTCTGTCATTACCGATAGTAACATTGTCACCGGAAGTTGGCTCCAATAATCCTATTTTGACAACTCTAATAGCCGACTGGGCGGCCTTAGTAGCTGCTTTTGACTGCGTAGTAGCGACCAGAAAAGCCACGAATGCTCCAAGCGCTAACACAAGTACGACGACGGCAATAATTACCCTCCGAGATCGGTATTTAGGCACTTTCGGTGGCGGTGTAACCGATGAACGAAGCTCAGCATCGGGCGAAGTCTTACTTAGAGGAGTTTGATAAGAGGCTGACGGGTTCACGCCCTGCACGGGCTCGGCGGGTTGGCTCGGTTCTTTATCGCTTTCCATTTACATACACCTTTCTATAGTGTTTGTTGCACTTGGTCGGAAACAGCGTTCGAGAAGAGATTCGAGCTGTTTAGGGACTTAAGGTTGGGTTAAGCGTAACCTTTTAAAAGTCTCCTGTCAACGCGCTTATCTCTTAACACTTGGTCATGTATATTCGGTTACTTGGCACCCGGATTGGCCTCGGTCTACTATCACTGTACTCGGCAGGTCAACTACGATTGTCCCGAGCCGTATGTGAACGAAAAGGATCTCATTGAGAAATTGATCGCCTATATTAAAGGAGACCCATAGGTCCGTCCTCTAACAGATAAAGAAAATGTGAATTTTGAATTTAACAGATGAGTGGGGAGGGGGATGGCTTGTGATTCTTAGTAGCCATTATGGAGTGGGGATGAGGGATGCGCTGCGCTTTTCCGTTGCGGCGTCCTCGGAGCAAGCTCCTGTGCGCGTCATATAGCTTCACGCCGGCTCGTTCTTTAATTTTATTAGGAGGAACGAATCGGGTTTAAGCATATACTTGTCGCTTATCGCTCCAATTATCGCTCCACCGCACCCCGATTGCTGCGCCATGGGGTTCTAGTAGCCCCGCAACCCGGACCAAATAAAAAAGACCTAGACAAACTAGATCTTTTTTATTCGGCTGAACATATGGGTCTAAAACCTTATAACAGGCTAAACAAGTGCTAGCATCTACAAGGGTGCGGCCTTGTTGCTATGACCAAGAGGAATCTAGAGCCTTGCCCTCGGCAAAACCTGCACCGGACTGAATGCCTACAATAGCCTTATCGTGGAATTCACTGATGCTTCGAGCGCCCGCGTAGGTCATTGAGCTTCGTACGCCTGCGGCAATCTGGTCAATTATGTCTTCTACCCCAGGATGTTCGGGGTCAATGTACATGCGAGATTTGCTAATACCTTCTTGAAATAGTTCCTTTTGAGCTATAACAAATTCATCCTGCTTACTTGTTCTGCTGGTGACCGCGCGCTTACTCGCCATACCAAAATTAACCTTATATAAACGGCCACTTTCATCGGTAAATGTATCACTTACGCTCTCGTGCGTCCCCGCTAGCCAGCTGCCAACCATCACGCTCGCCGAGCCAGCCGCCAATGCCAAAGCAACGTCACGAGGATAACGCACGCCGCCATCCGCCCAAATTTGCTTACCAGCTTTACGGGCAACCTCAGCACATTCCAACAGAGCAGAGAACTGCGGTCGGCCGACGCCTGTCATCATACGGGTGGTGCACATAGCGCCCGGGCCAACACCAACTTTTAAGATATCTGCTCCTGCGTCTAGTAAGTCTTGAGCAGCCTTGGCAGTAACAATATTTCCAGCCACAATTGGCACTTTGGGGTTAATGGCTTTCACGGTTTTCACGGCACTGATCATTTTTTTCTGGTGTCCGTGGGCTGTATCAACCACCAATACATCTACGCCTAGTTCCAAAGCACGTGCGGCCTTAGCTGCTACGTCACCGTTAATACCGATAGCTGCGCCAATCATCAGACGGCCTTTTGCATCAAGCGCCGGTGTAAACATCTTGGATCTAACGGTACCTCTTTTAGTAATGGCACCAATAAGCACACCTTTATTGTCAACAATTGGGGCAAACCGAAGGTTTCTTTCGCTTAGCTCGTTATGCATTTCACCAAGGCTGGTACCTTCTACGAACGAAAATACCGACGGTGTCATGGCCTCGGTAATTTGAGCAAATCGGTCTTTATCGACAGCATCTTTTTCGGTAAATATACCTATTGGCTTATTGTGCTCATCAACAATAACAATTGCACCGTGAGATCGTTTGTGAATAATATTTAGCGCATCTTGTAATCGGTCGTTAACAGTCAGAGTTAAGGGAGTTTCATAAATTTTGTGGCGAGATTTAACATAGTCGATGCTCTTTTTTAGCTCATTATCTGGCATATCTTGCGGCAAAATAGCAATACCTCCACGCCTGGCAACAGATTCAGCCATACGCCGACCAGAAACTGCGTTCATATTAGAAACAACCAATGGGAAGGTCGCGCCAACCCCGTCAGGCGGGGTAAGATCTACGTCCATACGAGATTCAACATCACTCAAAGACGGCACCATAAACACATCATTAAACGTTAGTTCGTGCTGCGGCAACATATTATTTAAAAACTTCACAAATGGCTCCTGTTACGTATAGATTATACATGATTAAACAACGACACAGTTGTAAGCCCAGTGAACAAAGCAATTATGATAAGTTTCAACAATTATACATAAGAACCCATTGCATATCTCCGCTTGTAGCGAAAGCTGTCCTGGCGAGTGCAATTTAATAGTTTTTGCGAGGAGGCGTATCGAAAGATACGGTGACGAACAAAACTGTTAAAGTGTGCCGGCAGGGTAGATTGTAGTAGAGGGGAGATATGCAATGGGTTCTAAGTAATTATTGTTTAATACAGACATCACACGAGGTGAAGGGCGTGATCTAACTCAATGTTGGTCGCAATGCTTGGCTGAGCTTTCAGGATTCGAACGTCAGGCAAAAGGTTCCTGACCGACACGCTCAACCAATAAATGAAAAAAACGTTTATCCGCTATTTCAGGAGGCCCCGGATGTATGAAGCTTGTCCGGCGTGTTGAATGTCATCGGAGATTATGCTAATAAGCCGCACTGCCAAGGTGACCGGTGGGTCCCAACGCACATCAATCACTTTCTGATAGTCTTTATCAAGTAGCCCACGAATGTATTCTACTGTCACAGCGTGCACGGCGTCGTAGTAGCCAATTAGTAGTGTGAAGCTGGCACGAACGGCAGCTACTTCGTCAGCATTATGCCCATAACCTGTGGCCATTTCTTCAAATGGTAACGCAAATTTCTCATGCCATCCCTTACTCCAAACTTGATTGGTTTGAATCAACTCAGCAATATGGTCATCCTGGATCCTTGTCAAGTGCCAAACTAGCCATGCGATTGAGTTTGCAGATTTCGTTGGACGAAACGTCAATTCATCATCATTTAAACCTTCGACTGTCTTATGAACTACTTCTCGTATGCGCTCAAAGGCATCTATGATTAATTCGTTAGATAACAATGGAGGCCTCCTTAATATACTCATTATAGCGTTTCCGAACGAAGTTGAGGATCCCAAATATTGATTAACTAGATTGAGCCATACTCCAAGTCATCCAGACAGAAGTCCGGAGGCGGCGCGGCTGTTGAAGGGCAGTAACGATCTGGAAAGCTACGTCCGCGGGACTCATATAGTCACTCAAAGCTGGATCACCTTCCGTACGACCTGCTCCAATAGCGAATTCGGTATTGGTACCTGCAGGACATATGGCTGTAACTCGTATTCCTTCAGGAGTTAATTCGCGATCGAGAGAGCCTGCTAAACCGATTTGAGCGAACTTAGTTCCCGCATAAACGGCTTCCTTGGCTCCACCGCGAAAACCTGCAACACTGGATACGATCACGATATCACCAGCACCGGTTTTACGGAATTCCGGAACCGCAGCCCTAACAGTCCAAATCGTACCGGAATAATTTACGGCAATCATGTTTGTCAGTTCATCGTCTGAGATATCAGTTATCCCTCCATAATATCCGATACCGGCGTTAGCAACCACGCTGTCTAGGCGCCCAAATGTCTCGATTGTCTTTGCTATAAATTTATTATTTTCATCAGCGCTTGTTACGTCCATTTGGATAGCGACGGCATTATCTTTTCCAAGCTCTTTAACTAGCTCGTTAAGTCTATCTAGCCGGCGGGCCCCAAGCGCTACTTTCGCGCCGGCTTCAACTAACAGCCTGGCGGTCTCCCGCCCAATACCCGAACTCGCGCCAGTAATGGCAACGACACTTCCTTTAAGGTTACGGCTCTCTGCTGGCATTATTATCACCTCTAGCAACTTTGTTAATATGATTATGAAGCGGTGTCACTTTAAGGTCTATTATAACTGAGTGTCCAAGTCTAGAACAATAACATATAACCACGCTACATATTTGACTTTAGTTCGAATCTACCGTGTCGAGCCTACCGGTCTGGAATAAGAACGGTATAATTAGTTCATGGTGCAAATGAAACGGATCTACGAACAACCAGAAAAAAACGATGGGTATCGGGTTCTTGTCGATAGATTATGGCCGCGTGGGATGAGTAAAGAAAAGGCTGCTTATGACGAGTGGTTAAAAGATGTTGCCCCGTCAAATGAACTACGCAAGTGGTTTAGTCATAAACCAGAGCGTTTTAATGAATTTAGAGGACGCTACGCATTAGAGCTTAAGGTCAATCCAACATTTGAGAAGCTAAAAGACATAATTAGATCTCATAAAATCGTGACTCTTTTATATGCAGCGCACGACGAAGAACACAATGAGGCTCGCTTGCTTCAAGAATTTCTCGAGCAATAATTTCAACGAGCCAATATCACAGACTCGACCATTAGTTCTGCTGTCCAATCTGGCTGGGGATAGTGGACGTACTTCGAACTTTTAATGTGAATGGCTGGGCATCATCGACGAAGCTAGAACCATCTTGCTCAACCAAAAGTTCGCGCTAACTGACCTCTAGCATTGCGACTAAAGGAATATGATCGGAAGGACAGTCCTTGTTGGGTATATCAGCTGGATGATATTGTTTAGCAATGCGCGTAGCCACTATTCCACGCACGGCTAAGATGTCCAGCGAAATTAGTTCTTGATTCACTATGGCAGTCGGCTCGTCATCGCTTGCATTCACAAACCCGGCTTTTTCAACCAGCCGTCTTACTGGTCCACCTGGTCTATCATTACAATCGGCAAAAATAACTGCCGGTCGCTTCAGCCCTATTCGACTTAGTAGCTCAGCAGTTTGATTGACACCCGCATGGACAGGACTGTCCAAAGGGGCCCACTTTATATGAGTGTTGGCGAAAACTGTTTGCCCTATACCCAAAGTTTGCATTACATGACCTGACTTATCACTATAGTGGTGCGTATTGAAATCACCGACTTCGATGCCGTGCCTTACGAGAGTGAGACAACCATCTGCTTTATCACGCCCTTTTGGCGACCAGAATGTTTGCCAGTTTCCTGTTTGATCAAGAGCTTGCAATAAGGGCCTTTCGACCTCTTGCAGACCAATCACGTCAGCTCCTATGTTATCGATTAATTGAATGATGCTATTTGTACGTGCGTTCGGTAGCAACAATTCAGGATCTACGTGTGAATAATCGCCGTAACCAATATAAGCATCAGCGAGTACGTTAAATGTTGCACATCTCATACTTTCATTATACCACTAAATATGATATAGCATATTTATTAATTGACACTATTGAAAATATAAAAGACTCCCGAAGAAGTCTTTTATTGTGCTTATGCTTGGCTGGGGATAGTGGACGTACTTAGAACTTTTGATAGCCATCGCCAAAGTATCATTGACGGAGTTGGTGCTGGATAGCTTAATGGCGATGGTTACTTAGTTGTGTCGAACTTGATAGCTTGTAGTGCCGGTATGGTGGCTGGCAGCTCGTCGGCAGTCTCACAGTACCCCATGATCTTTAGATATCCATTTGAGAGTTGGAGATAACCAAATTCTTGGCCACCTAATAGTTTATTGGCACCTGCGGGAGTCATTACTGAGGATTGCTGCAGTTCGTACTGTCGTGGACCTGTATTAGTCTGTATGGTAAGTGTCTGGGTACTGCCTGGTGTGACCGTGTAGCCTTGGCTCGTTAGGCTGGCCGCCGTTTTTTGGAGTTCTGCGGCGGCGTCCACGGTACCTGTCTTATGCTGAACTGAGGTAAAGCAGCTGTCGCGGATAGTATGGAATAATGCCATATCCGACTTGCTTGTAGCCCCCTGCCACCAGTTGGGCGTACCACTGAATGAGAACTGAGATGGGGCGGCCGCGCCTACAGCCGGCGTTATGGCTGGTTTGGTATCTGTACGGTTGGGCTGTATTGCGACTATAGCGGATACTGTCGCAACGAACAAGAATACTAAGATACCTGATGTATAACGGTTCAATCTAAAGTGATTATGTTCTTGGTTCACGTCTGAATAGTAGCATAGCTAACGGCTTTTGTTCGGTTCGGAGGTGTGTGCTCTGACAGATAAAGAAAATGTGAGTATTGAATTTAACTCAGGGGGATGAGGGATGCGCTTCGCTTTTCCATTGCGGCGTGCTCGATGCGAGCATCTGCGCGCGTCCTCATTCCACCGCACCCCAATGCCTGCGGCACAGGGTTCTAGTAGCCCTGCAACCCGGAACCAAATAAAAAAGGCCTAGATAAACTAGATCTTTTTTATTTGGCTGGGGATAGTGGACGTACTTCTAAACTTTGATGCAGTTTCCTGGGTTAAGTTTAATCGGCTCGTGCCATTTGTTTTAGCCTAAGCCGTCCTATGCTCTTGAAAGTCTGAGGGATTTCAGTTGGCCATCGTCATGGGTGATTACAAAAACCAGCCTTTTCGAGCACTAGCACTGAGTCAAGATTTTTGATATTATCTGCAATTATTGCGTCTAGATTTAGGTCATCGAGCCCCCATCGTACCCATGCTTGGGCTGCTTCAGAGGCTACTCCTTTTCCCCACCAGATTGTCCGGAATGCATAGCTAATTTCGCTAATACGCGACGTATTAGTCGGACGAATACCGTCGAGACCAGCCACTTCTTTACTGATTTTATCAATAACCAGGGACTGGCAGAGGCCTTGTTTTGCCCAAGAGCCGAGCAGCTGTTTCATCTTCTGCTTTAACTCCGAAGTTGAGAAAGCATTTCTTCCGAACCCCGACGTTACAGTAGGGTCACCGTACAGCTCGTTTACCCAGGCTCGATCGGCGGTAGTAAGTTGCCTAAGAATCAAACGGTCTGTGATTATCATTATAGTATCCGTGGCCGGATCTGATACCAGTCCCCTGAACATATCGGATTTCTCTGTCATAGCTGCGTCCTAGCATATGTTAAAACATAAGTACTTTGGTTGGGTAACTTAAGGACTTTTTTGGTCTGTATAGTTATCAAGTTTGTTTTTTAGATCTTCTACGATTTTAGTTAGGTCAGCAATTGTTATGCTCTGAGCCTTGAGAGCATTCGTTAGCGCAGTTGTGTCAACTAATGCCTGGCTGATTTGTTCAGGTTCGACCAAATCGTCTCGATCAATGTCGGGCTCGATAGCAACAAAATAAATACATTCATTATTTTCGTTCAAAATTGGATTTACAATAAGCCATTGCCAGTATTCATTGCCATCACGGTGTCGATTTTTGACCGGGCCATGCCAGCTTTGTTTCAAGTCCTTAAGAGCATGGTACATTTTCACATAATTTTCTTTTGACATGTGCCCTCCCCATAAGTCTCCGGGGTTTTTGCCGAGCATTTCTTCAAGTGTGAATCCGGTTTTATCTTGTGTTGGCTTATTGGCGTATAAGATGTTTGAATCCACATCAGTTATTACCACCTGATCCGTCAGTAGTTCAAAACCCTTAGTGATAGGTGCTAGCAATGCACACTCCCGCTCCAATTGTTCCGCAGTGATCGGTATTCGCCTCGCCACTTTAGTAACTCCTAATTACTTTATAATAGCAGTATACAGTCATAGCCTCATAACAATACCCTCTATAGTTAATCGGTTTATAAAATCGGTCAGGGAACGCGGTCTTTATTCTTGCTGTCCAATTTGGCTGGGGATAGTGGACGTACTTAGAACTTTTACGCCAGGAGAGCTACTGCTTGTGTGAACTTTTCCGGTAGATTCAGGCTCGAAAATTCATTCACACTAATCCACTGATAGTCTGTATGCTCGGCGCTGATCTGTACTGTATCGTTCTCAACATGGGTTACATAGAAAAAAGTCAGTATGTAGGCCGGGGATTGCTCAGTGGATATAAATATTATCTTCGAAGATCTAGTAGTTACTCCAGTTTCTTCGATGATTTCCCTAGCAATTGCTTCATTTGGGTTTTCTTTGTCCTCAACCATACCGCCCGGCAAGTCCCATTCTCCAGGTCTAATGCTTGCCGTATCTGACCTTTTGAGAGCAAGAATTTTTCCGCTGCTATTGAGAATAAAACACTTGGTTACCAGACTAACATGATTCATGGCCTAACTATAGCAAACAAAAAAAGACTTCCGAAGAAGTCTTTCATAATGCTTAAGCTTGGCTGGGGATAGTGGACGTACTTAGAACTTTTAGCCTTATAAATAACCCGGGCTTCTAGATAGACAATACTTTTTATTTAAAAACGAAATAGTTGAGAACACCAAATATTAAAATAATAGTCAAACCAATGGCAGTGACGAATAGTCCAATTTGCCCGGCTTTTTTCCAGGCTTTCCACCCTGAGTAGAGCCAAAATATTTGTGCTGCTAAGTTCAAGGCTAGCCCGTAACCTGGATATTTTAGAGCAGTAAGAGCAAATCCACCGAGAGTAAAAGCTGGAAGGAGTACTTGAGTAAGCTGGTCGAATTTTTTAGTGTTTTTCATTGATGAAGTATAGCAAATAAAAGTCCACAAAGTGGATTCTTTATTGCTTATGCTTGGCTGGGGATAGTGGACGTACTTAGAACTTTTGAGTCACAGAATATCTCGCAAGTTAAGCCTTATGAGTTCTATGCCACTCTATAAAATCTTTTTGGGCTTCGCTGTACCATCCCCATGCTAATTCATCCTGCTTGGGCAAGGTATTGATATCGCGCCAAATGGGATCGCCTCCACTCATGTCATCGCTCGAAACTATTTCTCCAGAACTATACTTTGCTATAAAAACTATATTTATAGCAGGTTTGCCGCTAGCATAATCGCTCGAATAAGATCCTAGGTAGTCAATCAAGGTTACGTTTATTCCTAGTTCTTCTTTCACTTCTCGAATTGCTGCCGTTTCAGCACTTTCGCCAATTTCTATGAAGCCACCAGGAAGGCTGAGCTTTCCTGAATTTGGCTCAACGCTCCGTACGCCGTACAGGACCTTACCGTCTTTTAAAACGTAGACTATAGCTCCAGCTGCTGGATTTACCCAGTTGTCATGATTATTTTCGCAAACCCACAAATTGTCTTTTATTTGGTTCGTAGGAAGGCCGCAAGTTGTACAGTGCCGAGTCATATGGAATAGTATAGCAAACAAATAGAGCCACTTTTCGTGACTCTATTTAAGCATAAGCTTTATGGCTGGGGATGAGGGATTCGAACCCCCGATCGTGGAACCAGAATCCACTGCCTTACCACTTGGCCAATCCCCATTACCGGTAACGAGACAAACCTACGGTTTTTCTCATCGCGCCAGGCGCCGAAATAAATTCGTCGCGTGGGCTGCTCTTTTCCCTCTATCCGGGAATCATAGCCATTACTTAAAATAGTTACACTGTATGCGAGCTACAAGAGGTGATTATACTAAAGAAATGGCTTCTAGGCTATAGCGGGCGGGGCTGTGCTATGATTGTTAGGCATTAACAATTTAAATATACAGAGTGCAGCGAGAGATCTAGCTCCGTGACCTGCCAGCAGCCTACCGTAAGGGCAAGGTGCTCCATCTAGTCCCGAAATTCGGGGAAGATATTGAAGATCTCTTTATATCCTTTCCCGGGCAACACGGGGGAAGGATATTTTTATGTCAAACTTAAGCCAACTATTTACCAGCGAAAGCGTTTGTGCGGGGCACCCCGACAAGATTTGTGACGCTATCAGCGATGCCATCCTCGACGCCGCCCTCGCCCAAGATCCCAAGTCACGGACCGGTATCGAAACTGTCGCCGGTGCCAACAAGATTGCCCTGTTTGGTGAAATCAAAACCACGGCCGTGCTTAACTTTGAGCTCATAGCCCGTGATACCGTCAAACGGCTCGGATACAACGTACCGGCCTGGGGGTTTAGCCAGGAGTCGGAATTTAGTAATGACCTGCATCAACAGTCGCCCGAGATCTCGATTGGCGTCGACGCCGACGGGGCCGGTGACCAAGGTATGATGTTCGGTTTCGCCATTAACGAAACGCCCGAACTGTTGCCGCTGCCGATAGCCCTGGCCCACGCCCTGGCGCGCCGGATCGACGAAGCCCGTGAAAAGCACGAACTCGCCTGGTTGCGACCGGACGGTAAAACCCAAGTCACCATCCGCTACGAAGACGGCAAACCGGTGGCCGTCGAAAAGCTGGTCGCCGCCGTCGCCCACGCCGAAGACACCAGTGCCCCCGAAGTGCGCGCCGGCCTGATCAAAACCGTCATCGAACCAGTTTTGCGAAGTTATAAGTTTGCGCTGCCGGCCGACGCCGACATCATCATCAACGGCACCGGCCTGTGGCACATTCCCGGCCCCGAGAGTGACGCCGGTCTGACCGGACGCAAGATCGTCGTCGATACCTATGGCGGCTATGCCCGCGTCGGCGGTGGCGCTTTCAGCGGCAAGGATCCGAGTAAGGTCGACCGGTCGGGCGCTTACGCAGCCCGTTTTATCGCTAAGAATATCGTCGCCGCCGGCCTGGCCACCAAGTGTGAAGTCGGTCTGGCCTACGTCATCGGCCAACCATTGCCGTTGATGCAGACGATTGACACCTTTGGCACGGCGACGGTCAGCGAGCAAGCCCTGCACGACTTCAAAGACAAACTGATCGACACCAGCGTCAAGGGGATTATCGACCGTTTGGAGCTGCGCCGTCCTATATATAGCCAGACTTCGGCTTATGGTCACTTTGGCAAGGCGGAGCTGCCTTGGGAGCAGATCGTTGGAACTAGTAATTAGTAATTAGGAAATAGGAAATAGGAAGTAGGGTTGAGCGGCTGTAGCTCAATCTAATTCCTAATTCCAAATAACTAGGTTCTCACCAAGCGGTTCTAGCTTCGGTCGAAATAAGTTTGAAAAATCCTCTTCCTGTATTACCATAAGAGGTACCACTAAAAAAGGACAACATATGACTATGAAAGACCATTTTAAGCAAATTAGCTTGGCAGTACCCGCTTTACTGTTAGCTTTTACTACTCTAGCGGCCGTGCCGGTTTTTGCCAGCCAAGGTAGCGGTGAAGGCCAGAAGGTGTCGGCAACTAGTGCTACGACGACCAGTCCGAGCGGATCGGGCGATAAAACTACTGGAACTGAAACCGAAGTTCATACCGCTTCGACCGTCGCCAGCGACGACTCCCAAACCACCGAACTTCATTCCAAAGGCAAAACGCTCGTCGCCGAGCTCCAAAAAGTGCATCCGTCAAAGCTCACCGCTACGGAACGCCAAAAAGTCTGTGAAGCCCACAAACAGGGCCTGACCAACAAGTTTACCGTCATCACCCGCAACAGCCAAAGCTACCAGACGCGCATCGACGATGTTTACACTAAGGCCTTGGCTTTCCAGACCAGCAAGAACATCAGCAGTACCGACCTGTCGGCTCTGATTGTAACGGCAGACGCCGCCAAGCTTGCGTCAGCCACCTCAATCGCCAACTTGCAGAAAGTTACACCTGCACAAGACCTTTGTAACAACGTCAGCGTCGCCCAAGACGTCGCCACTTTCAAGGCGGCTACCACCCAAACCCGCACCGACCTCAAGGCCTACAAAACGGCCGTCAAAGCCGTCGTCCAAAACCTGTTGGCCGCCACTAAGACGACGACCGACGCTACCTCTACAGCAACCCCAACTACCGTAAGGAGTAACTAAGCATGAAGCGTTTTACAATTGACCAAAACGGATTTGGATTTGTCGCTATTTTGGCGGTCATCGCCCTCCTTGGCATCGTCGCCTTTGCCGGCGTCCGCGTCATGAATAGCAACCAAGTCGATAGCACTACCGCCAGCCTGACCCGCACGCACAGCGTCCCGAATAAGATTCAAAACTCGGCTGACCTCACCAAGGCCAGCGCCGCCCTCGACGCCACTCCGATCGATACTGGCGTCAACCCCAACCAGCTCGACAAAGACCTTAACTCGTTGCTCTAGATCGGCGTAATAGTCACTTAAGAGTACTATGTCACGGCCTGCTAAACCCCTGGACTGGAAATTACTGACAGCGGCGACCGGCGCCGCTGTCTTGTACTGTTCGTGGCCGCTCGGTTATGTGCTCAACCCAATTGCTAACCGCGGCCTGGCGAGTAACCTCGAAGGCCTCGGTCAACCCTATAACTGGCTGTTCGCCGGGCTCGATATCCTGAGCGGCCTGGTCGTCGTCACGATCGCCGTGCTACTGCGCGGCTTGACTGGTCGGCCGCGCCACTGGTTGCTCGATTGGTCAATCATCGGCTACGGCCTGTTCGGCTTCCTAACGGCGCTCGACGCGCTTTTACCGGTCGATTGTCTCGATACTGTCCAGCGCTGCAACGTTTTGTCGGGTCATCCGCTAATTATCATCCACGGTGCTGCTAGCATAGGTTCGATAGGCGGGCTGACCATGAGCATCGTCGGCTTGTGGTACTTGCTGGCTGTCAAACAACGGGTTGCCCGGCCGTTGCGCTGGCTGTTGCACATCATCGGCCTCAGTTGGTTTGGTTTCGGCGTTGCCACCGCTGTCTTTTTGTTGGCCGACCGCTCGAGCGCCCTATCGCAACACCTCTTTATCATTGTTTGCAGCCTCTGGATAGCGCTGCTACCGTTTTTGGTCTACTGGGCGGTCGACCGATCAGTCCGCAAAAAAGTCGCTATCGGCTAGTTCGGGTGGCAAAAAACCTTGGGGGTGCTTGAAACCGGCTTCCCACTTAGTGCCCTTACTGTAGCCGAGGTTTTTCATGAGCTTGGTCGGGGCATTGCGCAAATGCAGGGGCACCGCCACGTCGGGATACTCTTGGGCGGCGGCTTGGGCGGCGTGCATGGCATCGGTCACGACGCGTGATTTGGGGGCTTTGGCGAGGACCGCCGCGCAGTGGTAGAGGTTGTAACTGGCTTCGGGCAGGCCGATCCGCTCGACGGCCAAAAAGGTCGATACTGCCAGGTTGAGCGCCGCCGGTGCCGCCAGACCGATATCTTCTGACGCGAAGATTACCAGGCGCCGGGCGATAAACTTCGGGTCTTCGCCGGCCTGCAACATCCGCGCCAAGTAGTACAGTGCGGCTGTGGCGTCGCTGCCGCGCAGGCTTTTGATGAAGGCGCTGACGACGTTGTAGTGCTGTTCGCCTTTCTTGTCGTAACCGGGCAGGCGGGTTTGGGCGGCGGTCTCGACGATGGTCGTGGTGATCGGTGCGCCGGCGGCGAGCTGAAAAGCTAGTTCGAGGTTGCCGAGAGCCACCCGGGCGTCGCCACCGGCCAGCCGGGCCAGCAGGTCGATACTCTTGGCCGGCAACTGCTTGGCCGACAGTTTGAGACTGGCGGCGGCTCGCTTGACGATAGTGGTAATACTCGGGACGTCGAGCGGTTCCAAAACGAGCACCCGCGAGCGACTGAGTAGGGGGTTAATAACCTCAAAACTGGGGTTTTCGGTGGTCGCGCCAATCAGGATGATGGTGCCGTCCTCGACGTGGGGCAGAAAGGCGTCTTGCTGGGCTTTATTGAAGCGGTGGATCTCGTCGACGAACAGAATCGTTTGCATCCCTAGGCGGCGGTTCTGTTCGGCGCGGGCGATGACTTTGACGACGTCGGGTTTGCCGGAAGTCACGGCGCTGAGCTCCATGAACTCGGCCCCGGTTTCCCGGGCGATGATGCGGGCGAGGGTCGTTTTGCCGCTGCCGGGCGGCCCCCACAAGATCAAACTGGTCGGCTGCTTATGGGCGATAATTTCGCGGATGATCTTGCCGGCGCCGACTAAATGCTGCTGGCCAATCACGTCAGCCAGAGTTTCGGGGCGCAATCGTTCGGCGAGGGGTCTACTATCCATCTCCCCATTGTAGCCTATCGGGTTGGTAAACGCCTGACCCCTAGATCCAGCTAGTCAGAATATTTGTCATTGTTCATTTATAAATTTACTAAATTATTTACCAAGTGTTATTTATTAGATGCCCGCAAGTTGGGCGGTCTGAAAAATTATAAATCTGCAAATAATTTTGTAAATGAGTAATGATTTCTGAGTAATAGTACCGGGATACTTCAAATCAGTTTGGTACGACGGTAAAGGTCGAACAGTAAGCTATCCAGACGTTGCCGAACAGGGAAGCTTATGCTATAATGAGGCGAAGCACGAGTGCGCCGGACGCACTTGTTTTAATGTTAAGCGTAAATTAGTAAGGCGTTACTCGACTATGAAGATTCAAGATCCTACCAAAATTCGTAATATTGCTATTATTGCCCACGTTGACCACGGCAAAACCACCCTCGTTGACGGCCTGCTCAAGCAGTCCCAAACCTTCCGCGACAACCAAGCCGAAATGACCCAGACCCTCATCATGGACAGCGGCGACCAAGAGCGCGAGCGCGGTATTACCATTACAGCCAAGATTACCGCCGTCCAGCACAATGACTACCGGATCAATATCATCGATACGCCGGGACACGCCGACTTTTCGGGTGAAGTCGAACGCACCCTCAACATGGCCGACGGCTGCTTGCTGATCGTCGACGCCCAAGAAGGCCCGATGCCCCAGACCAAGTTTGTGCTCGCAAAGGCCCTGGCTGCGGAACTCAGTCCCATCGTTATCATCAACAAAATCGACAAAGCCGGCCGCCGCATCAAAGAAGTCGAAGACGAATTAGCTGATTTATTCCTCGAACTGGCCGTCCATGAAGACCAGCTGCACTACCCGGTCTACTACGCCGCCGGCCGGGCCGGTAAAGCCTGGATTACTCCCCCTGATGACGCCGATGTCGACGGCGACTTGGGTGTCATCTTCGACGCCATCATCGACAAAATCCCAGCCCCTTCGATCGAACTCGACAAACCTTTCCAGATGTTGGTCACGGCGCTGGCCCACGATACCTTCAAAGGCAAGTACGCCATTGGCCGCATCACCCGTGGCACCGTCAAAACCGGTGACCCGGTCGTGCTCTGTAAAAAAGACGGTAGCTTCGTGAAGGCCAAAGTCGACAACATTTTCATGAGCCACGGTATCAGCAAGTCAGAAGTTCCAGCCGGCGTGGCCGGTGACATCGTCCAGCTGACGGGCATCCCCGGTGCCAAGATCGGTGAAACCGTTGCCGACGCTACCCAACCCGAAGCCCTGCCGATTATCGAAGTCGAAGCCCCGACGCTACGGATTTACCTCGGACCCAACACCTCACCCTTCAAAGGCATCGAGGGCGAATTCAGCACTTCGCGCCAAATTAGTGACCGCCTGCAGCGCGAAATCGAAACCAATGTCGGCCTCCAGGTCCAAGACGACGGTATCGGCTTCACAGTGGCCGGTCGCGGCGAACTCCACCTCGGGGTTCTGATCGAAACCATGCGCCGCGAAGGCTATGAGTTTGAAGTCGGTCGCCCGCAGGTTGTGACGATTGAAAAAGACGGTCAAACGCTCGAACCAATCGAGGAATTGATTATCGAAGTCCCCGCCGAACACGTCGGTACCGTCCAGATGGAACTTGGCGTCCGCCGGGCCACTCTCAAAGAACAGTTTGCCAGCCCCAAGGGCGTCACCAAACTGATCTATGAGCTACCGACCCGCTCGCTGCTCGGTATGCGCAACATTCTGATCACCAACACCAAGGGTACGATCATCATGAACTCTCTGACAATCGGCTACCAGCCCCAAACGGCCGCCCTCAACCAGCTCCGTAACGGTGTCCTGATCGCTTTCGAACAGGGTATTACCACCCCTTACTCTTTGCAGAACGCCGAAGCCCGCGGCACGGTCTTCGTGAATCCCGCCCAAAAGGTCTATGCCGGTCAAATCGTCGGCCTCAATACCCGTCAAGAAGACATGGAAATGAACGTCTGCAAGCCGAAGCACCTGACCAACATGCGCTCCAGCTCGAGCGACGGTGTCGTCCAGTTGACGCCGCCGACCATTTTTAGCCTCGAGCAGTGTCTCGACTTCCTCGAAAATGACGAACTCCTCGAAGTTACTCCCAAAAACTTGCGCCTGCGCAAACGCGAACTCGACGCCAAAAAACGCAAACGCTAAATCAGTAGTCAGGAGATAGGGGAGCTCGGGTAGCCTCCCTAATTACTATTTGTTAATTCCTAACCCCTGCGCAGCTTCTTCAGCTATACTGTAGGGAATGTTCCAAAACGTCTTTCACCGCAACGTGGCGGCCCGTGATAACCTCGAGCTGTTCCT
>DHXX01000011.1:19650-31001 GCA_002413865.1 Candidatus Saccharibacteria bacterium UBA5145
ACGCCAAAAAACGCAAACGCTAAGTCAGTAATCAGTAAATAGTAACTAGTAACTAGGAAATAGGGTAGCTCAGGCAGCTTCCCTAATTTCTATTTACTAATTTCTAACTCCTCTGCGGTCTCTTCAGCTATACTGTAGCTAATGTTCCAAAACGTCTTTCACCNNGGCGGCAGCCTGCATATCGCCCACATGCTGTACGGCGGCTTGTTGATGCTGGCCTCGATCACGCTCGTCATCTCGTTTTTGGGGGCGCGGGTGCTGCGCTTGGCGGCCTTGGTCGGCGGCGTCGGTTTCGGCATTTTTATCGACGAACTCGGTAAGTTCCTTACCAAAGACAATAATTACTTCTTCCGCCCGACAATCGGCCTGATTTACGCCATTTTTATCGTCCTCTATCTGCTCTTTAACTTCCTCAGTCGGACGCAGCGATTGTCCAATCGGGAATACCAGCTCAACGCCCTCAATCAGTTCGAGGAAGCCGTCCTGCACGATATGGATAGTCTCGAGAAAGCCCGTATCCGGCAGCTACTGGCCAAAGCCGACCAAGCCAGCTTTATCACCCAGGAATTACAGACTTTACTGGGGCGGGTCGAAGTCGTGCCGAGCGATGCCCCCAACAAATTCTACCGGCTGCTCGATTATCTGAACCGGCAATACCAGCGTTTTTGGAAACGGCGCGGCTCGAACCGTTTAGTGGCGGCCTTGTTTATTATTCAAGCCGGGCTGTTTTTGGTCATAATTTTCGCTAGCGTCATTAATAATTTCGATGACATTAAGCCGCTGTTTCGCGGCAATGATTCGTATGGCAGCGAATTGATCGTTGGCCAGCTGTTGTCGTCGCTGGTGGCCGGTGGTTTGGCCTTGACCGGGGCTATCAAATTGGCCAGCTCGCGGACGGCTGGTTTTGAATGGTTCCGCCGGGCGACGCTCGTCAACTTGCTCCTGACCGAATTCTTTATCTTTTCGCGAATCCAGTTCGGGGCGATCCCGAGCTTCCTGGTGAACTTGGCGCTCTTGATCGCTTTGCGCTACGCCATTTACCAAGAGCAGCGTTTGAGCGTTAAGCACTAGGTAGTTATAAAGTTGAAAGTTATAAAGTTATAAAGTACGGCTGCAGCCCTGGGCTGACTTTCAACTTTATAACTTTATGAACTTTCTACTTACTTACGCTTTGGATTCTTAGCGCGCGGGGTGGTTGGTTTTCCGAGCGGGTGGCGCTTGGGTGTCGGCCGTTTGCGGGCGTTGGAGATGGTGCGGGTAAATCGGCGTTCGGCCTCGCTGTCGGCGAAGCGGGCCAGCGGGCCGTGGGCGATGATTTGGGTTTTGCTTTCTTCGTCGAGCCGCTTGATGAGTTCCGTCGCCGAGTCCTGGATGAGCCACTCGCGCCCCGGGGCGGTTTCGCCAATCGCCGTGATTTGCCATAAATTTTCACCGACTTCTTCGGTCGAAGTAATTTCCAGGGGCTTGACGACGAGCAGCGGCCCGATCGGCAAGCGCTTGTTAGTTTTTTCGATCAGCCTTTGACCGCCGATTAGATCGGTCACGAATAGTTCCAGTCCAATCGTCCGGATACCCTTGGTCGTGATGCGGACGCCTTGGATATTTTGGTTATTGATCCAGATAATTTCGCCGTTCAGCCCGCGGATGCGCGTCGAGCGCAGCGTGACTCGTTCGACGACCCCTTGGAGGTCTTCAAATGGCTCGACGCGAATGTGATCACCGACACCATACCATTGTTCGACCATCATCAGGCTGCCGGCGGCGATATCGCGCAGGGCCGGGCTGAGGGAGCCGCTTAGTATGACGACGATTAGGGCACTAGCACCGATAATCGCCGTTGGCTGGCCCGACGGGTGCACGAACGTCCACCAAAAGTAGAGGGCAAACAGGATCAAGCCGGTACGGATGATGGCGATACTCAAGACGATCATCGTTTCGTAGCGGCGTAAGCGATTGACGACGCGCAGGTTCTGGGTTTTGTCGGAGCGGTTACCGAGCATTACGACCAGGCGGCGCAAGACCGATGCGATGGCGCGACCCAGCAACAGGGCGACTGTCACCGATAAGACCAGCACTATTATAGAGTGGGCATTAAAGACGGTATTAGCGAGTTTGCCCGAAATTTCTTTGACGGCGAGGTTGGTATTGTTGGTTAGGCTGTCGGCCATGAAATTCAAAAGATCTCCTTCGGTTTACATATAAAAAGCGCATCACAGCGCTTGGTTGGTTAAGGGCAATAACGCTATTGCCGATTACCCCTAGTGTAGCGCACTTGGACCCCTGTTTCAACCGCCGCCCAACCCGGTAATCTAAAATTGACGCGCCAGTGGTTTTAATTATTGGCGATTTAGTATTTGGGAGGATTGGCCAAGCCTGAGATAATAGTGCCATGAATACGATTAAATGTTCGAACTGTGGGGCGGAAATCGAAATCGACAAGGCGTTGGAAGGGCAGATCGAAGCCCGGGTGCTGGCCGCCGAGCACCAGAAACACGTCGCTGAGCTAGTGCGGGTCAAAGCCGAAGCGGCCGCGGCGGCTCGCCGTTCGACCGAAGTCGCCATGGAACTAGCCCAAAAAGAGGCCCAAACGGAGCTCGCTATCACTACCAAGCGACTCGAAGCCGAAGCCTTATCGGCCCAAAAACGAGCCGCGGCGGAGCAAGCTATGATATTGAAAAGCCTGCGCGACGACGCCGTCAGCACCGAAGTCGAAAAGAAGCAATTGCGCGAGCAACTCACCGAACTCAGCCGGGCCGTCCGCGAAGCCAACAAGGCCAAAGACAACGCCGAGCTGGACATGCAAAAGAAATTGATCGAAGAGGAAGCCAAGATTCGCGCCGAAGCCACCAAACTGGCCGACGAACGGCAACGCTTGAACTTAGCCGCCAAAGAAAAGACGATTACCGACCTCCAAAAAGCCCTCGACGACGCCCAGCGCAAAGCCGCCCAGGGCTCGCAGCAATTGCAAGGTGAGATCATGGAGCTCGATTTTGAGGCCGCCCTAGCCGGCGCCTTCCGCGACGACGCCATCGAACCCGTTGCCAAGGGAGTCAAGGGCGGGGATATCAGCCAAACGGTGCGGAGTCCGCGGGGAACGGCTTGCGGGGTCATACTGTGGGAGATCAAGCGCACCAAAAATTGGACCGACAGCTGGGTGCCCAAGCTCAAGCAGGACCTGCGCGACGCCAAAGCCAACGTCGCCGTCATCATTACCGAGACGATGCCCAAACAAATCAGTGACGACATGGGCCAGCACGATGGCGTCTGGGTCTGCAAACCCAACTTGGCGCTCGTTCTCGGTACCCTCCTGCGCCAAGGCCTGCTCGATGTCGGCCTCCAAAAAGCCCTGGCCCAGAATCAAGGCGGCAAAGCCGAGTCGCTCTATAGCTATGTGACGAGTCATGAGTTTATTCAGCAAATCGAATCGATGGTCGAGACCTACCAAGCCATGACCCAGCAGGTCCAAAAAGAGCGCGTCGCCTATGAAAAGCTGTGGGCCCAGCGCGACAAGCAAGCCCATAAATTGCTGATGGGCACTGCCAACATCATCGGCAGCATGCAAGGCCAAATCGGCCAGACCGCCATGCCGCGTATCAAGGGCTTAGAGCTCGACAGCGGCCAGGACGATTCAGCCGATGCTGATAATTCTCAAGCCGCTTTACTGTAACCAATTCCCCAGAGCCCAGCCCTTACTTGCCTACGACACTAATTATTCACATTGATATGACAGAGATAATTCGATTACATGCTAGCAAATAAACCATCAATCCAAGATTACTACGCAACCCGAGAATCGCGTTGGGGCTATCAGCTTTTTCTCTCTAACACCCGACACTTCGGCTACTATAAAACACCGAGTTGTCGGCCATTCCCAATCAGTAAAGCCCTCCGGGCAATGGAACAGAAACTGGCTGGCGCGTTAAGTCTGCCCGCCGGCGCGAAAGTATTAGATGCCGGGGCCGGTGTCGCCGACGTTGCGTCATACATGGCGATGCAAGGACTGAACGTTGAAGCAATCGATCTAGTTGATCGTCATATCAAACTCGCCAAAAAGAATATTGCCAGCCGTGGACTAAGCGATAGAATAAATATTTCAAGAATGAACTATCAGAAACTTGCATTTGACGACAAATATTTTGACGGTGTCTATACTATGGAAACGTTCGTCCATGCTACCGAACCAGAGCAAGCATTGAGTGAGTTTTATCGCGTTTTAAAACCAGGCGGCAAGCTAGCACTTTTTGAATACGACCGGGCGACTGACGCTGTTATGCCCCAGGCGGCGCGTAAAGCTTTCGAGCAAGTCAACAAATTCGCGGCGATGCCAACATTTCAGCGTTTGACTTATGGAGTTCCCGAACGGTTGTTGAAGGACGCGGGCTTTACCGATATAGTGGTCGAAGATATAAGCCCGCACATTTTACCGATGCTGCGTCTATTTGCAGGAGCTGCCTACGTACCTTATAAATTAATCCGCTTCTTTCATTTGGAGCATAAATTCGTTAATGCGATGTCGGCGGTTGAGTACTATCGTTACCGCTCTTACATGCGCTATGTTGTTATCACCGCCAAGAAGTAGATTTCAATTTTAAGTAAATGACTAGAATGATCCACGTTAGCTAGGCACGATCGATTTTTCTGTGCAAAAAAGCTTACAGTCAGCGCCTAGTCGAGCTCCGTATGATAGATGGGTTGAACCAATAGATACATAAAGGAGTGGTCAGTCTATGGACGGAGCAGAATTGTTTAGCAAGTGTTTAGCGCTGGCGACTGGCGTCGTCAAACAAGTTCGCCCGGAACACTACGCCAATGCCACGCCCTGCGCCGATTGGCACGTCGGTGATTTGCTCGACCACCTATTGGGTGAGTTGCGCGTTGTACCCAAGTTGCTAGCCGGTGAAAACGTTGAAGCGACCACGGACGAGGACGAAAATGGTGAAAATGTCGTCGATGAGACGGATATCGAACTGAGCGCCAATTGGCAGGCTACCGCCGACGCCGCCGAGGCCGCCGGCAACGAAGCCGACCCCGATGAAATCATTCACTCCGCCCGCGGCGACGTCAGTATCGACAGCTATTTGCGCCAAGTTGCCACCGACCTGTTGGTCCACGCCTGGGACCTCGCCGTGGCTATCGGTATGCCGCTCGCTGTCGCCCCTGATGTCTCACTGGCTGTCTATAACGACGCTTTGTCGTCGGACAGGGCGCTGTTGCCAGATGACGCCGCCACCGTGCCGCTCGCCGTCGCCGAAAAAGCGGCGCCCCAAACCAAGCTCTTGGCTCGGTACGGCCGTTCACCCGACTGGCGCGCCGCTGGTTAGGAATTGGTAGATGGGGATTGGTAGTTGGAAGATGGGGGAGCTCCTCGAGCTCAAGCGCGCAGCGCTCCCCATCTACCAACTACCATCCCCTATCTACCAAATCTAGAGGCGGAGGGCGAAACGGACTTTGTTTTTGTTGAGGCGGTCAGTCTCGTCTTCGATTTCGTGGCCGATGATTTCTTCGATCAAATCTTCGATCGTAATGATACCGACGATGGCGTCGTCGCGCTCGACCGGTATCAAGTGCGTACCGGCGCTGATGAAGACGCGGAACATGGTGTCGAGGGCTGTCCGGCTGCCGACCGGCTGAACCGGGTGGAGGGGCAAGTCATCGATCCGGTAGATTTGCTCGTCGAAGTCGACGTCGATCATCTCTTTGGTCAGCAAGATGCCGTAACATTTTGTCAGTGCACGATTAAATATCGGTATCCGGCTGAGGCCGCTGGCTTTGATCTCGTCCAGACGTTTGGCGGTGATTTTGGTGTCGGGGGTTAGCCAATAAACGCGTTTAATCGGCGTCATAATGTCCCGCACCCGCTTTTCGCTTAGCTGGAGAGCGCCGCGGATGATCTCGACCTCGTCGTCATCGAGTTCGCTACTGTTTTGGCCGAGGTGTTCGGTAATCATCATACCGAGTTCGTGGCGGCTCTGGAATTCGGGTGGTTTGCGGCCAATAATTCGATCGAGCAATAGTTCAAGCGGTTTGGAAATGACGTAGGTGATAATAATCATCAGTCGGAGGATTGGCGCAAAATAGCTGGCCCACATCAGCGGTTTTTTGGCGAAGAGGGCTTGGGGGATCACTTCGCCTAAAATGACGATCAGTAGGGTACTAATCACGCCCGACAGCAGGCTCCCGAAGTAGTGTTCGAGCACCAGCGAGGTAGCGGAGACGGCGGCGACATTGGTCAGCAAGATACTGGCCAGCGTCAGGTGGGTCTTACCCTTGAGCGGCAAGACACGCTTGGCCTGTCGATTGCCGAGCTTGGCCTTGCGCTTTAACTCGGCCGTATCGATCGACATGATGGCAATGTTTAAGCCGGAGCAAATCGCCGAAGCCATCACGAGGAGAGTGACTTCAACGAAGACGATGATAAAACTCAAATCCGGGTGTCTTCCGGCGGGATAAGTGTGAACATGTTCGCTCCATTGTACCGATTATAGGCCGGACTTGGCAACCGCTTTCGACGCCAAATCAGAAATAAGTCCGTGCTAAGATGATACGTAATGCTTCGTTACTTTGGCTTCTCTGGACTATTGACGGTTGCGGCGATAATCGGCGCCTTTATTTGGCTTGGCCCGAGCGGCGCCATCTCGGCCGCCATCTTGATCGCCATCGAGGTGGCCTTCAGCTTTGACAACGCTATTTTGAATGCCAAAATACTGGATCGCTTGCCGGCCTTGTGGCGCAAGCTTTTCTTGACGGTCGGTATGGTGATTGCCATTCTCGGCATGCGCTTTATCTTCCCGATTGCGATTGTGGCGGTGACGGCCCATTTGAAATGGACGACGGTGATCGACGACGCGTTGCACCACCCGAGCGTTTATGCGGCCCATCTCCACGGCGCTCACGCCAGTATCGCGGCTTTCGGCGGCGCTTTTTTGTTGACTTTGGTGCTGTACTTCTTCTTGGATCACGAGCGTGAAATCGTGTGGCTCGCCCGTTTAGAACGGCCTCTGCAGCGCCTCGAGGGAGCGGTTTGGGTCGCGCCGCTGGTTGGTCTGCTGGCCGTCGGCGCCGTGGCCACCGTCGCGGGGGAAGACCGCGGTGTGGTGATTCGGGCCGGGGTGACGGGCGTCGTGTCTTATGTAGTGATGAAACTGTTTATCGACGCGCTTGGTCGCTTGACCGGCGAGACTAGTAAGCAGATGTACTCCGGTTGGGGAGCTTTACTGGCATTCATGTATTTGGAGTTGCTCGACGCCAGTTTTAGCTTCGACGGCGTGCTGGGGGCGTTCGCGATTACTGATAAAGTCATCCTGATTGCGCTGGGGCTGGGCGTAGGCGCTATTTGGGTCCGTAGCCTAACGGTTTTTTTGGTCGAAAAAGGCACGCTCAGCGAATACATCTACCTCGAGCACGGGGCGCACTATGCCATTTTCGTACTGGCCGTGGCGCTGCTCGGCAGCGTGTTATTTGAAATACCCGATGCCGTCACCGGCATTGCCGGGCTGGGCGTAATCGGCGCTTCATACCTTGCCTCGCGCGAGGTCATCCGCAGCCAAGCCGACCGACAGACTGACTCAGCGGCGGCCTAGTAAGTAGGTTATGCTATGAATTCGATACACCCTATCGACAATCTTTGGCATCGCTGGCTCCGGCGACCATACCAGTTAGCCCGTATCGTCGACCAAGGCGATGGTCCGGCGGTGGTGCTACTGCACGGCATCGGTCGTTCGGCCGGGGTGTGGCAGCCCGTGGTGGCGGCCTTGGCCGCCCAAACCGGCTGTCGTGTGGTGGCTTATGATTTGCTGGGTTTTGGCGACTCGCCCAAACCGGGCTGGCCCGACTATAACATCGACGATCATGCCACCAGCGTCATCGCCAGCCTCCAAAAACTCCATGCCAAGCAACCGATCGTTCTGGTCGGGCACTCGATGGGGTGTTTAGTGGCCGTGCGGGTCGCTCGCCGGCGACCAGACCTCGTCAAACAAATGGTGCTCTATGAAATGCCCCTCTATGAAGGTTTGCCCGATAAGCGCAGTTATCGGTTACGCCTCGACTTGTACTTCAAATTATTCCAGCAGATAACCCGTTTGCAGCCGACGTTTAACCCCGACACTGCCCGTCTGGTGGAGCGCCTAGCCAGGCGAGTCGTCGGTGCCGAAATCAGCGCTGAAACCTGGCGGCCGTTTGTAAAAAGCCTGGAGCACACCATAATGGAACAGACCGCCGCCGCCGATATCAAGCTTTTACAGATGCCGATGGACGTCATCTATGGCTCGCGCGACATGCTCGTTATCCGCGGCAAGGCCAAGCAAATATTCGGTAGCGATGCCGCCAACATCACCGCCCATACCATCCGCGCCCGCCACACTATCTCGGTTAAAGCCAGTAAATTTCTGGTGCAACGCATCACGGCTGCTCTCGAAGCGACCGCCGATGAGTCCGGTCACAGTCGACTTCAGGATATTGTCCAGGCACTGCGCCAAACTATATAAACTTATCGTCCGCCGGACCCCCCTGGGGCAGGGGGATTTGTGATAAAAGTCATTGAACTATTGAGCCAACAAGCATACGCTAAACATAGGAAGTGTGAGACTTCCACGATCCGGGAATAATCTTCCCGGATATTTTTATGTTTGGCACGAAGCGCAGCGGCCGCGGATTTCTAATTGATGATCTTGGGCCGCAAAGTCGTGACGCCGGGCTAGCCGGTCCAGCTGTTTTTCGAGCAAAGCGTCTTCGGGTAGAGGCGTCACGCCGCCGCATTGCAGGCAAGTCAGGTGGTGGTGATGGTGTTGAAAGGCGTTGCTCAACTCGAGCTTATATTTCCAGCCGATCTGCAGGCGTTGAACGATACCAAGGCGCTCAAACAGCACAACCGTCCGATAGATACTGGCGCGATTGATGACGCCTCGGCAGCGAGCGATTAGTTGGGGCATGGTCTGCGGTTCGGCGTCTTGCAAAGCCTGGAAAACGACTCGACGAGGGTTGGTGACGCTTAAACGTTCTTGCTGGAGGGCGTGCTGGAGGGCCGCTACGGTTTCGCTCATGCTGCAAATGTAGCATAAATTGCGACAAATTTGCAATAAGGCCGGCGGCTCGGCTATGCTGGGGGCATGTTGCCAATCCTACTTTCGGCGCTGACTTTCGTCTCGACCCTTCTCGGCGGCATCTTCGCTTTTCGCCACAAAGATAATCTACACCGTATTTTGGGTTACACGGCCGGGGTCTTGCTGGGCGTGGTGGCGTTCGACCTGCTGCCCGAGATATTTCGGGCGCTTTCGACCGAGCATTTAAGCCCGACCGGTCCGATGATTGCGCTGGTAATTGGTTTTTTGTTGTTTCACGCCGTCGAAAAAAGCTTACTGATTCATCACACCCAAGAAGATGAATACACTTTGCACCACCACCCACACGTCGGTGTGGCGAGCGCTGTCGCTTTGATTGGTCACAGCCTTTTGGACGGCGTTGGCATCGGTCTCGGTTTTCAGGCCGGTAAGGGCGTTGGCCTAGCCGTCGCGCTGGCCGTTATCGCCCATGATTTTACCGACGGCCTGAATACTGTCAACCTGATGCTGGTCAACAAGAATAAGTCTCGGCACGCCGTCGGTTTCTTAGTCTTGGACGCCCTGGCACCGGTTATTGGCGCGCTGTCCACTTTGTTGTTCCACGTCTCGGGCACCGGCCTGGTGCTCTATCTCGGGTTCTTTGCCGGCTTTCTGCTCTACATCGGCGCCAGCGAGATCTTGCCCGAGGCCCACAGCCAGCATTCCAGTTATAAAACGATCGGCCTGACCGTCGCCGGCGCGCTGAGCATCTTCATCATTACGCGCTTCATTTAGGCTTGTCGACACTAAATGGCCGGTAACTGATCCCCGACGCCGACTAGACTTTTTCGGGCATTGGTAATACGATGAGGCTAGCATAACAAGGGTACACAAAAGTATATGATACTAACGCAGCTATTACTCGCCCTCGCCTGGCTCTGGGTGCCACTCCTCTTGATATTTCTTTTTGCTCGTCGCAAAAACACCGACAAACTGTCCCAACAGGGCTACCAGCGCGATCAATTGTGGCAGAACTACTTGACTTCATTTCGGGAAGTGGTCAAAACGGACAAAGAAAAACATTTGCTCGACACGCTCATCCAAGGCAAGAGTGCCTATGAATATGCCAATGGCCCGCCGCCGGAGCCAGCCGCATCGTCCGCCCCGAACCAGGCGCTCGAGGCGGTTCCGGCAGTCGTGCCACCAGCCGAGTCTGTGGCGCTTCGGGCGTCGGCCCAGCCACTCGACAACACCATCCTGCTGCTGTATTTCGGGGCTTTTTTGCTGATTGCTTCGGTCGGGCTCTTCGTGGCAATTGGCGGCCTAGACGGGCTGACGCGGACCATTATCGTCGGTATCACGGCCGCGGTACTCTATTTTGGCGGCCTCTGGCTCTATAAAACGAATCAGAAATTGGCTCAAGCGGGCATAAGTTTTGTTGGCACCGGGCTGATCGTGGCGCCGCTAACCGGTGTCGCCTGGTATAACCTGGTGTCCGGCCAAACAAACGGTGGTCCGGTCTGGCTGCTCACTTCGGTAGCGTGCATCGCCCTCTATGCCCGCGCTTTCACTAGGATTAAAAACGGCTTTATAGCCTACTTGCTGATTGGAAGCTTCGTCTCGTCGATTGAGTCGGCGGTCTTGATGATCAACTTGCCGGCTTACGGCTATACTTGGGGGCTGCTGGCGGTCGCCTTGCTGCTAGCGGTCAACAGCCGTTGGCGGGGTCAACCTTCGGAGCTCAATCGGGCCGGTGACGTTAGTTCCCAACTGCTTATCCCGCTCAGCGTGTTGGGTTCGATCGCCCTCCTGCCGCAGTTTGGGAGTATTCAGCTAGCCGTTACCTTGTTCTTGGCGGGAGTTTATTACGCGCTGCTGGCCTGGTGGCAAACTAAAGATCGAACGTCGTATAGCACCGCGGCTCAGGTGTCGTTTATCGCCGCCGCCGTCAGCGCAGTTTTTGCTACCCAAAATACTCTGGTATCGGCGGCTATTACGCTGATGGTCGTGACCGCTCTGTACAGCGTCGGCATCGTGGTCGCTAGCCGGAAAACGCTCAAAGTCCATAGTCTGGTTGAGATCGCTGCCGTCGCCAGTCTCCTCGCCTTGCCCCTTAGCATCGAAGAGCCTTGGCCCCTAGTGGTCGGGCTGGGGCTGGCCACTGTATTGGCCACCATCGTTTGGCGGAAACTGCGCAGCGAGCAAGCTCTCGATGTGGCAGCGTTACTGTTAGTCGGCTTGCCGTTCGTGATTGGTCAATACGCCTTGCAGGACAATCTGGGCAGTCGGTCACAATTATTGCTGTCTCTTATACAC
>DHXX01000011.1:31115-44680 GCA_002413865.1 Candidatus Saccharibacteria bacterium UBA5145
CTCTCGATGTGGCAGCGTTACTGTTAGTCGGCTTGCCGTTCGTGATTGGTCAATACGCCTTGCAGGACAATCTGGGCAGTCGGTCACAATTATTGTTTTGCGCGCTTAGTGCCGGCTTGCTCGGCGGCCTAGTCGTAGTGGCGACGCGGCTGGCCTCGTTTAAACAGGACTATGCGCCGGCTTCCGTCATGTATGTCTTGGCGGCGGCCTTGTTGCTCATCCCGGCGGCAGCGCTGGGCTTTGGAACGCTCGGCAGCCTGACATTTATAATCATCGTCAGCTTCGCCGGGTTGCACTACCAGGCCAAAGATTCCAACTGGCTGCTGGTCTCGACAATCACCGTCCTCATACCATTGTTTGACGCGCTGTTTGGATTCGGTATCGACAGTCGGCGCTTTAGCGTGGCCGTGGGAGCGGCTCTAATTTGGAATATTGGCGTCTCGCTCGCCACCAGGCAGGCTTTGGTCCGTTGGTTAGTGGTCGGCTGCCTATTGATAACGCCGTTCGCAATCGGCGGCGGCGGTCTAGGGATTCACTGGGGAGCGGCGGGCTATGCCGGCGGCTACCTGCTGGTCATGCTGAGCTGCATCGCGGCCCGGGCCATCGCCCGTGGCAAACTTCTGCTGTCCGCTAAAGTGCCGATTGCCGGTTATTACGCTGAAGCGAGCCAGGCTTACGTGACGGGCTACACGCTGGCCGGAATCATCGCCCTGGCCGTGTCGTTGGCCGATGCCCACTCCCAGCTCGTGACGACACTGACGCTCGGCGTAATCGCTTTGTCGGTGATTGGGGTTGCTAAAATTGAACGCAACAATCAGTTGCTGGCCCTTTTGCCGCTTGTCATGCAGGGCGTTTTGTTCAGCGGTCTCCGGCCGGACGTTAATGACAGCAATGCCTTGGGGCTAACGGCTATCATTTCGGTGCTCGCGGCTGCTGCCGCCTACGCCATCGTCCCGCTGGTCGCGTCGGCTAGCGGCAGTCTGGCCGCCCGATCGACCCGGCTGATAAGCGTTGCGACGGCCTATATCGGCCCGCTGCTCGTCCTGGCCCCGGCTCAGCCAAGCTTACTCTTGCCACTTAGTTTGTTCATGGCGGGGCTGCTGACGTTTGACTATAACCGCTTGGCCAGGCAACCGGTCAAAGAGCTCAGCCTCGGCGTCTGTCTCGCCTCGATCCAGTGGTTAGTCCTCCTGATGGGTTACACGAATATTCACATTCATACCCATATGATCGCCCTCTATTTGGCCGGTTTTGCGGTTTGGCGCAGCGCCTTAAAAGATTCCATTGCCAGTCAAAACTATATTCGAGCCCTCTTTTTCGTCGTTACTATACCTTTAATCCTTCAGAGTCTTTCAGGGGTGAGCGGCGGCTTCTACGGCCTAATGCTGATCGGCGAACAGGTCGGTTTTATGATAGTTGGCGCCAGCTTCGGCCAGCGCTTCTTGCTCCGCTGAGGCCTCTGGACGGCGCTGGCGGCCGTTCTCTTCCAGCTCCGAGGACTGGGTTGGGCCTTCCTGAGCCTGCTCGCCTTGATCATCATCGGCACGGCCGTCTATCGGTTGCAAAAACATCCGTCTGATAATAAGTAGGAATTAGGAATTAGGAATTAGGAATTAGGAATTAGGAATTAGGCGATTGCCTAGTGGCGGAGATTGGCTTGGGCACAGCTGGTACCGGCATGGCGATAATGGTTTTCGAGGACGCGGCCCTAAGGTGCTAAACTAGAGGCATGATTGTCGCGGTTGTTGTTTTGGGGATACTGGTGCTCGTCTTGCTCGGAGTTGTCCTGCGCCGACCAGCCACGCCGGCCGCCGACAGCAGTAGCGCCTTATTGCTCAAACAAGACCTTGCCCAGTTGAGCGGCGATATCACCAAACTCAAAGATGGGATTCAAAGCCAGCTCACCGATCGACTCGACAAAAGCCAGGCTCTGATGATGGGCAGCCTGCAACGCCAGTTCAGCGAAAGCACCAAGCTGATTAGCGAGGTCACGCGCAACCTGACCGAGCTCAAAGAGTCCAACAAGCAGGTCATGGGCATCACCGATGAGCTGCGCACCCTCCAAAACGTCCTGCAGAATCCCAAGCAGCGCGGCGTGCTCGGCGAATACCACTTGCGCTCGGTGCTCGAAAACGTCCTGCCGCCCGAACGATTCAAACTCCAATACAAAATTGGTAAGGACGACGACGGCAAGGACCTGATTTGTGACGCCGTCGTGATGCTCGACAAAGGTATCATGTTGCCCGTCGATTCGAAGTTTAGCCTCGAGAACTACAACCGTCTGATTGTCGAAAAAGATAAAACCCGGCGCGAAACCTTCGTGCGGCTCTTTAAAGCGGATCTCAAGAATCGGATCGACGAGACGGCCAAATACATCCGCCCCAAAGACGGCACGATGGATTTTGCCTTCATGTTCATCCCGAGCGAGGCCATCTATTACGACCTGTTGATTAACAAGATCGGCGCCGCCGACACTAGCGCTCGGGACATGATCGAGTACGCTTTCCGCGACAAAAACGTCATCATCGTCAGCCCGACCAGTTTCATGGCTTATCTCCAGACCGTCCTCCAAGGTCTGCGTAGCCTGCAGATCGAAGAGACCGCCAAAGAGATTGCTCAGCGAGTCGGCGAACTGGGCCGCCATATCTCGACCTATGAGAGCTTTATGCAGAAACTGGGCAATAGCCTGGGTACGACCGTCAATCACTACAACAACGCCCATAAGGAACTCAAAAAAGTCGACAAAGACGTCCTCAAAATCGCCGGCACGTCGCCGGCGGTCGAGCCCCTCCTGATCAATCGCCCGGCCGACGAAGACGACTGACGATGGCCAGCGCTGTCGTTAGCTAGCTACCCAAGTAACCAAGCGTCACTTCAACGCTAACTTGGTTGGGAGGTAATTTCGGGTCAACTAGTCGCTCAGTGCCGGAGTAGGTCGATGGCGAGCGCGGCGGTCCAGGAAAAGTTGGCGGCCCCAGCCGGCGAGCCGTCACGCGGGTCAAAATATTCATAACAACCGTTTTTGGCGACCATTTCGAGCGTACTGTCGCGCAGCGCGGCGGCGTGGTCCTTGTAACCATAGCGCTCGAGGCCATCGATCACCAACCAGTTGATATTGACCCAGCTCGGTCCTTGCCAGTACAGTTTGGGCTGAAACCAAAACGAATTCAGCGGGACGCTCGGGACAGGGAAGGCCGGACCAAAGGAGTGCTCATTTTCGAGTAGCTTGACGAGCTTAGCGGCGCGCTCTTGGGTGATATGCCCGGCATACAGCGGCAGTAAGGTCGCGACCGTCGGAATCTTGAGCAAACGATGGGTGATAAAGTCGCGCGAGTAGTATTGGGCCGAGTATTCGTCCCACAGCTGTTCAAAAGCTTTTTCGGTCAGGGCGATGCTACGAGTCAGGTCTTCTGGCAAGTCTTCGCGTAGGCTGGTGGCGATGTGCTGCAGGTGTTGATTGGCCCGAATGAAAATACTGTTATAGGACAAGTCTTCGATGGCGAACAGGCCATGGTCGAGTATTTTGTTGATGTTGTAGGCTTTGCGGCGCAAGCGGCGCTGGATATCAAACAAGGCCAGGGCTTCGATGGTCGAAAAGCGCTGGTCGAGCGGCACGGAGTGGGTGTCGCGGCGGAATAGGTTGATAACCGTGTCGAGCTTCAACCGTTCGATGACCTGAATCCAGGCCGGTAACATGTGTTCGTGCATCTCGGCCATCCACGGCGGGGTATTATCGAGCCCGGTCTCCCAAGGATGAATCTGAATTACCAAACCCTCGTGGTGCGGGTCGCGTTCGTGATAGAGCCATTCGTGGTAGGCGACGAGGGCCGGGTAGACCGTTCGATACCACGCCCGGCGTTCTGGCCAGGCCAGCTTCTCGCCAATCTTGACGACGGCTTCGGCGAGCATTGGCGGCTGAGTGATGCCGGTCGTCGTGACGTCGTCGGGCGCGAACGGGTTGAGCCAGCTCCGCCAAATATTACGGTCGGTCCGGTACTGGGGGTCATCGCGAAAGATAATATTTGGCAGCATGCCGTTATGCCACTGGCCGCGCAGCAAGCTGAGGATTTCTGACTTGGCCCGCTCGACATCCAACTGGCGCAATCCAATCGCTATAAAACAACTGTCCCATAACCATTGGTGCGGGTAGAGACCATGGGCCGGTTGGGTGTAGCTGCCGCGGTCATTCATGGCCAGTACGTTGCGGGCTTCGGTGAGTAGATCGGGCACGTCCTGCATATGCTTAAAAGTATATAGCATTGAGCGCTAATCGATTAATCGCCGTCGGGCGGATTCTCGGCGCTAAACTGGCCTAGCGGTAGTTGGTGAAACTGACTGGAAAGTCGAGGTCTTGAGCGCGCAATAGTTGCATAACGCCTTGGAGGTCGTCTTTGCTGGCGCTCATGACACGGACCGTGTCGCCTTGGATTTGCGGTTTCACCTTGGGGTACTGTTCGCGGATCAAGGCGGTTAACTTCTTAGCCTTGTCTTGGTCGAGGCCTTGTTTGAGGGGGACTTCTTTGACCGAACGAAGGTTGCTGTCGACGACGTCCTTGGTAGTGTCGAGGAATTTTTGACTCTGTTCGCGAGCGGCCAGCTTTTTGCGGACGATGTCCAGGATGGCGTCGATCTGCCATTCACCACTGCCCGTGATTTTAAAACCGGTCTTTTCGGGGTTGAGCCAGTCGAGCTCGGCCGGCGTGCCCTTAAAGTCATAGCGGCTGGCGATTTCGCGCTGCGCTTGATCGAACACGTTGTTCATTTCGGCTTTGTCGTATTCGCTGACGACGTCAAAAGAAAAATTTGCCATAGCTACAGTATAGAATGAACCGTGAACTTCTCATAGTCGGCCACGACTTAAGTCCGGTTAATGACCTTAGTGCAGGGCAGTTACCGTGAAATCGGCGTAACTGTCGTGGGGAATGACTAGGGTTGGTCGGGTTCTTTTATAGAGATCACCTTCGTCTGTCGTATCGAAAACCGGGTCGGGGGTAAAATGTATGGTATTGGCGTCCGACCGATTGGGTGGGGAGTCGGGCAGTTCTTTGGTGATTGTTCCGTCGGCGGAGCACAAAGCTGCCTGTTTTTTGCATTCTGACCTAGTAAAACTGAAGCCTTCGCCACTTTCGCCAGTCGCCGTAGTGGTCACTGCCGAATGAACCAACTGCGACGACATCCATCTAACCTGGACACGCTGGCCTTCGCTGAGCGAATAAGGATTTTCGACCCGAAGGGATTGGTAGGCTGGCGTTCTAGATTCTTGATTAGATAGTTCAATACTTGCGTTGCTAATCATAAATTGTGTAGCCTTAAGTTACTAATAGTATTGCTTAAGTTTATAGCTCAAGCGGCCGCCAATTAAAAGTGTAATATATGCATCAAAACCCACGCTAAAACGACGATTTTTGACGGTGTTGCTCGAGCCAGTGCTCTGCTATACTTAAGCCTAAGTTATGCAGTACCAAAATCCCCAAATTGCCGAAGTTGCCCAATTATTACAAAAACGCCTAGTCGAACTGGACAATAAAGTCGACATCTTGCGGGCGGTCGAACTCAAAGCCCTCTACGAGCAGATTCGCACGCTGCCCGCCGACCAACGCGGTGTCTTCGGGCAGGAAGTCAATCGGCTACGCCAGGAACTCGGCCAACTTGTCGACCAAGCCCAAACGGTCGAGCAGCCATTGCCGGCCATCGACGTGACGGCGCCGTTTGACATCAATATCGCACCCGAACAACGCCCCAGTTTACTTTCCAGTGCCGTCGGTAGCACCCATCCGCTGATGCTCGAGCTGGCCGTGGTCCTCGATATTTTTTATCGCATGGGTTTCACCGCGGTCGAGTCACCCGAGATCGACGATGACTTTCACATGTTCGGCGCCCTCAATTTTCCCGAAGGCCACCCGGCACGGGACGATTACGATACCTTCATGACCGAGCAAACCGACGGCCACGGCCAGCCGTTTATCGCCCCCGCTCACACCAGCACCATGCAACACCGCGTCTTGCAGACCCACAAAGCCGACTTGGAACGCGGCGTCCCGATCGCGGCCGTTATTCCCGGCCGTGTCTTCCGCAACGAGGATCTCGATGCCCGCCACGAGCACACTTTTTATCAACTCGAAGGCGTCTACGTCGGGCAGGGCGTCAACGCCGGGCACCTCATCGCGACCCTCAAGACGTTCCTGCAGGCCTATTATCAAAAAGACCTAGAAGTTAAGACCCAGCCGTTTTATTTCCCATTCACCGAACCGTCCTTTGAATTTGCTTTGAGTTGCCCATTCTGTGACAAAAAAGGTTGCCACATCTGCTCGCAGACCGGCTGGATTGAGTTGCTCGGCTGCGGCATGATTCACCCGAATGTGCTGCGCGCCGCGGGCATCGACCCCGAAGTTTACACCGGCTTTGCCTGGGGCGGTGGTATTGAGCGCCTGGTTATGATGAAGTACGGTATTGAAGACATTCGCTACTTCGAGAGCGGTAAACTAAACTTTTTGAGGCAATTTTAATGAAAGTATCTGTCAATTGGATCAAGCAGTATTTGGACTTTGAATTGCCGCCGCTTGACGAGCTCGTCGAGGCGATTGGTGCCCAGCTCGGGGCGGTCGAAGAGGTCATCGACCTCGGGGCACGCTACCAAGGCATTGTGATCGTTAAAGTGGCCGAATGCCGCAAATTAGAAGACTCTGACCACCTCAATGTTTGCCTAGTTGACGATGGTGGCAAGACAGTTGGTGTCAATCGGGAACAAAGCGGCCTGATTCAAGTCGTCTGCGGGGCGCCGAACGTCCGCGTCGGTATGTTCGTGGCCTGGCTACCGCCGGGAACAACCGTACCGAGCACGCACGCCAAAGAGCCGTTGGTGCTCGAGGCTCGTACCCTGCGCGGTGTCGTTAGTAACGGTATGCTCGCCAGTGCCCGTGAGCTCGCCCTCGGCGATAGCCACGACGGCCTACTTGAACTGGACGGCGACCACCAACCGGGTGATGATTTTGCCAAAGTCTTCGGGTTAGACGACCACATCATTGATATCGAAAATAAAATGTTTACCCACCGACCCGACTGCTTTGGTCAGTTGGGGGTGGCGCGTGAGATTGCCGGTATATTCGGGCACCAGTTCAACTCACCGGCCTGGTATACGCCTCAAGCGACAATTGCCTTGGCCGGCGCAGCGACCCTACCACTGGAAGTCCAGAACGAGATTCCCGGCCTGGTGCCGCGGTTTACCGCTGTCGTCCTCGATAATATTCAGATCACGGCCAGTCCGGTCTGGCTACAAGTTGCCTTGGCTCGCATCGGCCTGCGTCCGATTAATAACATCGTTGACCTGACTAATTACCATATGTTCCTGACCGGTCAACCACTGCACGCTTATGACTACCATAAGGTCAAAGCCCTTAGCAACGGCGAGACGGCCGTCTTGGTAGCGCGTAATCCGCGCGCCAGTGAGCGTTTGACGTTGCTCAATGGCAAAACGATTGATCCGCGCCAGGAGGCCATCGTGATCGCCACCGACCAAACGATTATCGGCCTCGGCGGGGTGATGGGCGGTGCCACCACGGAAGTCGACAGTGATACTACGGCGATCATCTTGGAGTGTGCTAGTTTCGACATGTACTCCATCCGTCGGAGCAGTATGGCCCACGGCATTTTCAGTGACGCCGTGACGCGCTTCAACAAAGGCCAGAGTCCGCTCCAAAACTTGGCGGTGTTGGCCGATATCGTGCGGGCGATCCAAGAATTAACAGCTGCCCGCCTAGCGAGCGCCTTAATTGACGACAATAACGTCGCCGCTGAAACCCAAGCCCGTAACGCGCTGTACCCACCGATACGTCTAACAAGCAGCTATATTAATGACCGCTTAGGGCTAGCGCTGGCGGCCGAAACCATGGCGACACTCCTCAAGAATGTCGAGTTTAGCGTTGACTACGACGAAACGTCATTGACGGTCAAGGCCCCTTTCTGGCGGACCGACATCGAGCTCCGCGAAGACATCGTCGAAGAAGTCGGCCGCTTGTACGGCTTTGACAAGTTGCCACTCGCACTACCGCTGCGGCCACTGACGCCGGCTTCACAAGATGACCTGCTCGAGCTCAAGCAAACCGTCCGCACCGTCTTGAGCCAAGCCGGCGCCAACGAAATCCTGACGTACAGCTTCGTCCATGGCAAATTATTTGATAATGTCGGTCAAGACAAAGCCCTCGCTTTTAAGCTCGGTAACGCGCTGAGCCCTGATCTGCAGTATTACCGCTTAAGCCTGACGCCCAGTCTGCTCGATAAGATCCACCTCAATGTCAAGGCTGGCTATGACCAGTTTGGCGTCTTCGAAATCGGCAAAGCCCACACCCAAAGACACACCGACACGGAGTCGGGTTTACCGCTCGAACTCGACCGCCTGGCTTTCGTCTTCGCGGCCGATAAAAAAGCTCAGCGGAAGCACAGCGGCGCGGCCTACTACCAAGCTCAGACTTACCTCATGAATCTCCTAGTTGAGTTTGGCTTGGCCGCCAAGGTCAAAATCGTACCTCTCCAACCCGGCAACTATGACGAAGTGGCGACGGCTAATATCGCCTATTACGAACCGGCGCGCAGCGCGACCATTATGATTGGTGACTCGGTGTTGGGAGAGATCGGCGAATACCGGTCAGGCGTTCGCAAAGCGCTCAAACTGCCCGATTTCTGCGCCGGCTTTGAGCTCGATTTGGCGGCACTGCTGGCTCACGGCCTCAAAAGTAAACAATACGTGCCCCTATCGCGCTTTCCGGACGTCAGTCAAGATATCTGCTTTAAGGTCGCCTCCGAGTTGACCTACGAAGAGTTGCGCGATTTTGTGGCTTCGGAGCTCGAGTCCAAAAAACCAGATAACGGTTTGCTTGACCTTGGCGCGCTTGATATTTACCAGCGCGACGATGACCTTGACCACAAACAAATCACTTTCCGGGTTAGCCTGACAAGTTACGAACGGACATTAACCGACAAAGAGGTCAGCGGCCTGCTGAACGATCTAGCTGCTAGCGTCCAGCAAAAATTCAGCGCTGAAAGAATTTAACTTGCGGCGACTGATAAGCCTTATCAGCCTCCTAGCCCTTTTAGGTAGCTGGGGTGCGGTGACGCTACCCGGCCGGGCCAGCGCCGACGTCAACGATTTTGCGATCACTAGATTCACGGCCGACGAAACGCTGTCCAACCGCTACCCTCAAGGTTCATTACGCGTCAGGGAGACTATCGATGTCCGATTTGCCGGTCAAAATCACGGTATCTTGCGGGCAATTCCAATGGCTTATAGGGGACATTCGTCGTATATCCGCGACATTCATGTATCATCACCTAGCAGTGCTCCGGCATATTTTTCGACTTATGTTTCGAATCATAATAAAATGGTCCGGATTGGCGATGCTCAACGGACGGTGACCGGGCCGCAGCAATATATTATCGAATATTCGGTCGATAATGTCGTGACGTTTTATGCCAATCACGACGAGCTACATTGGTATGTCAACGGCGACCAATGGAATCAACCGACCAGTGACGTACAGCTTACACTGCATCTGCCAGATGGGGTGAAGCTGAGCAACCAACAGCCAGTTTGCTATGTCGGCGCGACCGGGTCGACGACGCAAAACTGCAGCATTTCAATAGCCGGGAAGACTCTAATCGCCAGTGCCTCTGCGCTCGGGCCAAACCAAACGCTCACTACAGTTACGGGTTTCCAAAAAGGCTATTTTCACCCCGCACCAGTCAACGCCGGCGTCAACAACTTCACGATTACGAACCTTGTGTCGGACGAAACGCTGTCTAACCGCGACCCCCAAGGCTTGTTGACTATCAAAGAGACCATCGACGTTAACTTTGCCGGTCAAAATCACGGTATTTTACGGGCCATCCCCGAGACATATAATGGTAATTCGTTGCAGTTGCGCGTCATTAAAGTATCATCGCCAAGTGGTGCTCCGGCGCAGTTTACTACAGACGAAGCAAATGGCAACAAGGTATTGCGGATTGGCGACGCTAAACGAACGGTGACCGGGCCACAGCAATACATTATCGAATATTCCGTCGCGAACGTTATGACGTTTTATACCAATCATGACGAGTTTTATTGGAACGTCAACGGCGACCAATGGGCCCAACCGACAAGTCGAACGCAATTAGTACTACATTTTCCGAGTGCCGCACGGTTGAGCAATGATCAACCCGTCTGTTTTGCTGGCAGTAACGGGTCAAAGGCTCATAATTGCAATATCACAACGACGGGGGATACTATGACTGCCAGCGCCGTCGGCCTCGGCCCAAGGCAAACCCTTACCACTGTAATGGGCTTTAAACCAGGCTATTTTCACCCCGAAACGATGGCTGATAAAATTTCTAACGTTCTGCGGTCGGCCGCAGAGTTTCTCGTCATGCCGTTTATCGTAGGTGGTTTGGGTTTATTTTTGTGGTATCGCCTGGGGCGTGATGCTAAAGGCTCGGGCATGATTATTCCTCAGTATGACTCACCGGACGCTCTGACGCCGATAGAAGTGGCGACGATACTGAAGTATAAAACCGATAGTCGGGGCATCACGGCGACAATTATTGATTTGGCTATCCGACATTACTTAAAAATTATCGAAACCAAAAAGCCCCGTCGGTTTATGACCGATAAACTGACTTACGTGGTCGAGATAGCCAAAACTGATTTGTCCAGTCTAGATCAGCACGAAAAAGCAATCCTACGCTTGCTTTTTTCCTCCAGCGGTATAAGTGTTGGCGCGCAACTGGATGTAACGGCCGCCAAACATTCGTTTTTGCCCACGGCCCAGATCATTCGCGAAATTGTTCAAGATCGGCTAAAAAAAGCTGGATATTTTCGAGATATTAAGTTTGGTTTCGTTCCCCAAGCCCTAATTTGGGCGGGATATATTATTGTAGTGATCGCTACTGCTTGGTTACATCTCGGCAGTTCACTCTACTTAGGAACACTACTGGCCGGTTTAATTTTGTGGCGGGTCCTTAAGGTCCAGCCCGGCCGTACCGCCAAAGGCGTGGCTGCCAAAGAGTATATCGCAGGGCTGAAATTGTATCTCGAGGTAGCAGAAGCCAAACGCCTTACAAAGGTACAAAGTCCGGACGCAGCTTACGCGGCGAATAGCAGCGCTCCACAGAAGACGGTTGAGCTATTCGAAAAACTATTGCCATATGCAATTGTATTGAAGGTTGAAAACGGGTGGGCTAAGCAGTTTGAGGCGATATACACTGAGTCACCCGGCTGGTACCAAGGTAATTGGGCGGCCTTCAATGTGGTAATTCTGACTAGCAGCTTAGGCAGCGGTTTCCAAGGCAGTCTTAACAGTGCGTTTACGACCCCGACGGGCTCGAGTAGTAGTGGTTTCTCGGGTGGCGGCGGCTTCTCCGGTGGCGGCGGTGGTGGTGGCGGTGGTGGTGGCTGGTAGCACAGTCTGGCTGGGCAGTTTTGAAGTCGTCTACCGCCTGGCGCCGCAGATGGTCGTCTTCAGTCATGGTTTTGGCGTCGAACGGACCGCCCGGGGTATGTTCAGTGCCATTGTCGCCAATTTACCGGCTGGCTATGGCTACGCCCTGTTTGATTATTATGATTTTAGAGACGATGAAATCGAGGTGACGACTTTTGCCGATCAGCAGGCGCGGTTGCTGGCTGTAATCGATTGGGTGCGGCAACAAACGGGGGTGTCGACGCTCAGCCTTGTCGGCCACTCGATGGGCTGCGTCATCGCCTCGTTGGCCAAACCGGCGGCGCTGGACCACGTCATTTTTCTGGCCCCGCCGTTGCAGATTGGCGCCCGGACGCGGCGCTACTTTACCGCCAAGCCCGGTGCCCGCCAAGACGGCGATAGCTGGGTGGTACCCCGCAGCGACGGCAGCGTCAGCCGTTTTCCCGAAAAGCTGTTTGATGAAATCGAGGCCGTCGACTCGGCCAAGGCTTTGCTGGCCTACGCCGCGTCCCAACCGCTCGTTGTCATCGCCGCCGGTGCCGACCAGCTGCTCCAAGCCGAGGATCAATCGGTCTTGCGGTCAGCGGCCATCACCCGCTTAGTGGTGGCTGGTGCCGACCATAACTTTAGCGGTCCGGCGCGCCAACCTCTAATTGATTTGGTTCGCCAGCAGCTGCTAAGTTAAACTACGGTAATGAAAGACATCTGGCGGATTATTAAATTTACCGGTGAACTGTGGCGTTACTACGTCGCGGTGAGTTTGTTTACGATTCTTCTAGCCGGCATGAGCCAGCTCCAGCCGCTGTTTACGAAAGGCGCGGTCGACCAGGTCGCCAAACTGCTACAGGGCGGCCACGCCGACGTCAAACTAGTTGCGATATTTGCGGCCGCCATATTTTTGACAGATTTTGGGCAGACAATCTTCAGCAACATCGCCGGCTTTATCGGCGACGTCTTGAGCGCTAAGATCCAGCGCCGGATGAGCGAACGCTACTTCGAACACCTCCTCAAGCTGCCGCAACAGTATTTCGACACCGAGCTAACGGGTACGATCATCAACCGCATGTCGCGCGGGATTGGTCAGATTACCAACTTCATCAATACGCTAAGTAATACCTTTTTGCAGTTCATTTTCAGTACGGTCTTTTCGCTGCTCATCGTATTCCATTATTCGTGGCAAGTCGGCCTGATGCTGCTCACGCTGTACCCCATATTTGTCTATTTGACGACGCGGACCAGTCAGCGCTGGCGGGGTTATCAAAAAACCATCAATCACGAACAAGACGTCGCCAGCGGGCGTTTCGCCGAAGCGATCGGTCAAATCAAAGTCGTCAAAAGTTATTTGCAAGAAAAGCGCGAGCTGGTGATCTTCGGCAGCCACTTTGCCACCGCGGTCGATACCACTTACCCGCAGAGCCGCTACTGGCATCGCCAAGACGTTCTTAGGCGGATCGTTTTGAACCTGATTTTCTTTGCTATCTATGCCTATATCTTCATCGAGACGGCCCGCGGCGCTTACACCCTGGGGACGATGGTTTTGCTCATCTCGTACGCTCAGCTGATTCGCATTCCGATTTTTAGTATTAGTTTCCTAGTCGATCAAGCCCAACGGGCGCTGTCCAACACTCGCGATTACTTTGAGGCGATGGATGTCGAGCCGGCCATCACAGATGCCCAGAGGGCGCCGATTTTGACCGTCGAGCACGGTGCTGTCATTTTTAAGGACGTCGAATTTGCCTACGACCGGACCGCGTCAGTGTTGAAGGGCGTCAGCTTTGAGTTGCCGGCCGGCAGCAAGACCGCCTTGGTCGGCGAGAGCGGGGAAGGCAAGACGACCATAACGAGCTTGTTGCTGCGTCTTTATGAGCTAAATGCCGGGGCGATCTTGATCGACGGCCAGAGTATCAGCGCCGTTACCCAGGCCAGCCTCCGGCGCAACGTGGCCGTCGTTTTCCAGGAACCGGCTTTGTTCAGCGGTACCGTGCGCGAAAACATCGCCTACGCCAATCCGCTAGCCAGCGAAGCCGAGGTGATGGCCGCCGCCAAAGCCGCCAATGCCCACCAGTTTATTATGAAGTTCGAAAAAGGCTATGACAGTGAGATCGGCGAACGCGGCCT
>DHXX01000011.1:44779-48380 GCA_002413865.1 Candidatus Saccharibacteria bacterium UBA5145
AGTGAAGCCGAGGTGATGGCCGCCGCCAAAGCCGCCAATGCCCACCAGTTTATTATGAAGTTCGAAAAAGGCTATGACAGTGAGATCGGCGAACGCGGCCTCAAGCTCAGCGGCGGCCAAAAGCAGCGCTTGGCGATTGCCCGGGCCCTGCTCAAGGATGCCCCGATCTTAATCCTCGACGAGGCGACCAGCAGCCTTGACAGCAAGAGCGAACGAACCGTTCACGCAGCTCTGGAGCACCTGATGCGTGGGCGCACGACGCTGATCATCGCCCACCGTTTGAGCACGATTCAAGCCGTTGATCAAATCGTGACCATCAAAAACGGCCGGGTCGATGAAGTCGGCTCACCCCAGGATCTGGCGGCCACGCACGGCATCTACGCCCAACTGCTCGCCCTGCAGCAGGGCAGCAGCGAAGCCAATAAAAAGAAACTGAAGCGCTACGAGATTGCCAGTTAAAATATCCGAACGATTACCCCAGCAGCTACCAGCCCTCACCGCAACCACCAGTCCCCAATACTTCGTCCGCATGACGAACAACTTGCGAACAAGGACGGACATCGTCCGCCGGCCGCTGGAGAAAGTGGCGCCAAGCTGAGCTTAATATTGGTGGCTGAAACGCCAGTGGGGTACACTATAGGTATGAGACAAGCTGTCCGCGCTATCGTAATTAAAGATGACCACTTGCTGGTCATGAAGCGCAATAAATTTGGCCACGAATATTATTCTCTGGTCGGCGGCGGAATTGATATGGGCGAGACGGCCGAACAGTCGTTGTACCGCGAAGTGGCCGAAGAAACTGGTATTAGTATTGCCAACCACCGGCTCGTCATCGTCGAAGACGCCGGTTCGATGTACGGCATCCAGCATATCTATCAGTGCGATTATGTCAGTGGCGAGCCGGCGCTGGCACCCGACTCGGCCGAAGCCCTTATTCAAGCCGCCGGCCAAAACTTATTCCAGCCGATGTGGTTGCCATTGGCTGATTTGCCGACTGCAAACCTGTTGCCGATCGAGCTGAAAGAACTTTTGCTAGCCAACCTCGCCAATAATTTCGCCAACGCGCCAATCGCTCTTACGATTCGGTCTTGAATAGGCTATACTACAACCTGAAATAAGTGGAGGAAGTATATCGTATGGCACGCAAACGTGAGCGTATTTTTGCGCTCTTCGGGGCAGTATTATTCTTAGGTACCTCGTCGGCCCTGACCGTCGCTGTCGTCTTACAGCAGATTCAGCAACACAAATCGAATAGCAGCCAGGCCACGACAACCCCGGCTGCAAAAGTTGACCAAAATAATAAGACAGGGGATAAGATGGAAAACTACACACCAACAACAGAACCCATAACGCAGCTTAAAGCCATTGATACTAAGGTTGGAACTGGCGACACGGTCAAGCCGGGCGATACAATAACGGCTGACTATACTGGCGCTTTAGCTACTACCGGCCAGGTCTTTGACGCCTCTGCCAAACACGGTGGACCAATCAGCTTTCCACTCACTGGAGTCATCGCCGGGTGGTCGCAAGGAATTCCTGGTATGAAAGTCGGCAGTACGCGACGACTCTTCATTCCCTCTAACCTCGCTTATGGAAGTCAAGGTAATCAAGGTATTCCACCCAACTCGGATCTTGTATTCGATGTAACGGTCACAAAAATAGGTAAATAGCCAAATTGTACTAAAAAACACAATATATAGCGTATTGCGAAATTCACAAGCGCTATATATAATGTTTCCTACAGACAAGCCAACCAAGCTTCCGGTAAAATAAAATAACACACTAAGAAAGCTATAAAAGGTAAAAATTATGCCAAAGAACGTCACTATCTTCACCACCAATACCTGCGGTTATTGCCAGATGGTCAAAAAGTATTTAGGTGCCAAGGGCGTAGTCTACGAGGAAGTTAATCTCGACATTTACCCGGAACGCCAGGCCGAGGCCATCAACTTGAGCGGTGCCATGACCGTCCCGGTGACGGTCGTCACCCAGCACGATGACAGCCGAGACGTTATCGTCGGCTACAATCTAGCTAGGCTAGCGCCGGCCGTCGCCTGAAGGCATACGGGGAAGAGGGTGGAATAGTAGTATAGTTGGATAGTTAACGTTTATAGCAAATTGGTAAGCCGATAGTTGTAAAAAGTTATAAAGTTCATAAAGTTGAAAGTCGGCATAGGGTGGCTGCTAACTTTCCACTTTATAATTTTACGAACTTTTAACCGTCGCGTAGCCGCTTTATAGAGTAAAAGAGGAGAGATATGACTGAAGACAAAAAGATTTTGGTATACGGTGCCGATTGGTGTGCCGATTGCCACCGCACCACCGAACTTTTTGACCAGCACGCAATCAAGTATGACTATAAAGATATCGACTCGGACGAAGCGTTGAAAGCCGAAATGCTGGCCCTCGTCGCCGGCAAAAACGTTATCCCAACCGTCGTCCTGACCGACGGCACTACCTTGCAGGAACCGACCAACGACGAACTTCTAGCCGTCCTAAAAATACGTTCCGAAGTCGACCCCGCGGCGACACTGCCCAGCCACGAAGTGATTATTATTGGTGCCGGCCCCGCCGCTCTGTCGGCAGCGATCTATACGACCCGCGAAGACATCGAGACATTGCTGTTTGAGCGCGGTGTCGTCGGCGGCCTGGCAGCCGTGACCGACAAGATCGATAACTATCCCGGTTTCCCCGATGGCGTCGAGGGTTTGACCCTGGCCGACGATTTGCGCCGCCAAGCCGAACGCTTTGGCGCGGTGATTGAGCTCGGTGAAGTCACCGCCATCTTCGACGAAGGCAAGTATAAACGCCTGGAAACGACCAGTGGCGACATGCTGGCTCGTGTCGTCTTGATTGCGACCGGCAGCGATTATAAAAAAATTAACGTACCCGGCGAGGTCGAGTACTATGCCCGGGGCGTTCACTACTGCGCGACTTGTGACGGTGCCTTTTACCGCGCCAAGCGCTTGGTCGTCGTCGGCGGCGGTAACTCGGCGATCCAAGAAGCCATCTTTCTGACGCGCTTTGCGAGCCACATCGACCTGCTTGTCCGCTCGACCATCAAAGCTAGCGACGTTTTGAAACAGGAACTGAAGGCCTTTGTCGAGGCCGGCAAGATGAGTATTCATTTGAACACTACGACTGATGAAATTATCGGTGAGAATCGCGTCGTCACTAAAGTCCTCGGTACCAAAGATGGACAAAAAGTCGAATTCCCGACCGACGGTGTCTTTGTCTTCGTCGGTCTGGAGCCGAATTCCCAATTCTTAAGAACCACGCCCATCCTATTGGACGCGATCGGTTTCGTCATGACTGACCACAACCTCCAAACCAACATGCCCGGCGTCTTTGCGGCCGGCGATATTCGCAGTGGCGCGACCATGCAAATCGCTTCGGCCACCGGCGAGGGTGCCACGGCGGCCCTCAAAATCCGCGAGTATCTCGAAGGCTTTCCACACCCCGTCCAGAACTAACGAAGCAGAGCAGAGGTTTAAAGCGAGCTATAGCCGGGAAAATCGTCAGTCACGAGCTGGTTTTGGCGAAGCCCTGTCGCCATCAGTTGTTGGGCGAGGCCGGCTGTCATGGCTTCGGGTCCGGCTAG
>DHXX01000011.1:48623-71754 GCA_002413865.1 Candidatus Saccharibacteria bacterium UBA5145
CCGCGTTCACCGCCCCAAGCGGACGACGGTTGTTTGACGATAACGGTGACGTGTTGTTTAGCTTGGCGGAATGTATCGAGGAAGATGATCTCGCCCTCGGTGCGGACGGCGTAGAGGAGCCTAATCGGACGCCGTTGCTCGCTGGCAATCAGCCACTGTAGCATGCTGTGAAAGGGGGTGATGCCAATCCCGCCGGCCACAAAAATCAGCGGCGTCTGAACTTGTTTGGGCAGAACAAAATCACCCATCGCGTCACTCATGGTCAGCTCGTCGCCGGCTTGCAGGGCTTGGAGGGCTTGCTTGAAGCTACTGCCATGGTTAGAAGTCAGCTTGGTGGTGATGCTCAACAGGTCTTGGCTGGGTGAAGACGATAACGTAAACCAGCGTTTGATGCCGCGGCTATCGGGGTTATCGTGCGGCAGGGTTAGTTCGATGAATTGTCCGGCGTTGTAGCGTAGTGGCAGGGCGCTTTTGAAATAGAAGGACGTGATGTTGGTCGCCTCGGCGGTGGCGTGGTCAAAGCTTACGAGCATAACCTTAGTATAGCTTAGTCTTCGAAACGGTCGGGGTAATCGGTGATAACGCCGCTCAAACCGTATTTGGCGAGACGACTGACGCGATCAATTCGGTTGACCGTGTACGGATACAATTCGTAGCCGCGACTGGCGACCATACGCACGAAGCCGCTCCAGAGCCACCAGTGGTTCATACTCAGTCGTTTGGTGCCGAGCCGCCGGGCCCGGGAGGTCGCGCGCAGGCCGCTCCACCTTTCGATCACGACCTTCTTGACTTCCGGCAGCTGTTTTTGGGCTTCTTTTAGGGCCGAGTAGCTCTTGGAACCAATCAAAAAATCCGGCGCTTCCCAACCGTTTTTCAAAAAATCTTTCAGGATGGCCACGGCCGGGTGAACGACGACGCCGGACTTGAGCTCAAACTGTATCGGCACAGCGCGGTTGACGGCCCTAATCGCCTCGTCCATACGGGCCAGGTCGGGTTTATGAGCCAGGAGTTCGGCGTAGCTGTGCTGGCTGATAGTCAGTTTAGCGCCGCTCTGATCAATCAAGTGGCCGTTGTGCATCAATACCGCCACCTGATCTTTAGTGACGCGCACGTCGCATTCAATTTCGTCGACGTGGTGCTCGATGGCTTTCATCAGCGAAGCGATAGTATTCTCGGGCGCCAAACCTTTGGCGCCGCGATGACCAATAATTTTCATACTGTTAAGTAGTGTACAATAATTTCAAACGGGAAAGAAAATAAGGAGCAATATGGCGGATTTTAATAAAGTATTAGAAACTGGTGATTATCATAATGGCGTCGTCAACACCGTCGTCGAGATACCCCAGGGTAGTTTTCTGAAAATTGAATGGGATCGCGGGCGCGCCTGCTTTCGGCTCGACCGTGTCGAACCGGCTATTTTCGCCAAGCCCGTCAACTACGGCTTCATCCCCCAGACCCTCGACGAAGACGGTGACGAACTCGATACTCTAGTCGTCTGCGCCGAGCCCATTCCGACCGGTGTCTGGCTCGAAGCCAAGATTATCGGTATCATGAATTTTGAAGACGGCGGCGAAGCCGATCACAAAGTCGTTGTCGTGCCGACCGACGATCGTAACACCGGTGACAGCATCAACTCGCTCGAGGACCTCGGCGAGCGCTGGAAGCAACAAATCACTGAGCACTTCACGCACTACAAAGATCTCAAAAAACCCGGTACAACCACGGTGCTCGGTTGGGGCGACGCCGAAGCTGCCAAGGCCATTGTGGCCGAATCGATTAGCCGCTACCAGAGCCAATAAAATGACACCCGAAATAAACGCCTCAGCCGTCTTGGCTGCCCAACAAGCAATCGAAGCGGCCGCTAAAGCCCAAGTCGCCCTCAACTTTAGTAAAAGAAAACTCGGCCAGGCCTTGGGCGAATTGGTCGGGAGTCGAGTCACTATCCATGGCTACCCGGCTACAGCGACCGTCTTCACCGGTATCAATGAAGAAACGGGTCGGCAACGTTTCATAGCGGCTTCGGCATATTCTCGTAGTCAGCCCCGAATAATTGAAGACTGTACTGTTTTGGCGGCGGATGCTAGTTCAATTGAAGTCTCAGTCCATTCGGCGGAAACGACTCTCCAACCGATGCAGATTGTGTCCTACAACTTCCGCCTGCCGAACGTTCTGGGCATAGCACCTGCCAGCCTCGCACCTTTAGCCCCTTAATCAAAAAAATAGTAAGCTATTGTAAATAACACAAAACATGGAATAATACTGTTAGTATCGAAAATTAAGTAATAACAAATGAAGCTCAACACCTATCTTGCCCCAGAAGTGCGAACCATCGCATCCGTCAAAGTCGCCATCGCCAACCCCGCCGGAGACTACCTGCTTTTAACGCGGGCCTCATCTGACAAGAATCGACCAGACACCGCTGATCTGCCGGGCGGCGGCGTCGATGCCGGCGAATCACCGTGGGAAGCTTGTTTTCGAGAGGTCAATGAAGAGTTGGGTATCAAGCTGCGCGCCGAACAATTGCAGCAATTACACCGCCTAGAAGGGTTGAGCTTTTTTGGGCACATTAACGCCCGCTATTTTGGGCTCGTCGTGCTCGAAGAAATACCTGATTTAACTCTGAATCCAGCTGAACACAGCGCTGGCGCTTGGTATCCAAGGGATGAAGTCTATCGACGGTTGACGCACTTACCACTCAAGGAAGGCTTCGCCCAGGCGACCGGTATTTTTGACGTCGATCTCGCCTAAGCGGCTAGCCCTTGCATAGCGTGGCGGCTACTTATACAATGGGAACCATAAGCTTTAAAAATAACATCCATAGAGGAAACAAACATGAAGACACGACTCGCGATTAACGGCTTTGGACGGATTGGCCGCAACGCTTTCAAGATCGCTTTCGGGCGCAGTGATATCGAAATCGTCGCCATTAATGACCTGACTGATACTAAAACGCTGGCGCACTTGCTCAAGCACGACAGTAACTACGGCACCTACCAACACGAAGTCGGCCACGACGAAACTGGGATTATAGTCGACGGCCAGCACGTTCTCGTCCTAGCCGAACTCGACCCGGCTAAATTGCCGTGGGCCGAGCACGCCGTTGACGTCGTCATCGAATCGACCGGTTTCTTCGTCGACCCAGCCAAGGCCCGGGCCCACATTGACGCCGGTGCCAAGAAAGTCGTCATCTCGGCGCCCGCCAAGGGCGAGGGCGCTACCACCATCGTGCTGGGAGTCAACGAAGATAAGCTCGAAGGCGCCAGTGACATCATCAGTAATGCCAGCTGCACGACCAACTGTATCGCGCCCGTTGCCGCCGTTATCGAAAGTCACTTCGGCATCGAGAAGGCCATGATGACAACCGTCCACAGCTACACTGCCAGCCAAAAGTTGCAGGACGCGCCCGCCAAGGATTTGCGCGAAGCCCGCAGCGCCGCCGAAAACATCGTGCCCACGACCACCGGCGCCTCAGTCGCCGCCGGACTAGCCCTACCCGCCCTCCAGGGTATCTTTGGTGGCTTGAGCGTCCGCGTTCCCACCCCGGTCGTCAGCCTGAGCGACTTCGTCATTATTACCAAGCGTAACGTTTCGGTCGAAGAGGTCAATCAAGTCTTCAAAAAAGCCGCCACCGAGCCTTATTACCAAGGTATCCTCGACGTGACCGAAGAAGAACTGGTCAGCAGCGACTTTATCGGTAACAGCCACAGCTGTATCGTCGACCTCAAACTGACGGCGGTGGTGAGCGGTAACATGCTCAAAGTCGTCGCCTGGTACGACAACGAATGGGGCTACAGCAACCGTTTAATCGAAAACGTCGCCGACATCGGTCGCTTGCTCCACAAGGGCGAAGACCATGACCACGAGTAAACTATGAAGATATACCTCGGCGCCGACCACAACGGTTTTCAATACAAACAAGATATCTCTGCCTTCCTCCAAGCCAGCGGCCACGAGGTCGTTGAGGAGGGTAACGTATCGATTGACCCCAACGACGATTTTCCGCAATTTGCCGCCAAAGTCGCCTACGATCTGTTGGCGAGCGGTGACACTGAGGCCAGGGGTTTACTGCTTTGCGGCAGTGGCCAGGGCATGTGCATGGCCGCCAATCGCTTCAAAGGGATTCGGGCCAGTTTGTGCTGGAACCTCGAAATTGCCCGCGCCAGTCGTAACGACGACGATAGCAACGTCCTGTGTCTGTCGGCGCTTTATCTTTCAACCGAAGAAGCCCAATCCATCATTACCGTATTTCTAAATACGCCGTTTGCCGGCGCACCGCGCTTTGTTCGTCGTCTGAACGAACTCGACCAGCTCGGCTAAAACGAGAGAGACGACCACCATGGCGATTATTTGCCCGACCGTGACAGCCGAAACCCCGCACGACTACAAAGAACAACTCCTCCGTTTAACGCCGTTTGCGCGGCGCGTTCACGTTGATCTGATGGATGGTGCCTTCGCGCCGACAGTCTCACCCGGTTTGGACGAAATTTGGTGGCCACCCGAACTGAGCGTCGATATCCACCTGATGTATCAGAATCCGATGGACCACCTCGCCCGCCTGATCGAACTGCGACCGCGGATGGTCATCATCCACAACGAAGCCAACGTCCACCACATGCACTTTGCCGCCGAATTGCACAAAGCCAATATCTTGGCTGGGTTGGCGATCTTGCGCGATACGCCCATCGAATACGCCTACCAAATCATGCACAGCTTTGACCACGTGCTGGTGTTCAGCGGCAAACTTGGCTACCACGGTGGCGAAGCCGACCTAGGCTTACTCGACAAGGTACAAAAAATTCGGGTCCACCACCCGGAAGTTGAAATCGGCTGGGACGGTGGTATTAACGATCAGAATGCCCGCCAACTAGTGGCCGGCGGCGTCCAGGTTTTAAACGTCGGGGGCTTCATTCAGGGAGCGGCTAATCCAGCGCTGGCCTACCAAACTTTGCTGGCTAGTCTCGGGGCGGGCGATGAATAAGTGCTCAGCGCGCCATAATTTGGTACAATCATTAGCATAATGCCGCAAAAGCTACCACTCGTTAATCTCGAAAAGATTGCCAACGACATCCGCGAAGACATCATCCGGATGCTGGTGCACGCCGGTAGCGGCCACTCGGCTGGTCCGCTCGGCCTGGCCGACATCTTCACGGCTCTTTATTTCGACGTTCTGCGTCACGACCCCAAGAATCCCGATTGGAGCGAACGCGACATCCTACTGCTGAGTAACGGTCACTGCGTGCCGGTCCGCTACGCGGCGATGGCCCAGGCCGGTTATTTCGATCGCAAAGAACTCCTGACCTTGCGCCAGTTCGGTTCGCGCCTCCAGGGTCACCCCGAACGGTTGCGCCTGCCGGGTCTGGAGACGACCAGCGGACCGCTCGGCTGTGGTTTGAGCCAGGCCTGTGGTATTGCTTTGGCCCAGCGCATGGATAGCATCACGCACCGCTGGATTTACGTCGTCATGGGCGACGGCGAAATCAACGAAGGCAATATCTGGGAAGCAGCCATGCTGGCCAGTAAGTATCACCTGAACAACGTGATTGGTATCCTTGACCGCAATAATATCCAGATTGACGGCCCGACCGAATTGGTCATGCCACTGGAAGATTTGCGCGCCAAATGGGAGGCCTTTGGCTGGCACGTCCTCGAGGTCAACGGCAACGACATCGAGGCCGTGATCGACGCCTGCGCCATGGCCCGTTCGATTGTCGAAAAGCCCGTTATGATCATCGCCCATACTATCCCCGGCAAGGGTGTCGACTTCATGGAGAGTGATTTCCACTGGCACGGCATGCCGCCCAACCCCGAGCAGGCCAGAAAAGCGCTGCACGAGCTGCGTACCCTCGGTGGTAGGATCCGGGGCGAGCATGAGTAGCGCCAGTGTACGTTATCGCCGACAATACTTGCACCGCTCGGCGAGCGTGATTATTTGGAGCTGGGTCGGGGCGCTCGCCAGCGCGGTATTGCTTTGGCCGGCCGTCCTCATAATGGCCGCCGATTTGAGTGGTTTACGCTCCTGCAACGTCAATAATTCCGGTCTGACTATTAGTAGCTGCGGCAAGCAGTCGTTAAACATTGGCGATTTTATAATCCTTATTTTAGTTGTCAGTGTGGCTATTTTGACTTTTAGTGCTGTAACTCATGCCATTCGCATGTCGAGGAGAGTGAAGTGAGCAATCTACATTTAGCCGATATTTCCGGTGAGCCGACGCGCGAACCGATTCGCAAGGGTTTTGGTCGCGGTTTACTGGCGGCGGGGAAACTGGACATCAATGTCGTGGCGGCCTGCGCCGATCTGACTGATTCGACCCAAATGGGCCTGTTTAGGGATAATTTCCCGGAACGCTTTATTGAAATCGGTATCGCCGAACAGAACCTCGTCACGGTTGGCGCTGGACTGGCCGCCGCCGGCAAAATTCCGTTTGTTTCGAGCTACGCGGCGTTTAGCCCCGGCCGCAACTGGGAACAGATCCGGACGACAATTTGTTTGAATGACCGCCACGTTAAGATTATCGGCTCGCACGCCGGTTTGTACACCGGTAAGGACGGCGCCACCCACCAAATGCTGGAAGACATCGCCCTGATGCGGGTGCTGCCGAACATGGTAGTTATCGTGCCCGGCGATTCGCTGGAGGCCGAAAAGGCGACCCTGGCCATGGCGAAAGACTTGCGGCCAAATTACATGCGTCTCGCCCGTGAACCCACCCCAGTTCTGACGACCGCTGAGACCCCTTTTGAAATCGGTACGGCTTACGTCTACGAACCGGGGGCCGATGTGACGATCATCGCCACCGGCACAATGACCTATCACGCCCTCCGGGCGGCCGAACTGCTATATAAGGACGGCATCGAAGCCGAAGTCGTCCACGTACCGACAATCAAACCGCTCGATAGCGCCACCATCCTAAAAAGCGTTCGTAAAACTAAATGCGTCGTGACCGTCGAAGAAGCCCAGATCATTGGCGGTCTCGGTGGCGCGGTGGCCGAGCTGCTGGGCGAAAATTTTCCGGTACCCCTCAAGCGCATCGGTATGCCGGACCACTTTGGGGAATCGGGCGACCCCGATGAATTATTGACGCACTTTGGCCTCGACGCCAGTCACATTCGCCTAGCCGCCCACGAAGTAACCGCTAAAAAATAACAGGAGAAATTATGCCCCTAACCCTACGTCAAATTCGCCTTAACTGTGATACTGCCCGCGCCCGCATGGCCCAAGCCCGCGCCGAACACTGGGCTTTTGGGGCCTTTAACCTCGACGACGAAGCGACCCTCAAGGCCGTCGTTTTGGCGGCGGTCGCCAAGAAGGCACCGGTTTTGGTAGAAGTCAGTCAAGGCGAAGTCGATGATATCGGTATCGATAACGTGCGCGATTTGGTCGATAACTTTAAATATACCTATGGCGTCGAGATGTACGTTAACCTCGACCACAGTCCGAGCGTCGAAGCCGCCATGGCCGGCATCGAGGCTGGCTTTGAGTTTATCCACATCGACGTTTCCCAGGCCAACCACGACGCTAGTGACGAAGACATCGTCGCCGCCACCAAAGCCGTCGTCGATTACGCCCAGCTGACCGGGGCGATGGTCGAGAGCGAACCGCACTACTTCGGCGGATCGTCTAACGTCCACACCGAGGGCATCAATTATGACGAGATAAAAAAGACGTTCAGCTCACCCGAGGGAGCCCACGCTTTCGCGCTGGCCACCGGTATCGACACTTTTGCGGCCGCAATCGGTAACCTCCACGGTAAATACCCGGTGCCGAAGGTGCTCGACCTCGAGCTGCTCCAGCAAGTTCGTGACGCGATTGACTGTAATATATCGTTGCACGGTGGCAGCGGGACGCCCGGCCACTACTTCCGCGACGCCGTGAAGATCGGCGTGACTAAGGTGAACATCAACTCTGACATGCGCTATGCTTACCGGACGACTCTCGAGAAAATCCTGCGCGACAACCCCGACGAGTATTCCGTCGCCAAGCTGATCGGCAAAGCCGTCGTGCCAGCCGTTCAAGCCGTTGTCGAAAGTAAACTCGAAGACTTCAACTCGGCTGGCCGGGCCCTCGACGTCTAATAACCTGCCATATCTGGCAGGGAGTTATAAAGTAGAAAGTTCATAAAGTTGAAAGTTATCTGCGGCCTGAGCCAACTTTCAACTTTATAACTTTATGAACTTTCTACTGTCGGCAAGATAAGCCACGAACTAGGTTGCATTTTAATAGTCGCCTATGTGACAATAAGCATAACAACAATAAAACAGGGTGGGAACGTGGTACAACAACTAGATGTCCTCAGTATCGGTGATATCGTCACCGACGCATTTATTAAACTGTATGACGACCAGGCGCACGCCTACGAAAACGAACACGGCAAGTGGTTGGCGATGAAGTACGGTACCAAATTGCCCTATGACCACGTCGAAATTCTGCAGGCCGTCGGCAACGCCGCTAACGCCGCCGTCGCTTTCTCACGCCTCGGTCTAACGACCGGCTTCGTCACCAACGTCGGCGGCGACCAAGAGGGCCGCGATATGATAGCCGCCTTGAACCGCGAAAAAGTCGACCACCGCTTTGTGCGCGTTAACCCCGACAAGAAGAGCAACTACCACTACGTGCTCTGGTACAAAGAAGAGCGGACGATTTTGATCAAGCACGAAGAGTATGACTACCATTGGCCGCACTTGCAGCCGAATGACATTCCACGTTGGGTGTACTTCAGTTCTATTAGCCAGCACGCCATGGAGTATCACGATCAGATTGCCGATTGGCTGGAACGCAATCCGGACGTTAAGCTAGCCTTCCAGCCGGGAACTTTCCAGATGGAAGCCGGCGTCGAGCGGTTGCAGCGCATCTACGCCCGGACTGAAGTTATCGTTTTGAACCGTGAAGAAGCCGTCTTAGTCTCCGGTGGTAATTACGATGACCTCCACGATTTGTTCAACCGCTTGCACCAGATCGGCCCGAAGATCGTCGTCATCACCGACGGCCCCGACGGCGCCTATGCCTCGGACGGCCAGAATCGCTTCCAGATGCCGCTTTATCCCGACCCGGCTCCACCCAAGGAACGTACCGGCGCCGGCGACGCCTTCGCCTCGACCTTCGTGGCGGCCCTCGCCAAGGGTAACACGCTCGAGGGCGCCCTGCAGTGGGCACCGATCAACTCAATGAGCGTCGTCCAGCAAACCGGCGCCCAAAACGGCCTGCTATCGGAGAAAGAGATCGAAGAGCTGTTGCTAAAATCACCCGATTGGTACCACACGACGCGCCTGCAGTAAGGAAATAGCAATTAGGAACTAGGAACTAGGAACTAGGAACTAGGAACTAGGAACGAGTTGCCGTAGCTACCTCTAATTCCTAATTCCTAATTCCTACTTTCGAGTTGCTAATTAAGCCTTTAGTCCACGATCAGCGTCAACGATCTAACAATCTAATCATCCGACTATCCCACTATTCCATATATTCATTCAGAGTCGCTTATGGTAATCTGTAAGTAAGGACTAACTATGCGCCAGCCAAATAAAAATTCAAGAGGTCAAGGCCGCAAATGACACGCTTTTTATCAGAGTCGCTGAGGGCTTCCGAACCACGCTTTGGGCTTGGTATCCGCCAACTAGAACAAGCCAACGGCTTCCCGAGCGCCGATATTCGTTTGTCGACCGAGGTTAAACAAGCTGCCCGGGCCAAGCTGGTGGAGCTCGGCTTGAACCCGGCCGATACAACGGCTCCCGAGTTGTATCACGCCCTGCAACAACGGGTCAAGCTCGATGACGTCCGGCTGACCAAAACGCTGCGGACTCTGGCGGCGACCCACATTTCGGCCGAAGGCGACGTCGTGGCTGGTATGGCCCACGCCCTGCAAAACGCACCACTGCCCAAAAATTGCTACGCGCTGAAGGCGGCCAGCTTGCGCGCCATAATCAAGAAACTTCCACCCAAGAAGGCCATGAAACAGTTGGGCTACCGCTCGCTGGCCTCGCTGGTCAAGCACGAATCACCCGCCACGATTCTAGCCGCGGCCGTCATCTGTGAACACCCCAGCTGGTATCGGAATGTGGTCGAGTCGTATAAACGACTTAAGCCGAGTGATTTCGAAAACCGGCCGATCGCTATCCTCCACCCCAAAACCAGCAAATGGCGGCTTCTGGCCGCCAGTAGTGTGGCCAAGAGTCACCATAACATCTTGAGTTTTCCGGAAATCGGGACGATCGTGTTACTGCCATTGCCCGCCGAGCAACCGGCCGGGGCGGTGACGGCCAGCTTAGTCCTCGCCCTCCACGCACTGAACGAAGTGCGCGCCAGTAGCACTTATCTCAAACTCTGTCAGGTCCGCCCGGATTTTGGCGGCGTCGTGCAGGTGGTCGCGACCAGCCAACCCGTGCTGTCCGTCGGACTGCTCGACCAGTCGTTGCCGTGGCGCTTAATCCAGCGTTATTATGCGCGGCTGCAGCACCGCTTCCGCGAGGAGTTGTTTGAACCCCACATTCGGCTGGAGGATTTATCGTGGCATAACATCGAGGAGACGCTTGTCCAAATTGAGCCCAGTCTCAAATTTTGGCAGGGCAGTGCCCACCTCGGCGTGGTCCACGGCCGCCAACCCGTGTCGCTCAATATCGTCGATGCAGCGCTGAATTACTGTAATCGACTGCCGTTTGAAAGTCGTTTGCTCGACTACTTCCAACGGTCGTTGTGGCAGGAGTTGGCCCTGCGCTATCTGCAACACGACAAGGTTGAGCAGGCCGTCCTCGGTGTCCTGCAGCCACAATTCGCAACTGAACCAGCCCTCATTAATTAGAAAGGAATAAATACAATGTATCAGATTTGTGTATCCGGAGCCGCCAAAGGCGATAGTGTCGAAGAGGGCAAATTACTAGCGGCGGAACTTGGTGTCGCTATCGCTAAGGCGGGGCACGCCTTGATGACCGGCGCGACCATCGGTTTGCCCAACTATGCCGCCGAAGCCTATAAAAACGCCGGTGGCACCATGAGCGTCGGTATGAGCCCGGCCGCTTCCAAAGTCGAACACGTCATGAAGTATCGCTTGCCGACGCTGGCCTACGACACGATTATTTATACCGGCTTGCACTACGTTGGTCGCGACACGCTGTTGATTACCTCGAGTGACGCGGTCGTCAGTATCGGCGGTCGCTTAGGTACGCTGCATGAATTTACTATCGCTCTGGAAACGGATACACCCATCGGTTTCCTGCAGGGCGCCGGCGGCATCAGCGAGCAAATCCAAGTCCTGATGAGTCTCGCCCACCCCTTGCGCGCCGGGGCGATGGTCACTTTTAACGAATCAGCCGACGATCTAATCGGTGAACTGACCGGCCACCTTGATGTTACTCACGCCAAGTACCGCAAACTTTATCAGTAATTCGATAGAGATTAATCATTTATGAAACTATAACGCCGCAGCAAGACGGCTTTTACGGGTGCGTCGGTGACTATTATTGCTCGTTCCACCACGATCAGGCCGGCTGTGCTAGCCAAGCTATCGACGTTGGCTGCCAAAATTAAGCCAATAGCCCGCTCTAGGTTACCCCACGGGTGGCTGAGTCAGGAGTCAATAACTGAAAAGCTGCCCTTTGCTTGCTACAATAGGGTGTGAGTAAATTTCAACTAAAGTCACCTTTTCAGCCGAGCGGCGACCAACCGGACGCCATTGCTCAGTTGACCGAAGGTTTGCGGGCCGGCCTAAGCCACCAGACGCTCTTGGGCGTAACTGGTTCGGGAAAGACGTTTACGATGGCCAATGTCATTCAAGACTACCAAAAGCCGACCTTGATACTCAGCCACAACAAAACCCTCGCCGCCCAGCTGTACGGCGAATTCAAAAACTTCTTTCCCGACAACGCCGTCCACTATTTCGTCAGTTATTTTGATTATTACCAGCCGGAGGCCTATATCCCGCGCTCCGATACTTTTATCGAGAAAGACAGCCAGATCAACGAAGAGATCGACCGGCTGCGTCACGCCGCCACCGATTCTTTGTTGAGCCGTTCAGACGTCATTATCGTCGCCAGCGTGAGCTGTATTTATGGGATTGGTTCCAAAGAAGACTACGGCGGCATGTCGGTCGATATTAAAAGGGGGGAAACTCGCCAGCGCGATAAGTTTCTGCGCCACCTGACCGACATTCAGTACCAGCGCAATGATGTCGATTTTCACCGTGGGACCTTTCGGGTCCGTGGCGACGTCGTTGACATCTTTCCGGCCGGCGAAGAACTGGCCTATCGAATCGACTTTTTCGGTGACGATGTCGAACGCATCACCAAGATCGATCCGTTAACCGGTGAGATTTTGAACGTCCTCGACGAGTTGCGCATCTTCCCGAGTTCGCATTACGTCACGCCCGGCGATAAGCTCAAAATTGCCCTCGGCAAGATCGAACTAGAGTTGCAAGCGCGCTTGGCCGAGTTCCGCTTGTCTGGCAAATTGCTGGAAGCGCAACGTCTCGAGCAGCGCACGCGTTTTGATATCGAAATGCTCGAGGAGACAGGGTTCGTAAAAGGGATCGAGAACTATAGCCGTTACCTGACCAACCGCGAGCCTGGCGAGCAGCCGGCCACACTTCTCGATTATTTTCCCGACGATTTCCTGCTGCTGATCGATGAATCGCACATGAGTGTGCCCCAGGTCCGTGGCATGTATAACGGCGACCGGGCCCGCAAAGAGACGCTCGTGGAGCACGGTTTTCGTCTGCCGAGCGCGCTCGACAACCGACCGCTGACTTTCACCGAATTCGAACGGCATATCAACCAAGTCGTCTATGTCTCGGCCACACCTGCCGAGTATGAGCTCAGCCGCAGCCCTGAGCCCGCCCAGCAAGTCATCCGCCCGACCGGACTGCTCGATCCGCCAATCGAGGTCCGGCCGGTGACCGGTCAAGTCGACGATCTCTTGGCCGAGATTCGGGCCACTATCGCTCGTCACGAACGTGTCCTCGTGACGACGCTGACCAAGCGCATGAGCGAGGATCTGGCCGAATATCTCCAAGAGCTCAATATCAAGGTGGCCTACCTGCACAGCGATGTCAACACCTTGGATCGAACCGATATTTTGCGCGATTTACGCCTTGGCATCTACGACGTTTTGGTCGGCATTAACCTGCTACGCGAAGGCCTCGATCTGCCGGAAGTGTCATTAGTGGCGATTCTTGACGCCGACAAAGAAGGTTTCCTGCGCAGCGAACAAGCCCTCATCCAAACGGTCGGCCGCGCCGCCCGGCACATCGGCGGGCACGTCATCATGTACGCCGACCGGATAACCAAGAGTATGCAAAGCACTATTGACGAAACGACTCGGCGCCATAAAATCCAGGCGGCCTACAACAGCGCTCACGGCATCACGCCGATTGGTATCAACCGGGCGGTCGAGGCCGGTATGCGCCCCGAGCTGCCCGAATCGGCCAAGCGGGCCAAACTCGACCTCAAGAAGATACCAAAAGACGAGTACCAGTCGCTCATCAAGGATTTGACCGGTCAAATGGAGCTGGCCAGCGCCAACTTGCAGTTTGAGGTGGCGGCCGAGATCCGCGACATCATAGGCGACATCAAAGCTAAGCTGGCCTAACGCGGCTGGTAGACGCCCAGATCGGTAATTTCTTGGGCGATGGCGGCCACCCGGTTGGCTGAGTTCATACTCATACTGTGACCCCGGCCGGGTAGCAGTTTGGCAATTACACCGGGATGCTGCTCGAGGGCGGTATTGCGTAAACAGTCATTCATGCCCTGGACGAGGTGGAGGCCCTGTTCGGCGAGCAGATTGCTCATTTCCACCGGGGTGCCTTCGAGGAGGGCGATGCCAAGACCGACAATGCGGAACAGATCAGAGGCAGGGGGACGGGAGTGGAGCGTGTTATTAATGAGACTGATGGCTTCCCGGGGCGAACTATCGCGGACGAGTTCGTCGAACGTACTACGAACCAAATGGGTCGCAAACCGGCCGAGCAGAACGGCGCGGGCCTTTTCGGGAGGTACGAGGCACGGCGCGTACAGCACGCGGCCGACGATGTCGAGAGGTTTCCCGGCGTCTTGATTGATCTCTTCCATTCGGGCCAGTACCGCCGCGCTCATGGAAGTCGCTACCAGCACCGTCCGCTTGCCCTCGTAGAGGGGCACAAAAACGTCGAAAGACTTTTGGGCCGCTAACCTGATGGCCTTTTCGCCTATTCCCAGTGAGATGTAATGCGACAACGTGTTACTGAAGCGGTTAATCGCTTGCTCGTGGTCCAGACCGCCGGCGTCAAAGGAAGTCGCTGCCGGTTCGACCGGCCTACTACCGTGGAGGCGCTCGTAGGCGGCGATAATTTCATGGGCCGCCAACTCGACGGTTTGTCGGCCGATTTCCAGCGGGTTGTAGTGCGGCAGCGTTCCGTCGGTGCCGTAAGTAGCGTGGGTATCAATACTGGCAGCCGGGAATCTGTGACTCAAACCGGCGTGGGTAGCTTTGAGAATTGCGCCGCCAATTGTTTCGGTCCAGCCCGGCATCAGGGCGATGGCTAAATCTTCAGACTCACTGCCTTCGGCGTCGGTGTGGAGCATCAGATGGTGGCGTCCCGGCAAAGTCAAGCGTTGAAGTTGGTGGTGCCGCTCGGTTCCGGCTTGGGTCTGCCAGCTACTCAAGACGACCGGGTCGAGGCTGGGGGCTAGAGCTAGCGCTTCACCAGTGGGAACACTGGTTAGATGGGGTCGCGCGCCGGCTTGAAACTGTTGCTGAAACAACGGGTCGGCTGGGAGGACGCACTCAGGGGTGGTTGTCATGGTTTTATTCTATTAAAAACGCCTTTTGATTATATTAGTCTTGTCGCTCATGGTTTGTAAAGCCCGAAATCATCGATAGTTAGATAGTGAAATAGTTGAATAGTGAAATAGGGGGATGGTTGGAGCTCATTCCAGGAGAAAAGTTCAGCCGTAAGTCGAAAGTTTATAAAGTTACAAAGTTGAAGTTAGAGCGGGCTAGGGGCGCTGTCAGTAACTAGGAATTAGAAAACCGGAACGGGGGAGAACAGCCGTTGCAATGGCTGATTCCTATTTCCTAATTCCTAATTTCTATGTCCGGGTAATAACGCTACTGTTTGTTACATAAACGGCTTACTACTAGCGGACTATACGTAAAAATTACGGAGATTAGGGTTAAACAATTGGCCCGCTATCTGTTACAATCGTAAGCGAATATGGTGAAACTTTCGCGCGCGGATATTTTAAAGTTGGCTCGACTGGCCCGGCTCGATTTGAGCGAAGATGAGATCGTGGAATACGGCACCGAACTGAGCGAGATTCTACAATATGTCGAGCAATTACAAGCCGTCGACGTTACGGGGTTAATACCGACCCAACAAGTTACGGGCTTAGTCAACGTCGAGCGGGAAGACGAGATCGTCGATTACGGCTACACGCCGGCCGACTTGCTCGCCAATGTGCCTCAGGTCCAAGCCGGTCAGATCAAAGTTCGGCGGATGATCGGATGAGCCAGTGGCTACCGATCGCCGACCTCGCCCAAAAAGTCCAAGCCGGTGAATTGACGGCGGTGGCGCTCGTCGAACAGGCGCTCGCTACAATTGCCGCCAAGCAGGAATTTAAGGCCATCATCGTCACCCTGTCCGAACGGGCCCGGACGCGCGCCAAAGCCATCGATGCCACCATCAAGGCCGGCCAGTCGGCCGGCCGTTTGGCGGGAGTACCGTTCATCGCCAAAGATAACTTCTTGGTTTTTGGGGCCGCCACGACGGCCGCCAGCAACATTCTCAAAGGCTTTAACGCGCCTTACCAAGCCGTCGCCATCGAAAAGTTAGAAGCCGAAGGCGCTATTTGTGTCGCCAAGGCCAACCTCGATGCTTTTGCTCACGGGGCTAGTACCGAAAATAGTGATTTTTTCACGACCCTCAACCCGCACGATAAAACGCGCGTCCCGGGCGGATCGTCGGGTGGCTCGGCCGTCGCCGTGGCCCTCGATATGGCGCCCTTCGCTCTCGGCACCGACACCGGCGGCTCGACGCGCCAACCGGCCAGCTTCGTCGGCTGTGTCGGCTTCAAACCGACCTACGGGCTGATCTCGCGCTCGGGCGTGGTGGCTATGGCCAGCAGCACGGATGTCATTGGCGCGCTGGCCCGGACGACGGCCGACGTGGCGCTGGTACTAGACGTCATGGCCGGCAAGGACAATCTCGACGGCACGACCATCGACGCCGATCCGGCCGGTTACACCGCTCTTACGACTGACATGCACGGCAAGAAAGTCGGCCTTATTAAAGAATATTTTGGACAGGGCGCCGATCCGGCCGTCGAAGCGCTCATCAAATCAGCGGCCGAAAAACTCAAGGTCACAGGCGTCGAGGTCGTCGAAGTCAGCCTGCCGACGCTACCGGTCGCCTTGGCGGTCTACTATATTTTGTGCCCGGCCGAAGTCAGCAGTAACTTGAGCCGTTACGACGGTCAACGCTTCGGGTTCACCAGCGCCAGCGCCACGGATTTGGAACAAAGTTATACGCAATCACGGGGAGTCGGCTTCGGTAAAGAAGCTAAACGACGCATTATGATTGGCACCTATGTGCTGAGCAGCGGCTATTACGACGCCTATTACAAGAAAGCTCAAACCGTCCGCACCAAACTTATCAATGAATTCAACGAGGCCTTCACGACGGTCGACTTTCTGCTTGGGCCGGTCGCCCCGACGACGGCTTTCAAAATCGGAGCCAACAGTAACGACCCGCTTCAGATGTATCTCGCCGATGTCATGACCGTCGCGGCCAACCTGGTCGGTGTGCCGGCCATTAGCGTCCCGGCGGGCTTGGTCGACGGTTTGCCGGTTGGCCTGCAACTGATGGCTCCCCAGCGGGCCGACGCCGCCTTGCTGGCGCTGGCCGCCCAAGCGGAAGCGGTCCTGGTATGAACCGGGAAGTTATCTATGCCGCGGCGGCTGGCTTCGTCGGGCTGGTACTAATAGTTTTGGTTATCGTACGGCGGCGTCCGCGCAAGCTCAACGCCACTGTCTTGACGGAGCGCTGGCTGGCCTTGCAAAAGAATTGTTCGAATAAAAATACTTGGCCCCAGGCTATTTTGGAGGCCGACAAGCTGCTCGACGATACTCTCAAACGGCTGCGCTACCGCGGCAAAACGACCGGCGAACGACTGGTGGCGGCGCAGCATAAACTGACCGACAACGAGAGCGTTTGGTTCGGCCACAAACTTCGCAATCGCATCCAAGACAATGACCTCAAAAAGATTAGCAAACAAGATACCTTGGAGGCCCTGAGCGGTTTCCGCCAGGCCCTCAAAGACCTCGGCGCCCTGCGCGATAAGCCGGCGGCCCAAACAGATGACGCGACCAAGGAGACACCATCATGACCGAACCCGCTATCCGCGCGACTTACGTGACGACGATTGGCATCGAGTGTCACGTCCAGCTCAAAACCAAGACCAAGCTTTTTTCGGCGGTCGGCAACGACGCCCGGGAAGCTCCTGCCAACAGCCTCGTTTGTCACATTGATTTTGGGATGCCGGGCGCCCTGCCGGTTCTCAACAAGCAGGCGGTTTATTTAGCGGTCAAGGCCGCCTTCGCGCTTGGCTCGACGCCAGAGCGTTTTAGTAAGTTCGACCGTAAACACTACTTTTATCCCGATTTGCCAAAAGGTTACCAGATTACCCAATTCGACCAACCGATCATTGGCCAGGGCGCTATCACGATTGATGTCGACGGCGTGACCAAGACTATCGGTATCACCCGAGCCCACATGGAAGAAGACGCTGGCAAGAGCACCCATCCCGCCGGCAAAGATTATAGCCTGGTCGACCTCAACCGCGCCGGTACCCCGCTGCTGGAGATCGTGAGTGAACCCGATATGCATTCGGCTGCCGAAGCCAAGGCCTACGCCCACGAGCTGTACTTGCGCATGCGTTATGCCGACGTCTCGGAAGCCAATTTGTTTTACGGCAATATGCGCTTTGACGTCAACGTCAGTGTTAGCCAGACGAACGAGTTGGGCACGCGCACCGAGACCAAGAACATCAACAGCTTCCGCGCCGTCGAAAAGGTGGTGGAGTACGAAGTTAGCCGTCAAATTGAAGTCTTAGAAAAAGGCGGACCAATCGTCCAAGAGACGCGGGGCTGGGACGACGCCAAACAGCGGACCTTCAGCCAGCGCCTCAAAGAAAACGCCGACGATTACCGCTACATGCCCGACCCCGATCTGCCGCCAATTGTCTTAGACGAAGCCTATATCGCCGCCATCAAAGCCGAGATGCCGGTTATGCCCGACGAGTGGCGGTCGCGTTTGAGTAGTCTGGGGCTGAGTAAGTCTCAGATCGATACGCTGATTGATGCCCAGGTTGAACTCAGCCAAGAACACTACCTCGAGCTGTTAGAGGCCGTGCTGGGCGACGTGACGCTGGCCAAACAACTGGCCAACTGGCTGGTCAACATCGACGTACCGTACGTCCGCGAGCACGAATTGGAGACTCGTCCGCTCGATCGTCAGGCGCTCTACGCGGCAGTTTCAGGCTTAGCGGCCGACGGTAAACTCAGCTCAACCGGCGCCAAAGCCCTCATTACCGACTTACTGGCCACGGCGACGCTGCCGGCCGACATCGCCGCTTATGCCCAGGCCAAGGGCCTCGTTCAAGAGTCGGACGAGGGCGCCATCGCCAAGGTAGTCAAACAAGTCGTGGCCGAGAACCCCCAAGCCGCCGCGGATGTGAAAAGCGGCGAGATGAAAGCCATCGGCTTCTTGGTCGGCCAAGTCATGAAGCTGTCGCAAGGCAAGGCCAACCCGAGCCTCGCCCAGCAGCTCATCAAAAAACAACTCGATATTTAGGGCCTTCCCCGGCCATTTTTGGGGACGTACTGTAGACTAAGGGCTGGACTTGCGAGACCACCATTGTCGACAAGTCCACTAAGCAAAGGAGACCCATGCCTAATAATCTGCCCATTACTAAGGCCGTCATTGCCGCCGCCGGTTTCGGTACCCGTTTTTTGCCACAGACCAAAGCGATGCCGAAAGAGATGTTGCCGCTGATTGACAAGCCAATCATTCAATACGTCGTCGAGGAACTCGTCGAGGCGGGCATCAAAGACATCATCATTATCAGTGGTTCGAACAAGCGCAGCATCGAGGACCACTTCGATACGCCGAATCAAGACTTGGTGGCCAACCTCCAGTCGGGTGGTCCCGAAAAGGAACCGCTGCTGCGCGAAGTCGAAGCCATCTCCGAGCTGGCCAACTTTATCTACATTCGCCAAAAAGGCCCGTATGGCAACGCCACGCCGGTCGCCTGCGCGGCCCACTTGCTCGGTAACGAGCCGTTCATCTACACCTATGCCGACGACTTTTTCGTGGCTAGCCCCGGGCGGACCCGTCAACTAATCGCGGCCCACCATAAGTACGGTGGCTCAATTTTAGCCTGCAAACGGGCCGATAGTGATACCGACTACGAGCGCTATGGTTTTGCCGGCGGCCAGAAGCTAAAGACTGGCGTCCTGAAAGTCGACCGGATTGTCGAAAAACCCGGTAGCAAGGCGGCGGCACCATCGGCGATGGCGAGCGTCAGCGGCTACTTGCTGACGCCGGATATCCTGCGCTATATCGAAGCCGCCAGCGCCAAACACCGGGGTGGCGAATTGATGATCCAACCGATTATGCAAGCCATGATTGACGATGGTCTAGCCTTTCACGCTTGCGAAATCCAAAACGGCAACTATTATGACACCGGTGATAAACTCGAATACCTCAAAACCGCGGTTGCTTTTGCGTTGGAACGCGACGATATCGGCCCCGAGCTCTTGCAATTCCTGCGAAAAAAATTACAGTAGTAGGTACTACTTAAGCTGTAAGGTATTATCATGACTACTACTGAAACTGTCCTTCTCATTGTGCTTAGCGTGTTTCTGGCTATCTTCCTCGGTCTGGCAATCGCCGCCGCGGTGGCCGCCATCAAGCTTCTCCGCGAAGCCAAGAAGGTTGTCGTTAAGGCCGAAAACGTCGTCGATACCGTTGAATCGGCCGCCGGAATGGTCAAAAACGCCTCTGGGCCGATCGCGACACTCCGCGTCCTCAAGAACCTGATCGACTTAATAGCACGTAAGAAATAAAGGAGTAACACCATGGGTAAAATAGCAAAACGTTTAGCAATCGGTGCCGCCGTGGCCGGTGCCGCCGGGTATTTAGCCGGATTATTAACGGCGCCCAAGAGCGGCAAAGAGACTCGAGCCGAGCTGAAACAAAGCGGCGTGGCGAGCATGAGCGAAGTCGAGAAACAGCTCAAGCTGCTCCACACCGAACTCGGTAAACTCGTCGATGAGACGAAAGATACTAGCAATGACATGAGCGACAAGGCTCAAAAAGAGTTCAAAAAGCTCGTCGAGAGCGCCAAAGATAGCAAAGAGAAGCTCCGCGAAGTAATCAGCGCCATCCATGAGGGCGAAGCGGCCGATAAAGATCTTAATGACGCCCTGAGCGACGCCCAGCACGCCATCGAGCACATTAAAGATTACCTCAAGAAATAGTCACCGCCAAGCTCACCAAACCCGACACCTTAGACCATGGTCCGACTTCGGTAGAGTGAGCCTGTCTTAAGGACCGCTTAAAGTGGTCTGTTCAAGCGTTGTAAAAGGTGCTGTAATTTAGCATAAGCTTGGCGAACGCTGTATAATTTAGTCAAGTAAGTTAAGCGCCTCGGGGGTACGATAGTGGCGTCTGCTACAACGGGATTGACCGCAGCTGATTATGTTCACCTGCACAACCACACGCAATATAGTTTGCTCGATGGCCTGACGAAGGTCCCGGCGCTGGTGGAGCATATCAAAAATAGCGGTATGCCAGCCGTGGCGGTGACCGATCACGGTACGCTCAGCGGCATCATCGAGTTCTACAAAGTCGCTCACGCCCAAGACGTAAAACCAATCATCGGCATGGAGGCCTACGTCGCCGCCCGGACGCGCTTTGATCGCGACCCGAGCAAAGACAAGAATAATTTTCACTTGATTATTCTGGCGATGAACAACCAAGGCTATCAAAACCTGATGCGCCTGTCGTCGACGGCCAACCTCGAGGGCGTTTACTATAAGCCGCGGATCGACCACGAATTGCTCGAGCAGTACAACGAGGGCTTGATTATCCTGAGCGGTTGTATCGGCGGTGAGATCGGTGACAGTTTGCGCAACGAACAGTACGACCAAGCCCTCGAAATCGCCAGTTGGTATAAGCGCGTCTTCGGCGATCGCTATTATCTCGAGATCCAAGACCATGGGCACCCTGATCACCCCAGTAAGTGGGATGAGCAAGTGGCAGTCACGGCGTTGACGCATAAGCTGGCCAAAGAACTGGCTATACCGTGCGTCGTCACCTGTGACGCCCACTATCTAGAGCACAAAGACCAGATAGCCCACGAAATCCTGTTGTGCGTCCAGACCGGGGCGTTCTTGAGCGACGAAAAGCGGATGAGCCTAGCCAATTTCGAGCTGCACGTCACCGACCCGGCCGAAATTATCAAACGCTGGGGCGCCGACTATCCCGAACTAATCACCAATACGCGCGATATCGCGGCTCGCTGTGACGTGACGATCGAGCTCGGACGGATTCTGATCCCTAAGTTTCCGGTGCCCAAAGGCGAGGATGAAAAATCGTACCTCGACAAACTGGTCTACCGCGGCCTGGCTTGGCGCTACGGCGGTGTGGCCGAAGACGCCGCCGCGGTCCTGACGATCGCCGAAGCCAAAACCCATTTGCCGGCAGACGTCATGCAGCGGACCAGCTACGAACTCGGCATTATCGACCAGATGGGCTTTAACGGTTATTTCTTGATTGTCTCGGACTTTATCGGCTGGGGCAAAAACGAAGGCATCGTCTTTGGTCCGGGGCGGGGCAGCGCGGCCGGTTCGATTATTTCTTACGCCCTCAAGATCACCGAACTCGACCCGCTCAAGTATGATCTGCTGTTCGAACGCTTTTTGAACCCCGACCGTATCAGCATGCCCGATGTCGATATTGACATTCAGGACACCCGGCGCAACGAGGTCATTCAGTACTGCGTTCAAAAATACGGCACCGAACGCGTCGCCAACATCGTGACTTTTGGTCGGATGGCGGCCCGGAACGCCGTGCGCGACGTCGCGCGCGTCCTTCAGGTGCCCTATGCCGACGCCGATCGCCTGGCAAAAATGATTCCCCAGCCGGTGCAGGGTCACGCCATCCCCCTCGCCACGTCGTTGCAAGACGACCACGACCTGAAGCACGAGTACGCCACCAACGAGATTTCTAAAAAAGTCTTTGATCTAGCCGTCCAGTTGGAAGGCACGATCCGCTCGCACGGCGTGCACGCCGCCGGGGTGGTGATCGCGCCCGATGATATTGTCAAATTTGTACCCCTCGAAATGGCCCAAAAGGGCGTCGTCGCCACGCAGTACCCGATGGGGCCGGTCGAAGAACTCGGCCTGCTCAAGATGGACTTTTTGGGACTATCTAACTTGACGATTATTAAAAACGCCTTACGTATCATCAAACGGGTCTACCAAAAAGACATCGATATCAATACCATTCCACTCGACGACGAGGCGGCTTACGGCCTGTTGCAGCGCGGCGATACGACCGGCGTTTTCCAACTCGAATCGGCCGGCATGAAGCGTTACCTGCGTGAGCTCAAGCCGACGACTTTCGAAGATATCGTCGCCATGGTGGCGCTGTATCGGCCCGGCCCGATGCAGTTTATCGACGAGTTTATCGGCCGTAAACACGGTCAAAAAAAGATCGTTTACCCCCACCCGAGCATGGAAAATTCGCTCAAAAATACCTATGGCGTCCTCGTCTACCAAGAGCAGGTGATGCAGATCAGTAAAGAAGTCTGCGGTTTGACCGGCGGCGAGGCCGATACGCTACGTAAAGCCATTGGCAAAAAGAAAATCGACATCATGCGCAAGATGAAAGTCCGCATGATCGAAGGCGCCCAAGCGGTTTCGGGGATTCAACCGGCCGTGATGGATAAATTCTGGAAGCAGCTNNCTGTTGCAGCGCGGCGATACGACCGGCGTTTTCCAGCTCGAATCAGCCGGCATGAAGCGTTACCTGCGCGAGCTCAAGCCGACGACCTTCGAAGATATCGTCGCCATGGTGGCGCTGTATCGGCCCGGCCCGATGCAGTTTATCGA
>DHXX01000011.1:71968-98047 GCA_002413865.1 Candidatus Saccharibacteria bacterium UBA5145
GCTTACCAAACGGCCTATTTGAAAGCCCACTACCCGGCGGCCTTCATGGCGGCCCTGATGACGAGCGACTACGACGATACCGACCGCTTGGCGATTGAAATCACCGAGTGTAAGCACATGGGCATCAAAGTTTTGCCGCCCGACGTCAACGAGTCTTTCCTGGAGTTTGCGGTCGTGCCCGAAACCAATCAGATTCGATTTGGGATGTTGGCGATCAAGAATGTCGGTTCGGGCGCCGTCGAAGAAATCCTGCGCGCCCGGGCCGATAGTCAATTTACTTCTCTCGAAGACTTTTTGACGCGCGTTAACTACCGGGTGGTTAACCGCAAAGCCATGGAAAGCCTCGTCAAAGCCGGGGCCTTCGACTGCTATGTCGACCGCTCGACCCTGCTCCATAACCTCGACACCGTCTTGGCCTACGCCAACCGCGTCCAAAAACAAGCCAGCAGCGGCCAGACCGACCTCTTTGGCAACGTCAGCGATGCCGCCGTCGAGAGACCCAAGCTGGAGCTACCACCGCCGGCCGTGCCGACCGACATCCATGAACAGTTGGTTTGGGAACGGGAGCTACTCGGTCTCTATCTCAGCCAGCACCCCTTGGAGTTGTTTGAGACGTTTTTGAGCGAGCAAGCCGTGCCACTAGCGAGCCTCAAGCCCGAACACGACGGCAAGGCCGTGACGGTCGGCGGGGCCATCGTTGAAATGCGCGAAATTGTCACCAAGAATGGCCAAAAGATGGCCTTTATCAAAATCGAAGACCAGTCGGGCGAAATCGAAGCCATCCTGTTCCCCAACGCTTATCAGCAGACGCTTGGTCTGTGGCAACGCGACCGGATCGTGCTGATCCGCGGCAAGGTCAATGCCCGCGACCGCGAAGGCAAGCAGTCGACCGACGTCAAAGTTATGATCGACGACGCCCGCGAAGTTACTACCAAGCAAGCGACATCGTACCAAGCGACCGGCCATAAACCGCGGGCCCTCAAGCAATCGTCTCGGACCAAAAAAGTGCCGATGGTCGGACCGGGTGCCAAGGCCGTCGCCGAAAAAACGACCGCCGAGCGAGTTTTCGTCCGGGTGGCCGACAGCCGCGACCAGACCTTGCTCGTGACACTCAAGCAAATCCTCGACGCTTTTCAAGGCTCGACGGAAGTCGTCTTAGTGCTCGGCGACGCCGACAAACGCCAAGCCATCAAACTCCCTAGCGGCCTCGACCGCGACAGCGAAGGCCTCGACCAGCTGCGCAGCTTAGTTGGCACTGCCAACGTCAAAGTCCACTAACCCCTGGCGCGTCGACGTCGGCTATATGATAGCTGCTAAATTTCGACAATCTGACACCTGCTACCTGTTGCCTTGGGCGTAGTCATTCTGTACTAGTTCATAACGAACGTGTCTAAGAATAGATCGGAATAACTTAACGGATCAAGCCGCTGGTTCGGGTCAGGATAAAACCGATAGTGGCGATCAGGACGACGACGGTATCAAAAATCGGGTGGTGGAGGACAAACAGTTCGCCGCGCGTGACCCAGTGGTGCAAGCGCCAGCCGTAGTGGGTGACAGCGACTAAAATCGCGCCGACCATCAATAGGGTCACGACCAGTAGACTCCACGGCGCTTGGCCGTTCGTCAATAATTGGATGCGCGCTACCAGCCGGGCATCTGGTTCTTGGCGGGCCCCGAGGACGTTACTGGTACCGGTGTCTTGAGCCGGGGGGACTTGGAAGGCAATATTGGCGGCAGTGCTAGTATCGGACGGCTGGCCGTACATCGCTACAACGACCGTTTCTGGTCCATAGCCCTGGTAGTGCGCCGAATTGGCCACCCCGAAGCCGACGTTTTGATACTGCGCGTTGAGGATGTTGGCACGGTGTTCGGGGCTATTCATCCAACCGTCGATCGTTTGGGAAGCACCGCTAAACCCGTAGGCCAGATTTTCGCCGGCCCGCTCGTAGTTGTAGCCACTGGCCGCAATAAAGGTCCATGGTGTTTTGCCGTCGGGCGAGGTGTGCGACCAATAACCGCTGGCGACCATGTCGTCGGCTTTGGCTTGGGCGGCCTGGCTCAAGCGGGGGTCAAGACTGAGCTGGTTTTCTCTGTCTACCAAGCGTTGCTGATTGGTGCTGGCGAGCAGGCTGCTGGCGCTAAAGTCACTGGTCGCCCCGAGTACGCCGCTGGCCGACCAGATGGCATTGACGACCAAGCCCAGCCCGACAATCAGGAGCATCGGCATGTAGGGCCAGTAAGCCTGCAGGTAGTGCTTGCTTTTGCGGTGGTGTTGACCGCTCCGCTTTTTGTGGGTGATGGGTGATTTGTTCTTGGTTTTGGTGACGAGGGCCATAGGTGTGGTTTTTAATTTTAGCTAATTTGTTTCATTATAACACGGAGGTAGAGTAGTTAAATAGTCGGATAGTTAAATAGTCGGATAGTTGGGCTCGCCCACAAGACAAAATCCCTGAAGACAGTGGTCGGCCGAGCTTCCACTATTCCACTATTTAACTATCCCACTATCCGACAGGTGAAAAGTTGCTTGGTAGAGCGCCATCGCCGCCGCCTGGACGACATTGAAGGATTCTTTTTGTCCGAACATCGGGATCTCGAGCACCTGGTCGCACAAGGCCAGTATTTCCAGTTCGATACCTTCGACTTCGCGACCGACTAGTAGAGCCAGTTTTGGCGGCGCGCTAAAGCCGGGCAGGGGAATCGAGCGGTCGGCCTGCTCGATGGCGGCAACGAGGTAACCGGTCGCTTGCAGCGCGGCCAGGCTGGCCACAAGGTCGGCTGACCGCGACCAAGCTTGGGTTTTTTCGGCCCCCAGGGCCGTCTTGGTTATCTGACGATCAATTTTATTGGCCAAGTGGGGCAGGCGATCCTCTACGGCCAGAAGGGGGTAGGGGGTATAGCCGCTCAGAATCACTTCTTTGACCCCCAAACCTTCGGCGGTGCGCAATAGCGAACCAACGTTATGCGTGCTGCGCAGGTTATGAGCGATTAAGACGATCTCTGACATCCTCCCAGTTTAATGGGGTAGAGTCATAAAGTAAAAAGTTCCTAAATTCGAAAGACAGTAATTAGTAATTAGTAATTAGGAAATGGGAAGTGGGAAATGGGAAGTGGGAAATGGAGGTGAGCAGCAGTGGCTCAAGCTAATTTCTATTTTCTAATTCCAAGTTACCATACTTCACTTCCCCCATTTTATGCTTATGCTTTATACTGATAACTATGAGTCAAAACGCCCGCCTCGACGAAGAGCAAGCCACCCAACGCCGGGCCCGCGTGATCGGCATGAACTACGTCGATACTTCGGCCCAAACCAGCATGCCCCTCTACAAAGACGTCCTGGCCGTGTCCGACATGACCCAGTTGCGTATCATTCCCTTGCAAGTCGACAAGAGCAACATCTTATTCGGAGTCACGACGACGACTTCCCAACAGACGATGACCGCTCTGCGTCAGCGTTTTCAGGATCAGCGTACCAATTTCGCGATTATTTCCGAGGCTGGCTACCGCGATTATATGCGCCTGTACGATCCGCCCAAACAAGTTGTTTATAAGGACATTGCGCTCAACACCGCCGGCACCGAAGACTTAATCAGCCAGATATCGGTCATTCTCGAGCAAGTCCGGGCCGATGATATGCTGGCTTACCTTGTCCAACAAGCCCACCATTTGAACGCCTCTGATATTCATATTGAAACCCAAGTTAACGACGTTCGTATCCGCCTAAGGATTGACGGCGTGTTGCACCCGATTGCTCGGATTTTTAAAGATAAGTATCGGGTTTTAATCGCGGCCATTGCTAGTGCCGGCAACGTCTCGACCTCGGCCACTGAGGCCCAACAAGGGCATATTGCCCAAAAGGTCAAAATGGCCGACGACACGACTGTCGACGTCAATGTTCGCCTCGAGACGGTGCCGACCATTAACGGCATGGACGTCGTGATGCGCCTCTTCAACATGGACCAGGGCATGTACACGCTGGACCGTTTGGGCCTGAGCGCCTCGGAACGCGAGGTCGTCGACGACATCGTGACGAAGCCGAGCGGGCTAGTCATGGTCGTCGGTCCGACCGGCTCGGGCAAGACCACCACCCTCTATTCGATGCTCAATTCGCTCAATAACGACGAGCGCAAAATAATCACCATCGAAGACCCCGTCGAATATCAATTTGAAGGCATTACTCAGATATCGGTCACCAGCAAGGTCGGTGTCGCCGACACCAGCTTCGCCGACAAACTGCGCGCCGTGCTCCGCCTTGATCCCGACATCGTCATGGTCGGCGAGATCCGCGATATGGACACCGCCAAAACGGCGTTGCAAGCTGCCCTAACTGGCCACTTGGTGTTGAGTACCTTCCACGCCAGCTCGGCCGCGGCGGCGCTGACTCGTCTGAGCGACGTTATTGGGCAGAACCCGCTTTATGTTTCGGCGATTCGACTGGTGATGGCCCAGCGCCTTATCCGTAAGCTCGACGATAGCTGCAAGCAACCGTACCAGCCGACTGAAGCCGAATGGCATAAACTCAATGACATCGTCAACACTTTCCCGCCGGATATGCCCCGCCCAAACTTGGAAAACCTGCAACTCTACAAGCCCGGCAGTTCGCCGGAAAATCCCTATGGCTTCAAGGGCCAGTTAGCGATCCGTGAACAGTTTACGATGAGTGATCGGTTGCGACAGATCTTAGAGCACGGCAATACGGCTGTTTCGGCCCAAGAAATCGAGGCCGCCGCCAGTGCCAGCGGCATGCGCACGATGCTTCAAGACGCCGTCGTCAAAGTGGTGGCCGGCGAGACTACCCTCGAAGAAGTTTTCCGGGTCGTCGGTTAACCTCCATTACTAGTTTATAATTTAAGTCATGACTAGCGAGTTAGCGGAGACCAATGCCGATCGTCAACAAGCCGTGGCGCAACAAATTCGAGCCGGGGTTCCTTGGGGTGTCTTCATTGAGTGTGCTTACAAGGATCCGGCCACCTTCGACCCAAAAAATGCCGGTGAGAAGCAAGACCACTATGAGCAGCGTCGCCAAGCGGCCAGTGCTATCTGTGCGCGTTGCGTGGTCATTGAACAGTGTCTAGCAGAAGCCTATAAGCTTAAAGACTATGATACTTTCCGAGGCGGGTTGACTGGTGACGAGCGTCGGTCAACCGCCAAACAACGCGCGGGCGCAGCTATCCGGCGGCTGCGCGCCAACAAAATCTAACACTTAATCGGTAGCTACCCCTTGCGTACCAGCGAAAAATCAGGTAAAATCGTTTAGTTATGCAAAGTGTGATCCAACAAATCGAAGCCAAGTACATGAAGCCAGCCGTCGTCAACGTGCGCTCTGGTGATACCGTCAAAGTCCACCAAAAAATTCGTGAAGGCGCCAAAGAGCGGATTCAGATTTTTCAGGGCCTCGTCATCCGAACCGACCAAAAGGGCGGCCACCTCAGCCGTATTACCGTCCGTCGCATCGCCAGTGGTATTGGCGTCGAAAAGAGTTTTTTGTTGCACAGCCCCTTGGTTGTTCAAGTCGAGATAACCAAGCGCAGTAAAGTTCGCCGTAACTTCTTGTCCTACATGCGTGCTCGCACCGGTAAGGCCGCTCGCTTGACTGGTATCGAATTTGACCGCGAAGCCGTCAACGCCCTTCCCGAAGTCGAAGCGGTTGCCGCTGCCGAAGCCGAAGCTGAAGCTAGCACCGAAACGCCAACCGAAAAATAATTTAACCTGTTTTTTGCAAAGCCCCTCAACCTGAGGGGCTTTTTTATTGCTACACTGTACTTATATGAAAGTGAATTCGATGCTAGTTGTTGGGGTTGACGAAGTAGGCCGTGGTTGTTGGGCTGGGCCGCTGGTGGCCGGGGCGGTCATGCTCGAGCGGCCCATAAAAGGCTTGCGCGACTCAAAAAAACTTAGTCGCGCCCAACGGGAAGGCCTCGCTGTCGAGATCGAGCGGGAAGCCCTCGCCATTGGCCTCGGCTGGGTTGACGCGGTCACGATTGACGCCATCGGTCTGACGGCGGCCGTCAGGCTGGCGATGGAACGCGCCGTCGCCCAGATAACGATTGATTATGACGAGGTCATTATCGACGGAGCCTACAACTTCCTGGCCCATCTGCAACAGCGGACAGGTCCCAAAATCAGCACCCTAATCAAAGCCGACGATTTAATTCCGGCCGTCAGTGCCGCCAGCATCATGGCCAAAGTCGCCCGCGATAAGTACATGTTTGAACTGGCCTTGAAGCACCCGGACTATGGTTTCGAACGCCACGTCGGCTACGGCACGGCGCTGCACCTTGTCCAACTCAAACTCCAAGGCATAACCCCCGAACACCGCCGCAGCTACAAACCCATCCAAGCTTTGCTCCATCCTACCCCCAAAGTGTGAGAGGTCCGCCCTCTCACAAGTCATTGCCAGCGTAAACGTAAGAAGTCAGCGCTAATACGATGTGAGAGGACGGACCTTTCACGGTGTGCAAGGATAGTCCTTGTACAAGTAGATGCGGGTGCATTCTTTTGCGGGAGTTTAAATTTAGGGCTTGGCGGGCGAGAAGTTATACAATGGGCAGATGAGTTCTACTGAAACCGGTCGTAAAGCCGAAGCGGCCGCTAAAGCTTACTTGGAAATGCGTCGCTTTGAGGTCGTCGAGCAGAACTTCCGCCGGCCACGCTGCGAAATCGATATCGTCGCTACCAAAGACGACGTCGCCTACCTCATAGAGGTCAAATATCGGCGGACCGACAGCCAGGGCAATGGGCTCGAGTACATCACCGCGACTAAACTGCGTCAGATGCGCTACGCCGCCGAGACGTGGGTCGACGAATATAAGTGGCAACGCGACTACCGACTGTCGGCCATAGAAGTCGCCGGTAAAGACTTTACGATCATGCACTTCATCGAAGACGTCATCTAGGTCGTTTACTTGTCATTAGTAACAGTTTATGACGATTGCTAAAGGAGTTATCAATGAGCGAAGCAATGAACTACCGGCCTACCGTTGGCTCCACAACGCCCGAGCTTGACCAGGTACACGATTATCTACTGGCCATGTTGGCCGGGGATGAAGATCAATATAAACAGGCTTTAGGTGGGCTCGATAACGTAATGTACCGTACGCCTGACTATTACGCCGATGAGGTACGGGTTCCTTCCCGCCTAATAACCAGTGCTATAACTAACTATGCGCAAGAACCTTCACCGATGACGCGCCTCGCGCTACACGAATGGCAAACAACATCGACGGTTCGCGTTGTACGCGACATGATTCAGGGTAGACAGTTTCCGCTTGAGCAATTCGGAGCAGTTATCGACGATGTTCGGCACACCTTAGTGGCCATTGACGGGGGTCAGAAATCAAATACCCAACATGACAAGCAAATTCGAGGTGAAATCAGAGATGTTTGGTCGTATGCGGCGTGGCGTATTTCGGGGTACGTCAATCCAGTCGAGATGCGTCGGGCCGCCGAAGCCTATAAGTTCGTGGGGCGAAGTCGAACTTATGGTCGGATGATGGCGCGGGTTATGCTTGCCGAGCAGCAACGGGGTATGTACTGAGCATTTGTCACGTGTTGCGGCTAATCGCTTAGAAATAACGTGAGGCTACCGTTCGAGTAGGCGAGACTAAACTTGGTTGGGCGTGGGCGTTAGGCTTTGAAGTATTTTTTGACGGCGGCGAGGTCGCGCTGGCGCCAAGCGGCTTGCCACTGGATGGTCTCGACACCTTGCTTGAACGGTCGATCGAAAGCCGGGCTCAAGTTTTTGCTGAAGAATTCGATGTAGGTGGGTAAAAAGGCTTCGTCGCTAAAGGCGCGCGCCGCGTAGTTGGGCATACGGAAAAAACTGAGGTCGGTGCCCAGGTTGTCTTTGAGCCACTCCCAGTGGCTGGTCATCCATTCCCAGGTAGCCTCACGGGCGTGGTGGTTCGAGAAGCTGTAGGCGATCCAGTAGCTGGCGTCTTGCAAGCGGACTTCCGGGCCGTCGATTTGGTCGAGGGCGCGCTGGATGAGTTCGGGTTGCTTGAAATTGGTCAGCGCGGCCGACAGGGTGACGCGCTCTTCGCTGCTGGCGCTAGTGTTGTGCATTATCAGGAGTTTGTCGAACTCGGCCGGGCCGCCGAGTCGGGAAACGGTACCGTAGACCACGCCGCGTAGGTCGGGGTGGACGTCTTCGGGCTGGTTCATGGCGGCGAAGCGCTTTTTGGCCTCTTTGACCACGGCCGGGTTCTCACCGAATGAAGCCAATCCAAGTATGGTTGGACGGAGTAATTTGTCGAAGTGGCTGTCGGCGGCTTTTTCTGCCCAGCCGAGCCGGGCCAACTGTTCGGCGACGAGTTGGCGGACGAATGGTTTCATCGCGGCGCGTATGTCCTCGTCGTCCATGACGGTGCGCAGACTACCGAGACTGGCGGCGATAACGTCCCAAACGACGACGCTGTCCTCGTGACCGTAGACCTCAAGCAACTTTAGGGCGTCGAGGGTGCTGGCATAGCCGGCTTTGGCGGCTTCGAAGCTGTCGGCCAGGAGGCCGAGACGGTCGAGGTCAGACAAGCGACCGTCGGAGACTGCCAGAGCGAGTTTGGCCAGGTGTTTTTCGTCATAGACGGTTCGGTAAAAGCCGGTTCGGTTGCGGTTGAGCAAGAAATCATCCTTCAGCCCAGTCGTCAAAACTGTTTCCTGGGCATCAACTAGGGTCTCGGTCACCGTCGACTCGCTAGCCAGCAACGGAGTCGGCCAAGTATCGGCCGCTTTGCTGGCGTCCGGATTGAGGTAGAAGCGTTCTTGTTGCAGCTCGAGGTCATTATCACCAACCGTGGCCCGAATAATCGGATAACCGGGCTGGGCCGTCCAGGTGCCCATAAAGTCGCTGACCGGTTTGCCCGACGCTTCCTCCCAAGCTTTCCAGAGGTCGGTCGAATCGGTATTGCCGTAGGCGTGCTTTTTGAGATAGAGGCGCAGTCCATCGCGGAAATCGTCGGCGCCGAGGTACTGGTGGAGCATGTGCAAGACGCTGGCGCCCTTTTCGTAACTGATGGCGTCAAAGATGGTGCGGATTTCATCGGGGTGATTGACAGTGACTTGGATGGGGTGGGTGTTGTCGAGGGCGTCGAGTTTGAGGGCGATGCCCTGTTCGTCGACGATAAACTGGGTCCAGACCTTCCAATCGGGAAAGAGCTGATCGACGGCTAAGTAGCTCATCCAGCTAGCAAAGCTTTCGTTGAGCCACAGGTCGGTCCACCAGCGCATCGTCACGAGGTTGCCGAACCATTGGTGGGTCAGTTCGTGGGCGACGACATTGGCGACGTATTGTTTGAGGTGCAGCGAGGTGTTGCGGGTATCGACCAACAAGGCTTGTTCGCGAAAGGTGATGCAGCCCCAGTTTTCCATGGCGCCGCTGGCGAAGTCGGGCAAGGCGATGAAATCACATTTTGGCAGGGGATAGGGCGTATCGAAATATTCGTTATAAAACTCGAGGCATTTGACGGCGACGTCGAGGGCGAAGGCGGTGTGCTTGACATTGGCCGCCGTGGCGTAGGTCCGCACCACGACGCCGTCTTTGGTGGTGGCTTCCTTGTAGCCGAGCTCGCCGTAAGCGAAGGCCAGCAAGTAGGTGCTCATACGGGGGGTGGTTTCAAAGCTGGTGACAAGGTTCGGACCGTGCTTAACTTGGTGTTTGATTGGGGTATTGGCGATGACGGCTTCGCCGACCGGTGATGTTAGTGTCAAGTCAAAGCTGGCTTTGGCCTCGGGTTCGTCGATACACGGGAAAGCTTCGCGGGCGTGGTGACTTTCGAACTGGGTGGCGATGAGCTGTTTTTCAACACCCTTATCGGTGAAAACGCACGGGTAGATGCCGTTCATGGCGCGGGTTATCTGACCCTTGAATTCTAACTTGATCGTGTAGGCACCGGGGTAGAGCTGGGCCGAGGTATGCAAGCGAACCTCGTCGTAGCTGTTGTGTTTATTGATGCGGCTAACGGGGAAGTCCTGATCGCCCTTTTTATCGTGCCGAGTGATTGTCACTGACGTAATGGTCAGTTCTTTTTGGTGGAAGGTCAGGCGTTCGCTGGGGCGACCGACTTTTTTGCCGGTGATCACGACGCTGCCGCTGAAGGTGGCGGCTTCGCGCATTGGCAGGAGGGAAAGTTCGTAGTGTTCTGGTTGAAATTGTTGGAATAATCGTCGGACTTTTTTGCTCATTATTCCAGTGTAGCACGCTGTTATTGACGGCTACCAGTTTGCCGAGTATAATTAACATTGATGTCCGGCCACAGTGGTCGGCTTTTTTATAGCGAGACCATGGAATCAAGAAGAAATTAAGGAAGGAAATATTATGGAATTAGATTTTAAACAACTCAGCGTCGCGATTCGGGCCATTGCCGAAGAGAAAAACCTGCCCGAAGCCACCGTGCAGGAGGTTGTCGAACAAGCCCTGGCTGCGGCTTACCGACGCGATTATGGCGACCGCGAGCAAGAGGTTCGGGTTAGCATGAACCTCAACACCGGTGAGGTCGATGCCTACGTAACTAAGGAAGTCGTCGAGCGGATTGGTGACCCCGCTTACGAAATTAGCTTGGTCGACGCCAGCGTCATGAAAAAGAATGCCGCCATTGGCGATATGATTGAAATTCACGAAAAGGTCGAAAGCTTCGGCCGGGTCGCCGCCCAGACCGCTAAGCAAGTCATTCTCCAGCGCCTGCGCGAAGCCGAGCGCGAAATCGTCATGGATGAGTACGAAGACAAAATCGGAACCGTCATCAACGCCACGGTCGCCCGGGTGGAGGGCAATATCGTCCGGATCGATCTCGGCAAAGCCCAAGGCATCATGCCCCGTAGCGAACAGATTCAAGGCGAGCGTTACTACCCCGGCCAGCGCCTCAAAGTCTTCCTAAAAGATGTCGAGCGCGGTTTCCGCGGCCCCCAATTGGTCGTCTCCCGCGGCAACCATGAATTCATCGAATGGCTCTTCCGCAACGAAGTCCCCGAAATGGAAAGTGGTGCCGTTGAGATTAAGAACATCGCCCGTGAAGCTGGCGTTCGCAGTAAAATCGCCGTCGCTAGCAGCGTGCCCGGGGTCGACCCGGTCGGCACGTTCGTCGGCGGTCACGGTACTCGCGTCAATGCCGTTATGAGTGAAGTCGGCGAGCAAGAAAAGATCGACATCATTGTCTGGAGCGACGATACCGTCGGCTACATCACCAACGCCCTCAGCCCGACCCGCGTCACGACGGTCATCCTCGACGAAGCCAACAAAAAGGCCCGCGTGCTCGTTCCCGAAGACCAATTGAGTATTGCCATCGGCAAGAGCGGTCAGAACGTCCGTTTGGCCAGCAAGCTGACCGGTTACGAACTCGATATCGAAGCCGACCGCGCCGAAGTCGCCGGTAGCAGCAATGGTGTCGAAGAAATTACCGAACTGCCCAAGCAACCAAAACTGAAGAAGAAAAGCGAACTCGAAAACAGCTTACTCGAAGCTATCGAAGAACACGGCGAATAACCCGATGGCCGAAGCTTGTCATTTGAGTTTGGGCGGCCCATTTTTTGATCAGACACGCTGTCTTGATACTTGCGAATTGCTCTGGGACAAGGCGGTTAGTGAAAATGCTAAGGCCGGCCGCTACGACGACTATGAAGCTTCGGGTAAGGGAAGGGAGTTTGGTCGCGCAGATTGTAAACATTTAGATGCGGAGTTTTCGCAGGACGCGCTCTTTGCTTTAGGTGATCATCTGCGACATTATGTCATCGTGGACCAGTGCGTATCTTGCGGTGAGCAGCTGGGCGAGCAGGGCTACGCCTTCACCTGCCCGTTGCCTTTAGAAATCTAAATTAGCACTCTTGACCTAAGAGTGCTAATTTATTATTATTAAAGTAGTAAATCCTATGGCCTAACCGAAAGATTTATCAGGGCAGTAAATAAGAATAATTACAGCTGGTTTGTAATGAAAGGTGGTATAAAAAGACTATGATGCCTAATTCCCCCGACTTCCAAGAATTTTTAAATCATTTAACCAACAATGCTTTGCAGAGTTTGAAGCACGCTGATGCCATCGCGCGTGGTTTCGGCAGTGCCTATGTCGGTACCGAACACTTGTTGCTGGGCGTCTTGGCCCAGGACAGCAGTATGGGTTCCAAGATCCTCGAAGGGGCCGGTGTGACCCTCGATCGGGCTCGTTTGGCCCTCAATTTGACGCCCAAAACCCTCGTTATCAACATGGGCGCCAAGGGCTTGAGTGAAACGGCCAAGTTAACCCTCAAAATGGCCTATGACGTCGCCCAAGATTACAGCCAGGAGTTTTGCGGGACGGAGCACATTCTGTACAGTATCCTGACCCAAAAGAATGCTCGTGCCACTATCCTGATGCGCGATATGAACATCGACGTCGAAGGCTTGACCAGTGAACTTGAACAATTTCTCAATCGCCAACAATACGAAGAAACCGAGAGCGGTACCGATAATCGACGGCGTGGCAAAAAAGCCAAGAAAACGGCGCTCGATTTTTACGGCACCGATTTAACGGCTCAGGCCCGCAATGGTCAGCTCGACCCCGTCGTTGGCCGCGAGCAACAGATTCGCCGCGTCATCACCATCCTAAATCGCCGCACCAAGAACAACCCAGTTTTAATCGGTGAACCGGGCGTCGGCAAGACGGCCATCGTCGAGGGCCTGGCCCAACGGATCATCAGCGAAGACGTCCCGGACAGTTTGATTGATAAACGTATCGTCATGCTCGACCTAGCCGGGATGATTGCCGGCACCAAGTACCGCGGCGAGTTCGAAGAGCGCCTCAAAAAAGTCATGACCGAGCTCGAAAAAGACACCAAAACAATTGTCTTTATCGACGAGCTCCACCTGATTGTCGGCGCCGGTGCGGCCGAAGGCGCCATGGACGCTGGTAATATCCTCAAGCCGGCCCTGGCCCGGAGCAAAATTCAAGTCGTCGGCGCGACGACCACCGCCGAGTACACCAAGCACATCGAAAAAGACGCCGCCCTCGAGCGTCGCTTTCAACCGATCCAGGTACCCGAAACTACCCCCGGCGAGACCCTCGCTATCCTGAAGGGGCTCCGCAAGCACTACGAAAACTTTCACGGTGTCAAAATTGGCGACGAAGTTCTGCAGGACGCCGTTATCCTAGCGGGGCGTTATGTCCAAGACCGTTTTATGCCCGATAAGGCGATTGATCTGATTGACGAGTCGGCCGCCCACCTACGCGTCGACAAGGGCAAGACCTCTCCCGAAGTCCGTAAGCTCCAAAAGGAGCTCAAACTGCTCAATACGCGCACCGATGACGCCGTCGAGTCGGAAGATTACGAACAAGCCGCCAAATTGAAAACGCGCGTCAGCCAAATCAACGACGAGTTGGCCAAGTTACACGCCAAAGATAAAGCCGCCAAACGTTTGACGCTGACCAGCGAAGATTTAGCCGACGTCGTTTCGCGGATGACCGGCGTGCCCGTCAAGAAAGTCATCCGCTCCGAAGCCAGATACTTACTCTCGCTCGAAAAAACCCTTGCCAAATACATCGTCGGCCAACAAGAGGCCGTTGAGGCCGTCGCCAAGGCCGTGCGCCGCAACCGCTCCGGCATCTCCAGCGACAAACGGCCGATTGGTTCGTTCGTTTTTCTGGGACCAACCGGCGTCGGTAAGACCGAATTAGCCCGCGTTCTGGCGCGTGAGTTCTTTGGCAGTGATAGCTCTTTGGTTAAGATCGATATGAGCGAGTTTGGCGAATCGCACAACGTGTCGCGCTTGGTCGGCGCGCCGGCCGGTTACGTCGGTTATGACGAAGGCGGCCAGCTGACCGACAAGATTCGCCGCCAACCGTACAGCCTGGTGCTCTTCGATGAAATCGAAAAAGCCCACCCCGATGTCTTCAACATGCTCTTGCAGATGCTCGAGGACGGTTATTTGACGGACGCCAAAGGCCGTCGCATCGACTTTACTAATACTATTGTCATTATGACGAGTAATATCGGCGCCCAAAAACTGCAAAAGGAGGCCAGCTTTGGCTTTCACGCTACCAGCACCAGTGACCTAAAAGACCTCGACGCCCTGCACGAAGCCAATAAGAGCCTCGTCTTGGATGAGCTCAAAAAGTTAATGCGTCCGGAGCTGCTCAACCGCATCGACAAAACCATCGTCTTCCACGGTTTGACCAAAAAAGACATCTTCAAGATCATCGACTTGCAGATTAATGAGCTGAAGTCGCGTTTGCAACGCAAGGGGTTGAGTGTCCAATTATCTACTGCCGCCAAACAATACCTGCTCGAAAAGGGTTACGACGCCCACAACGGCGTCCGGCCGCTGCGGCGCTTGATTCAAGACACCATCGAAGACCACGTGGCCATGAACTTGCTCGATGAAAAGTTCGCCAAAGGTGATATTATTCAGGTAGCCGCCAAACACGGTGCGCTCGCCTATGCAACAACCAACGAATAACCAGCCACCGACCCTTAAACGACGACGTGCCAAACAGCTTGGGCTGTTATTAGTCTTGCTGGTTGCCGTCCTGACGACGGCGTCTAATTACCAGAATATCGCCGACTGGCTCGCCTTGCGTAATTACCAGCCACCCGCCGCTATCAGCAGCTTGGCCGATCAGACGACGATGACGCCGCTGGCCCGCAAGATCTTCTACGTTAACCATCCGGCGCTCGATGCCAAAACGGTTTTCGGCAACGAATGTCCGAACGGCCAGCGCGAAAAAACGATCGTCTTGGGGTGCTACCGCGGCAACCAACACGGCATTTTCCTGCTCAATGTAACTGATCCGCGGCTGGGCGGTGTCGAAGACGTGACGGCGGCCCACGAGATGCTCCACGCCGCCTACGACCGACTGAGCTCCAATGAACGTAGCCGCGTCGACGGCTTGCTGCAAGACTACTTCGCCCACGACTTGCACGACCAACGTATCATCGACACCGTCGCGTCCTACCGCAAATCCGAACCCAACGACGTCGTCAACGAGATGCACTCCATCTTCGGCACCGAAGTCGCTAATTTGCCAGCCGGCCTGGATCAGTATTATCAGCGCTATTTCACGAATCGGGCCCAGATCGTTAGCCACGCTGACGCCTATCAAGTCGAGTTCACTTCGCGTCAGGCGGCCGTCCAGCGGGCCGACGATCAGTTGTCGGCCTTAAAAAGCCGGATTACCAGCGGCAAAGCCGACCTAAATACCCGCAACGCCGTGATCGTTAGCACCCAAAAGACGTTGCTTGCCGAACGAACTAACAATACCGCGGCCTATAACGCCGCCGTGCCGGGCTACAATAAAATGGTCGATGACTACAACGCCGAGGTGCAGGTTGTCAAATCATTAATCGAGACTCACAACGATCTAGTGATCAGTCGCAATAAGATTGTGCTCGAAGAAGCTCAATTAGTTAATGAATTAAACTCAACGGCCACGCCGATTAATCACTAATCGGCGAGGGTGCTAGACTTAGGTTATAAAAGGAGTTTATCGTGGCAAAAAAATCGGTCGCCAACTATGTTTGTAGCAACTGTGGCGCGCTGGCGGCGTCGTGGAGCGGCCGCTGCGTGCAGTGCGGCGAGTGGAATACGCTGCAGGAACAATTGACCGCCAGCGGATTGGCCACCAGCGTGGCCGCCGGGCGAGTCTTGTCGACCCAATCGGTTGAGTCATCGGTTATCCACGACCAGCCCCGACTAATCAGCGGTATGAAAGACGTCGACGCCGTGCTCGGCGGCGGGATTGTGGCCGGTAGCGTCAACCTGATCGCCGGCCAGCCCGGCATTGGCAAGAGCACCTTATTACTCCAGCTGGCCTACGCGGTGGCCGCCACCGTGCCGGTGCTCTACATTAGCGGTGAAGAATCGGCCTATCAGATTGGCCTAAGGGCGGCCCGCTTGGGCACCCTCCGACCGGAGCTGCAGCTGGCGACGACCGGTTCGGCCGATGACATCGCCGCGACGATTGCCAGCGGCAAATATAAACTAGTGGTCGTCGATTCGATCCAAACGGTGACGAGTGCCGCCATCGCTTCGGCCGCCGGGACGGTTTCGCAGATAACCAACAGCACCCAGCTCCTGACGCTGGCCGCCAAACAAACTAACACCGCCGTCATCCTCGTCGGCCACGTCACCAAAGAAGGCGCTATCGCCGGGCCAAAAGTCCTCGAGCACGTCGTCGACGTCGTCTTGCAGCTCGAAGGCGATCGCTACGGCGGCTTCAAGGTCCTTAGAGCCGTCAAAAACCGCTTTGGCTCGACCAATGAAGCCGGTATCTTTGAAATGGTCGAACAGGGCCTCCTGCCGGTCGCCAATCCCTCCGCCGCCTTGTTGGCCGAGCGCCAGGTCAGCGACGGTTCGGTCGTCCTGGCGACGCTCGAAGGCACCAGGCCGCTCTTAGTGGAAGTGCAGGCGCTTGTTAACCGGACCAGTTTCGGCTACCCCAAACGGGCCGCCAGCGGCTTTGACCTGAACCGTTTGAATTTGCTCGTCGCCATGCTGGAGCGCCGCACCAAACTAAACCTTGGCGAACAAGACATCTATATCAATATCGTTGGCGGTATGCAGATTCGCGAACCAGCCGCCGACCTGGCGATTTGTATGGCGATCGGCTCAGCCGCCAAAGGCTTGCAACTCAAGCGCAACGCCGTGGTATTCGGCGAAGTCGGCCTGAGCGGCGAAGTTCGCCACGTGCCGCACGCCGACAAGCGCTTGGCCGAAGCCCAAAAGCTTGGTTTTGACGGGGCCATCGGCCCGGTCCAGAAAATGGGTAAAAAATTGCCAGCCCTGCACGGCGTCCCCGACGTCCGCTCGGCCCTCAACCAATTCCTCGAAAAAGATTCCTAGTGGTCTATATCAACACCGCTCTCTTACTGATAATCATCGGACTGCTGTGGCGACGATCGCGCCAAACACGGCCAGTGGCGCCACCCAGCCAGCGCGTTATCCTCGACTCCTGCGGACTGATTGACGGCCGCATCCTCGAGATCAGACGCGCCGGTTTCATCATGGCCCAACTGGTGATACCGGAGTTTATCATTGCCGAGTTACAGTTGCTAGCCGACGGCAAAGACAGCTACAAACGCGAACGGGCGCGCTACGGCTTGGAAGTCGCCAAACAACTGCGCGCGGCGACCAATACTAGCGTTGCGATACTAGCCCAAGATTATCCGGATATCAAGACGGTCGACGATAAACTAATCGCCCTGGCGCTTAAGCTCGGTGCCCAGCTCTATACGACCGACTATAACCTCGGCCAAGTCGCGGCTATCAAGAACGTCGCCGTTCTGAACGTCAACGAACTTGCCCAGCACCTCCGCCCAAGCGCCTTGCCGGGAGAAAAGGTGACTGTTAAGCTCATCCAAAAAGGTCAGATTAAAAATCAAGCAGTCGGTTATCTAGAAGACGGCACGATGGTAGTGGTTGACAACGCGGCAGGTCAAATCGGCAGAACTCTTGAAGTCGTTGCGACGCGAATGCATCAAACCGAATCTGGTAAAATGATTTTCGCAAAGCTCAAGCAGGTAGCCTAAATATTAAAGGTGCCTAAGGCTTAGTTGTCTTAAATCCGACAGTATTTGACGTTGAGTTTGTGCCACCGACGGCTGTCACGGTTGCCGTATAAGCACTGTTGTTCTGAAGTCCTGTAATTAGACCTGGGGACGCGGTAGGACTGGAACATGGGTTACTTGGACCGTTCGCGCAAAGTTTGTAGCTTGTAGCGCCCGTAATCGTATTCCAGGTAAAGCTAGCCGTTGTGTCCGTGACTGCGCCCAGGTTTAGGGTTAGCGCCTCCGGCGCCGACGCTAAATTTATGGTGGCGCTGTCCGTTCCTTGGTAGAGCACGCTATCGGTTACAGTGGCTGTCAGATTCGCGGAGCCGCTGGTTGTCGGGTTGTAGACGAAGGAAACAGTGCTGGGTGAATCGCTGACGTTGGCCGTCTTGATGGTCTGGCCGTTGAGCGTGAACGTCACGGTGCCGGGATAGCTGGCGTATTGGGCGTCGGTCAGGGCGTGTGTGCCCTGGGTCACCGTGGCGGTGATAGTACAGCTGGTGTCGCAGGTAGCGGGGGCGTTGAGGGTAATGACAGGCGGGCTATCGCTACAGTTGTGGACATCGTCGGTCGGAGCGCTGACATTTGAAGTCGTCGAGCTGCTGCTGTTGGCGATGTTGGCCTTGCCACCATTGAAGATGTCGATGTTCCAGAAAGCGGCGTTGCCGTTGGTGACGACTTGTTTGGCCAAAGCCGGGGTGCAACTGGTGGCGATTTTGCCAGAAACTTTATCGGTCGTCGCGGAGGTGTTGTTTTTGGCTGTGCCGCCGACGTACCACGACGGATACAGATCGTTGGCTGGGCTGGGTTCGATATCGCCATAGTGAATGTGGCTGCGCAGAACGAAAGCTGGGGCGGTTTTGACGGTCGCCGGTTGGACCCAGTTGTTGGGCTTAACGTTGGTGTGGGCGTATTCCATCCAGCCCCGCGTCAGCGGCTCGGTCAGGTTTTCCATCGAAGTCGTCAGTGTTACGTGACGGGTGTGGTTGCCGACCCACGACACAACGGCGTATTTGTTGGACCAGCTGGTCATCAGACCGTCATAGCCGTCGTTGGTGGTACCGGTTTTGACGGCGAAGTTCCAGCCCTGGAAGTGGTGGAACTTGTAGCCACCGCGGCTGAGGGACGTACAATCGGTCGCCGTGCACGAACCGGGTAGGTAGCTGGCGTTCGGGTCGCTCGCCATGTTGTTGACGATGAAAGCGGCATCCGCTTTGATGACTTGATTGGCTTTTGGTTGCGTCCACTGGTATTTAACTTTATTGGAGGCGTCGGTGATTTTGAGGATGTAGGTGCGCGGGATGGCATTGCCGAGCCGGGCCAGGGTGGACAGGCCGTTGACGTGGTCGTCGAGGTGCAAGAACGCGCCGTCACCGATGGCCGAAGCGGCGTAACACTGGGTCGTCTCGGTCAGGGCTTCGTCGCCGTAGCAATTGTAACTGTTTTTGTGCTTTTGCTGGTTGTAGCTGTTGGCCATCATCGCCGAGGCGGTGCTGATGACCTTATTGATCGAATTGACGTGCCCGGTGCTGGTGTCGTTGGGCGAAGCCTGGAGCATGGCTTTGACGGCCGGAACGTTGCGCGAGCCGCCGAGGGCGTAGCGTAGCGGCAACGGACCAGGGTAGATGAAGTCGTAATCGGTCAGACAATTGCCGCCGTTTTTGGGTAATTGCTTGTTGGTGCAGGGATAGCCCGGTAGCGCTCCCTGGGTGTCATACAGCACGGAACCGGCGCCGACGTTGTTGTTATTGTTAATCATTGTGGCGTAGTCATAGGGCTTAAAGCTCGAGCCGGGCGGAATCAGAATACCAGACGCGTAGTTGTTTTGACCGTGGTCGGCATTGGTAAAGTCGGTGCCACCAACTAAGGTAACGATTTGACCGGTTTGGACGTCTTCGCCGACCATGGCCTCTTCGTCGGCGCCATAGCGCGTGATTTTACCCAAGTTAGTAGCGACTAGCTCCTCGGCTTTGGTCTGGAGGTTCGTGTCTAGAGTGGTCGTGACTTTCCAGCCGCCGCGTTGGACGAGGTTGGCGCCATATTTATTTTGCAGTTCTTGTTTGGCGGAGAGCACAAAGTAAGGCGCTTTGATGCCTTGGTATTTTGGCAGCTGCGGGTGGACCTGGGCTAGGATATCGACTTTTTTGGCGGCGTCGGCTTGGGCTTGGGTAATGTATTTTTGGCTGGCCATCTGGTCGAGGATGTAGTGCTGGCGGTTGAGCAGGGCCGGGGCGCTGAAGCTGTCAGCCGTGACGGCCGGGTTAAAGCGGCTGCTGGCGTAGGGCGAATAATAACTCGGCGATTGCGGTATGGCCGCCAACATGGCGGCTTGCGGCAAGGTCAGGCTCTTGGCGTCGGTCTGGAAGTAGTCACGAGCCGCCGTTTCGACGCCATACTCGACCCCTCCGTAGGGAGCGATGTTGAGATAACCGGTCAAGATATCACTTTTGGTATATTCGCGCTCCAACTCGACGGCCAGGATTAGTTCTTTGACCTTACGCGTCACCGTCCGATTGTCGGTCCATTGCTCATTGAGCTTGACGAGCTGTTGGGTGATTGTCGAACCGCCTTGGACGCCACCACCACCGCCAAATAGGTCGTGCGTGGCGGCCCGGCTAATGCCGCGCACGTCAAACGCCCCGTGCTTGTAGAAATTCTTGTCTTCCGTGGCGACGGTCGCCTGCTTGATGTAAGTCGAGATGTCTTTGCCGTCAACCGGCGTCCGCTTGATAGCGTCATAGTCTTGCCATAGCACGGTGTTACCGCTACGGTCATAATAGGTAATGCTGCCACCGAGGTCACTACCGGCGATGTCTTTGACTTTCGGCAAATCCTTACGGAAATAGGCAAACAGACCGATCGTCAAAAAGAAGCCAATCAAAATAGCGATACCGACGATTTTCAGGGCGGTAATACCACCTTCGCGGCTGAACCAGTACTGGGCGACCCGCTTGGGCTGCAGACGGTACAGGATACGTTTGAAGCTCCCCTTCGGCAGGGTGCTTAAATAAGTGGCTTTGTCGGTAATGCGGCTCATTTTGGCGGATTTCAAGCGGTCGCTCAGTGAACGATTGATTTTGATGCTCTTACCGCTTTTAGTTGTGAAAGTGTTTCGAGTGCGGCGGTTTCGCCCCTTACCATTAGACGCGTTCATAAGATATAGTCTGACTCCCTCGTAAATTTCTTAACCTCATTATAGCAAAGCGGTGACTCAAATTGGCTATGTTTAATAAATTAACTTCAGTCAGTTGTCAGGTTTGAGGTCGACTTTAGATGGGCTATACTAATAGGCAATTAACCCAAGCGACAGGAAACCATGAACTCATCTAATATCTCCCCTCTGGCCGAAACCGCCAGCTTATTGGCTGCAACGGTCGTAAAGACTCGTCAGCGTAGCTCCGCTACACCTCCTCACTTTCCAACCGTTTCGCTCAGCAATCTGACAATTTCAGCTCGAAGGCGAGATATCAGATGAGTTCTATGAAATTATCCGAAGAACTGGTCTGGCGCGGCCAAATCAAAGACAAAACTTTTAGTGATGTCGCCTGGCTCGACACGCCGCGAACCTTTTATCTGGGGGTCGATTGCTCGTCGGACAGCTTGACGATTGGCAACTTGGCGATCTTCATGCTCGCCAAAAGGCTCAACCAAGCCGGTTGGAAAACTATCTTGCTCGTCGGCGGAGCGACCAGCCTGATCGGTGATCCGGGCGGCAAAGACGACGAACGCCAGCTCAAGAGCCGCGACGAAATCGCCCACAACGTGGCGGGCATCAAACAGCAGGTCCAGCAGTTGTTTAACGGCGCCGACTTTACCCTGGTCGACAACTACGATTGGTTTAAAGACATCAATTTTCTCGACTTCTTGCGCGACGTCGGTAAAAACTACGGTATGACTGAGCTCATCCAGCGCGATTTTATCAGCGAGCGGATGGGCGAAGGCAGCAGTGGCATCAGTTACGCCGAATTTAGCTACACGCTGATCCAGGGCTACGATTATTGGCACCTTTATAAGAACTACGGGGTGGTACTGCAAATTGGCGGCTCCGACCAGTGGGGCAATATGCTCTCCGGCGTCCCGCTAATTCGCAAAAAAGAGTTGGTTGAAGTCCACGCTTTGAGCATGCCCCTCGTCATTGATAAATCGACCGGCAAAAAGTTTGGTAAAAGCGAAGACGGAGCGATTTGGTTAGACAGCGCTAAGACCTCGCCGACCCAGTTCTACCAATTTTGGATCAACGCCGATGACGAGGGCGTTGCCGACTACCTCAAGATTTATACCGATCTCGACCAAGCGGCGATTGAGCAGCTCAGCGCCGAGCACGCTACCCAGCCGCAAGCCCGCCTCGCCCAAAAAGCCCTGGCGCTCGAAGTGACGCGCTCGGTGCACGGCCCCGAGGCGGCCGTCCTGGCCCAGGAAGTGACGGCCTACCTGACCGGTCAGACCTCTGTGGAGGGCGCCAGTGACGCCGCGCTGCAGGCGATTCGGCGGGAAGTCCCGGCCGTGACTGTCACCGCCGTTGGGTCAATCGTCGAAGCCCTAGTTCAGGCCGGGCTGGCGACGTCGAATTCAGAAGCCCGCCGTTTGGTATCGGCCAACGCCGTCAGCGTCAACGGCGCCAAAGTAACGCGCGAGAATTTTGAAAACCAAGATTTCGTTAAGGGGCGTTTACTGCTGCGCCGTGGCAAAGCTTTTAAAGATTCAGCGCTGGTAGAGCTTGGCGATTAGCGATTGCCTGATATACTAAACGTAATCAATATGTCAGATTCATCCAACCCCACCACCCACCAGAAACGCCGAGCCGATCAATACAATGATCCTAAGCATAACTATCTGCACTATTGGGACGGTCGACAATACGAACACGCCGCCGAAGAGATCGCTCTCAAAAAACTGCTGCGCGGCAAGCATTTTCAGACGGCTATCGATGTCGGTGGTGGCTATGGTCGGCTCTGCCTGTTCTTAGAAAAGTATGCCGACAAGGTTATTTTGGCCGAGCCTAGCCAACAACAGCTCGACATTGCCGCTGATTTTTTGAAGGACCACCCGGAAATCCAGCGCCGCCTGACGCAGGCCGACGATCTCAAGTTTGCCGATAAATCGGCTGACTTGATCACGATGATTCGCGTTATGCACCATTTGCCTGAGCCGAGCGCTGAATTTAGTGAAATCGCCCGCGTCCTGAGTGACGACGGTTTGGCTATTATCGAAGTCGCCAATTACCTCCACGCCCGAAACCGACTTAAATACCTACTCAAGGGCGAACGCATGCCCGTCAAACCGGTCGACATCCGTTCCAAGCAAAACCAACGCGACGACGAAATCGCTTTCGTTAACCACAACCCCCGAACCGTCATCCGCCAGCTGGAACACGCCGGTTTGCACGTCGAAGCGACCTTATCGGTCTCTAATTTGCGCAGCACCCGCTTAAAGAAAATCGTGCCGCACCGACTGTTGGTCGGAACCGAATATCTCTTGCAGCGCCCCTTGGCCGGCAGCTACTTTGGCCCGAGCATCTTTTTCTTGGTCAGCAAGACCAGCAACTAGCCAATAGGAATTAGGAATTAGGAATTAGGAAATAGTAGCCGCTGCGCACTAATTCCGAATTCCTAATTCCGAGTTGCTATCCAACTTTTTACCATTTTCCGTATACTTGGGTTATGACTTTGGATAGTGAGATTACGCAATTGGCTGGGATTGGTCCGGCGGTCGCCAAAAAATTTGCTATTTTGGGCATTACGACGCTCGCCCAATTGATCGACTATTTGCCGCGTCGTTACGAGGATTATTCGTTACTGACGGGCGCCGGTCAGCTCAAACCCGGCCCGGTGACCATCAAAGCCAAGATCGAACACTTGACCGGCCGCTATGTCCGCCGCGGCATGCACATCACCGAAGCGATTGGCCGCGACAGTAGCGGCAGCGTTCGGCTTATCTGGTTCAACCAACCGTACCGGGCGACGGCCATCAAACGCGACCAGGCTTACTATGTTTCCGGCGTCTATGAACTAAGTCACCAGCGTTTTGGCATTATGAATCCCAGCCTCGAACTCGTCAGTGATTTTCCGGTCAACACCGCCCGGATACTGCCAATCTATCGCGAAACCAAAGGTCTGACGTCGCGTCAGATTCGCGCCGCCCTGTCGCAAGCCGTCCCGCTGATGGCGGCCCTACCCGAGACCCTGCCGGCCTGGCTGGTCCAAGATCAAAAACTGCTCAGCCGGGCGAGCGCTCTGCGCGCCATGCATTTTCCAGAGTCGAGCCGTCAGCTCGCAGGGGCCCAGGCCCGGCTCGGCTTCGAGGAAGTCTTTGGTCTGGCGCTGGCTAGCCTGCTCAATAAACGGGCCAATCAGCACGAACACGCTTTGAGCATTCCGTTTGACGAACATTTGGCTCGGACGTTCGTCAAGCATCTACCATTTCAACTGACCGATGCCCAGCGCCAGGTTATCTGGCAAATTTATCAAGATTTACAAAAGCCGCAGCCGATGAATCGCCTGGTCGAAGGCGACGTCGGGTCGGGTAAGACGGTCGTCGCGACGATGGCGGCGCTGATGGCGCTCCAGCAGGGCTGGCAAGTGGCCTTCATGGCCCCGACCGAACTACTGGCCCGCCAGCACGCCGCTACGGTGTATGACTTACTCAAGCCTCTCGGGCTAGAAACGACGGTCGATTTGCTAGTCGGCAGCCTCAAGCCGGCCCAGAAAGCTCGCGCTCGGGCGGCGATTGCCAGCGGCCAGGCCCAATTTATCGTTGGCACGCAGGCCTTGATCCAGGAAAAGGTCGACCTGCCCAAACTCGCTCTCGTCGTCATCGACGAGCAGCACCGTTTCGGCGTCGACCAACGCAAAGCCCTCCAAATCAAGGCCGGGCACATGCCACACGTCCTCAGCCTGACGGCGACGCCAATTCCGCGCAGTCTGGCGCTGACCCTCTACGGCGAACTCGACATTTCGGTCCTCGGGGTCAAACCGCCAGGACGCCCACCGATTATTACCGAGATTGTCTCACCCAACTCGCGACCCCAGGTCTACGCCGCCATCACCCAGCAACTAGCCGCCGGCCGCCAACTGTTCGTCGTCTGTCCGTTGATTAGCGAATCCGATACCCTGACGGTTCGTTCGGCCGAGCTGGTCTACGAAGAAATGAGTCAAAAAGATTTCAAAAACTGGCGCATCGGGCTGTTGCACGGCAAACTCAAACCCGACGCCAAGGCGGCCGTCATGGCGGCGTTCGTCAGGCACGAGCTCGACATCTTGGTGTCGACGACTGTTGTTGAGGTCGGTGTCGACGTGCCAAATGCAACCGTCATGTTGCTCGAGGGCGCCGAACGCTTTGGCCTGGCTCAGATCCACCAGCTGCGCGGTCGGGTCGGTCGAGCCTCCCACCAGGGCTATTGTTATTTATTATTGAGCGACTCCAAGGCCCCCAGTCGCCGGCTGCGCGCCGTGGAAAGTTCGAATGACGGCTTTAAATTGGCCGAACTCGACCTAGAATTACGGGGACCGGGCGCCATCTATGGTAGTCTGCAACACGGTCAGCTCGACCTGCGCGTCGCCAAACTCAGCGACGTCAAACTGATCGCCAGCGCCCGGTCGGCCGCTCAGGATTTTCTCGATAAGTCAGAAAATTTGGTACACTATCATGAGCTAGCCGCCCAGGTCGCTCGACTAAGAACCGTCACCAACCTCAATTAAACGGTCCCCACCACTGTCGCTAACTTTCAACGTTCTAACTCATCACTTTTAACCGCCTCGAGATTCTATGTACGCCATTGTCTTTCACGCCCATCAAAAAATTAACCGTGTCGCTTATCGCCACCTCAAGCGTTTGCAACCGGATGGCTATTTCCCCGGTATCCGCCAGATCCTTCATTTTGAAGGCCGCAATGGTCCGGACGCCACCAAACTCAAGAAACCCGGTCCGGGTGAACAGCCGTGGCACTTTGTTGATCCGCTCAATCTGGATGACGTCGAGCTCCACCACCTAATCGATGGTCACTATCAAGCCTTAGTTATCGCTCTCAAGGCGCGCGACGAGATTCGCAGCGCGTTCGAAGCGGCCTGGTTGGCCCATTCCCTAGTCGACGGCTTGACGCCGGCGCACCACTATCCCTACGAGCAAGAACTAGCCTTGCTGCGCGGCGAGGACCGCCACAGCCGCAAGGGCCTGCTGGGGCGGATTTATGTTCGTGGCGATACGGTTCGCCAGTCTTTTAAACGTAGCCTGCTCCTAATCGGTCCGAAGGGCTTGTTGACGACGCATGCCATGTTTGAAGCCGGCGCTTACGCGATTATCGCGCCTTTGCCTCTGAAGCGGGCCTTGCCGTCGCCCAAAGATATCGAAATCGTCTCGGCGCAAGGCGTGGTCGGGCTATTCAAGCAATTGGCTACCGAAATCGCCGGTCTCGAACTCTACACTCGTTTTTATCAACGGGGTTGGACCCAACACCTCAGCCGCGATATCCGCCGCGAACTGGCGCCGCGGATGGTACGAATGGTCCTGCTGGCCTGGTACAGCGCGGCGCGCGAAGGGGAGGAAGAGGCGTGAGGGTGCTGTCTCTTATACACATCT
>DHXX01000016.1:0-2255 GCA_002413865.1 Candidatus Saccharibacteria bacterium UBA5145
AGCAGGTAGCTCGCGATCAGGATCAGGGCAACCAGTAAAATGACAGGCAGGTGTTTTTTCATAATAACTTCTATTATAGTACAGCTACAGCGGGCTCATAACTAGCAATAACTCCTAAAATTTGTTACTGTTTGAGGAAGTTTGGATATGAATAAGACGGTTTCAACTACGGCCGACCACGTCGCGCCACTCATCATCAACGGTCTCGAAGGCCGGGTACTGCGTTTGGCGGCGCCCAAAAATCGCAAACGTGAGATCCTGCTGCTCTATGGCAGCCACTCCAGTCAGGAACGGATGTTCGGCTTGGCCGAAGCCTTCAATAAATACGGCGCCGTCACCCTGCCCGATTGGCCGGGCTTTGGCGGTATGGATAGCTTGTATAAAATCGGCAAGAAACCGGACGTCGATACCATGGCCGATTATCTGGCCTCGTTCGTCAAGATGCGTTATAAACGCCGCCGCTTCACGATTATCGGTATGTCCTACGGTTTTATCGTCGCGACGCGCATGTTGCAGCGTTACCCCGATATCGCCAAGAATGTCGAGTTTATCGTCAGCATCGTCGGTTTTGTCCACAAAGACGATTTCCGGATTAACGGCCGCGATTTCTTTTTGATGAAATTGGGGGCCCGAATTTTACGTTATCGCCTGCCCTATTACGTCGCCCGAGCCTTCATCAAGGGGCCAATCATTCGGGCCACCTACAATTTGGTGGCCGATAGTCACGCTAAAATGAAAGACGCCGACGCCGCCGAACGCCAGCGCCGGATCGACTTCGAAGTGGTGTTGTGGAAGTGTAATGACCTGCGAACCTACTTTTATACCTCGCACACGATGTTCCACCTCGATTTGTGCGACAAACAAACCACCGTGCCGGTCTATCACGTCGCCGTCGCCAATGACCAGTACTTTGACAATAATATCGTCGAGCAGCACCTGGCCATCATCTATCCGGTGGTAAATGTTATACCGGTGCGGATCGACGCCCACATGCCGACGATTGTGGCCGACGCCAAGGACGTCGCCCCTTTCATCCCCGGTAAGCTCCGCCGCATCTTAGCTAGGGCTCCGAAGTAGGAGAATGGTATAATTATGAAGATGAAAATTGGAATTGTTTGCCCGTACAACATCCTCAAAGACGGTGGTGTCCAGGAGCACGTCAAGGCCCTCCAGGCCGAACTGCAATTGCGCGGCTATGACGCCAAAATCGTGACGCCCCTGCCGCGCGACTTTCGAGAGGTCCCCGATTTGCCCAACGTCATCTTCGTCGGGACTTCGACCGATTTTCACTCGCCGTTGCACACCAGCGCCCAAGTTTCGGCGACGGCCGACACCGATCGGATCGACGAAGTCTTACAGGCCGAGCAATTTGATATCTTACACTTTCACGAACCGTGGACACCGGTTCTGAGCCGTCAAATTTTGCAACGCTCGACGAGTGTCAATATCGCTACCTTCCACGCCAAAATCCCGGAAACACTGATGAGCCGAACAGTTATCAAGGTGGTAACGCCCTACATGAAATCGGTCCTCAAGTATCTGCACGAGTTTACCGCCGTCTCGACGTCGGCCGCCGAATACGTCGGCAGCTTGACCGACGAACCAATCACGATTATTCCCAATGGTATCGACCTCAGCCACTACAAAGTCGAGCCCCAGCCCGCGCGAGTCGACGGCCCCGCCAAAACTATACTTTTCATCGGTCGTTTGGAACGCCGCAAGGGTGTCAAATACCTCCTGAACGCTTATCGTGTGCTGACGCACGACAACCCCGACGTGCAGCTGATAATCGCCGGCGACGGTCCGGACCGCGAGCAACTGATGCTCTTGGCCGAGGATCTAAAATTACCAAACGTCACCTTTCTGGGCTATATTTCCGACGAACTAAAGATGCAGTTGCTGCACGAAGCCGACGTCTTCTGTTCGCCGGCTGTTTACGGCGAAAGTTTCGGCATCGTTTTGCTCGAAGCCATGGCCACCGGTACGGTCGTCGTGGCCGGCAATAACTCGGGTTATACCGACGTCATGCAGGGCATCGGTGCCCTGTCGATCGTCAATCCGCACGACGAGGTTGAATTCGCGCGTCGCCTCGAGCTGCTTTTGTACGAGCCCACCGTCGGTGCCTTGTGGCGGAAATGGGCCCTGCAGTACGTCAAACAGTTCAGCTACGCCAATATCGTCGATCGTTATGAAGAGCTTTATCAAGAAGCTTTGAACAGCGATGCCTAAGCGAACTTTACTGAAAATCGGCTTCG
>DHXX01000016.1:2532-5364 GCA_002413865.1 Candidatus Saccharibacteria bacterium UBA5145
CACGAAGTCCACTATCTGGTAGGTAAAACGCAGCGTCAAGACGTCGCCCACGTTCATAGTTTGAGCCGCAACGTCAGCGTGCGCTTCAACGGTAACCGCATGTCGCCGCCCCTGCCGACGAGTCGCCGCCTCCTCCAAGCGCTGTTGGACCGCGAACAATATGATATTCTGCACGTCCAGGTGCCCTACAGCCCGTGGCTGGCCCACCGTATCATCCAAGCCGCCGGGCCGCGCACGGCCGTCATCGGCACCTTTCACATCGTGGCTTATTCCAAATTGGTCCAGCTCGCCACGCGTGCCTTGGCTATCTGGACGCAGCGTTCGAGCCGGCGCTTTGACCGCGTCCTGAGCGTTTCGACGGCCGCGGCGGCCTATGCCCGCGCTACGTACGGTCTCGAGACAACGGTTTTACCGAACGTGATTGATTACGAGCGCTTTCACGGCGCGCAACCGTTGGCTCGGACCGGTAAAGCCCTCCAGATCCTTTTTTTGGGACGCTTGGTGCCGCGCAAGGGCTGCCAACTACTGCTGGCGGCGGTGGCGGTCTTGGCGGCGACTCGTCCCAACGTGCCCGACTTCAAGGTTTTGATTTGCGGCAAGGGCCCGCTGGCCGACCAACTCAAGGAGTACGCCCGGAGCCATGGCATCGCCGACCGCGTTGAGTTCGTCGGCTTTGTCAGCGAGGCCGACAAGCCGCGCTACTACGCCTCAGCCGATATCGCAGTTTTTCCGAGTTCCGGTGGCGAGAGCTTCGGCATCGTTTTGATCGAGGCCATGGCGAGCGGTCAGGCGGCGGTGCTGGCCGGTGATAATAGCGGCTATCGTTCGGTCCTCAGCGAGCGTCCGGCGCTGTTGTTCGACCCCCAAGACGTCATGGCTCTGGCGGCTAAGATCAAGACTTTTTTGGTCGGTGCGGGCACCCGGCGGACGGCGGCGGCGTGGGGCGAAGTCTACAGCCAGCAGTTTGACACCGCTGTTGTCGGCCCCAAATTAGTCGCCGTCTACAATCAGGCATTGCGCAAACGCCGTTTGCAATAGATAATAGGGTTATGTTCCGACGCAACCGATCGCCCGACGTCACCGAAGTCGCCATTACTATCTCCGTTGAAACCTTTGCCAAAGTCATTGCGATGGTCGTGGGGACGATCATTTTGCTCATCGCCGTCCGCAAAGCTTCGCACGCTCTAATCCTGATCTTTGTAGCTTTCTTCTTGACGTTGGCCCTCAACGCCCCGGTTAACTGGTTGAGCCAACGCCTGCCCGGTAAACGGCGGGGCAGTCGTTCGCTGGCGACTTCGCTGTCGTTTCTGCTCGTCATTTTGTTACTCGGCGGCTTTTTAGCGAGTGTCGTCCCGCCGATAGCGCGCCAAACCCAGAGTTTAACCACCGCCGCCCCACAACTGATCGAGGGCTTTCGTAACCAGGACAGTCAGGTCGGTCGCATCGTCCGCAAATACCACCTCCAGAACCAAGTCACCAGCGTCTCTAATCAGTTATCGGCGCGTTTAAAGAACGCCGGGGGCAGCGCCTTCTCGACGGTCCAGCGCATCGGTAGCAGCGTGTTTTCAACGCTGACCATTTTGGTCCTGACCTTCATGATGTTGGTCGAAGGACCGGGTTGGCTGCGCTTCTTGCGTGACATTATCCCCGACCGCCGCCACCGCGTAGCCGACCGCGTGGCCCGCGACATGTACGGGGTTATCAAGGGTTTCGTCAACGGCCAAGTTACTCTGGCGGCCCTAGCCGCCGTCCTGGTCTCACCGGGGCTGTTCATCCTGCACGTCAGTTATCCAATCGCTTTGGTCGTCGTCGTCTTCATTTGTGGGCTGATACCGATGGTCGGCCACACCATCGGGGCTATCATCGTGACGATTGTCGCCCTTTTCCAATCGACGAGCGCGGCTATCATCATCCTGGCTTACTACATCTTGTATCAACAGATTGAAAACTACCTGGTCCAACCGCGCATCCAAGCCAATTTGACCAACATGTCGCCGCTCCTGGTCTTCTTGGCGGTCGTCGTCGGCGTCAGCTTCGGCGGCTTGTTCGGCGCCCTGATCGCGATTCCCTTCGCCGGCTGTATTCGCATCATTGTGCTCGAATACTTGCGCAATCAAAATGCCATCGACGGCCCCTACATTCGCGAAGCCATCAAAGAAGCTATACCCGAAACCAAATAGGTCCGTGGGCAGTGTCGCGCAGGCCGATGCCCTGCCCGGCTAGCTGGTCGCGCAGTTCGTCGGACTTGGCCCAATCGCTGCTTGCGCGCGCCGCTTGGCGCTCGCTAATTAAGTGCCGTTGCTCGTCGGTAATTGGTTCGTCCTGTTGCAGGTCGATGCCGAGCGTGGCGCTTACGAAGTCCAGAAACTCGGTAAAATCGACGGCGGACTGTTTGGTCAGCAGTTGTAATTCGATTTCCGAAAACAACTCGTCGATCATGCTCAGGGCCCGCGGCGTATTGAGGTTGTCCTGCAGTTGGAGCAGGATGGCTTTGCGGGCCGTCGTTATCAACAGACTGATCGGTTCGGAATTGGCGAGGTCTTGGGGCTGCCAGCGCAGCGCCGCGACGGCTTGCCAGTGGTCGAGGCGGTTCTGGGCGGCCCGCAGGCTGTCCCAGCTGAACTTCGATTGGGAGTGGTAGTGTGATTCGTGGACGTGCAAGCGGATGGCCTCGGCCGATAGGCCCTTGGCGATAATCTCGCGCAAGTGAATGCCGTTGCCCATGCTCTTGGAAATCTTTTCGCCATTGACGCTGACGTGATTGCTGTGCAGCCAAAGGTTGGCGAAGCGCTTGCCGGTGGCGGCTTCGCTCTGGGCGATTTCGTTGGTGTG
>DHXX01000016.1:5602-65791 GCA_002413865.1 Candidatus Saccharibacteria bacterium UBA5145
GCCGAACACTCGATGTGCCAACCCGGAAAGCCCTTGCCCCAGGGGCTGTCCCACTCCATGTCGCGCTGGTGGTCGGTCGGCGAAAACTTCCAGAGGGCGAAGTCCGAAGCGTTGCGTTTCTGTTTGTTGAACATGACGCGCGCCCCGGCTTGCAGTTCGTCGAGGTCGAGCCGGGCGAAGGCGGCGTAACCTTCGAATTTGCTCGTATCATAGTAGACGCCGTCGTCGATAACGTAGGCGTAGCCCTTGGCCTCGAGGGTTTGGATCAGGGCGATTTGCTCGGGGATGTGTTCGGTCGCTTTGACGAGGTGGTCGGGTTGGAGCATGTGCAGCGTGTTCATGCCTTCCAGGAAGTCATGAGTAAAGAATTCGGCGACTTCCCAAGCCGTTTTGCCGTCGCGCTTGGCGCCCTTTTCGAGCTTATCTTCGCCCTCGTCGGCATCAGACACTAAGTGGCCGACATCGGTGATGTTCATGACCCATTTGGTCTCAAACCCGGCGCTCTGTAGCACCCGAATCAGGGTGTCCATCCGGACATAGTTGAACCAGTGGCCGATATGGGCGTAATCATAGACGGTCGGCCCACAGGTGTAGACGGTCACGACCGGGGGTTTAAGTGGTACGACTTCGTCGATTTGTTTGGTCAGGGTGTTATAGAGTCGCATATTGCTCCGTTTCCAGTTTATTAAGCAGGTCGTCGGCGTAGCGCAGGCACTCGGCGCGCAGGTCGTCGAACGGTTTGCCGCCCATCACCTTGAAGCCGCTGGCGAATTTGTGGCCGCCGCCGCCAAAGTGTTCGGCCAGCTCGGCGCCGATACCGGCCCCGGGATTGCAGCGGATGGCCGCCGTCACCTTGCCGTCGGTGTAGTGTTTGAAGACGATGGCGACGCGGACGTTGATCGTCTGCAGCATATCGCCCTGAATCAGCGGTGCCGGGTTGTAGAGCGGGCTGTAGACGTTGATCTCGGTTTGGGGGATGGCGACGCTCATCACCGCCCCCTGGCTGCTCAGGGCCGCTCTATTAATCAGCGTGGCTTTGTATTTAAAGATCTCGATCGGCATTTTCGAATAAGCCCGGCGCATTTCTTCGAGCTGCGAGCGATCGACACCGCCGTCGACGAGTTGCCCCATCACCCGGTAAGTCTCGGAATTGGTCAACTGGTTAGTCAGCCCTTGGGTGTCACCCAAAATCGAACTCATAATGAACTCTTGGGCGGCCAGCGGCAGCGTCCACTTGAGCTGTTGGCCGAGCAAAAAGATCAGTTCGCCGGCCGAAGCCCGCCCGGCGTCAACGATGGCGACGGTCGCAAACAAAATCGGATTGTCGACGCTGTGGTGATGATCGAGGACGATACACGGCTTGGCGGCCAACCACTTGCTCTGGCCCGACTGCTCTAATTTCTCGAGCAGAGTCATGGTCGAAGCGTCGACGATGATGCTGGCATCAAACTTCTTGGGCAAATCCTTTTCGACCCGATCCCAACCCGCTAAGTAGTGTAAATAGCCCGGCATATCGACGCCGCAATACAACGTCGTTTTCTTCCCCATCTCTCCCAATATGTCTTCGAGCGCCAGCGCGCTCCCCAGCGAATCGGCGTCCGGGTTATCGGCCTGCACAATAACAATATGCCCAGCCTTTAGTAAAATGTCCTGTATTTGTTCAGCTTCACTATAATTCATATCCTCCCAGTATAAAGCACCCTCCCCCCAAGACTAGTAATTTCCCCGAACCACAGACGATACGCGAATGATAAAATAACCACACAAATGACTTTACGCCCTGCCTATGGTGGCGTACTTCGAACCTTGAAAGCTATGGATTATGCGTTTTAAGATAATCGTTATGAAGCATCAACCATGTGTTTAGGCTGAAATAGAGACTATTAGAGTAGAATAATCATATGAAAGATATAGAAAACCGCCTAAGTTCTCCCGAAAAAGAAAAAGTAATAAGAGTCTTTGGGAACTATTTCTTCATAGTTCCTAAATATCAAAGATCTTATGTATGGAGCGATCGCGGAAAAAGCGAACAGTTAATTCAGTTTTGGGATGATTTTCTAGATACAGAAAAATCACAGGGCAATTTACCTTTTCTTGGTAATTTGATACTTTCGAAAACTAGTGATAACGGAAAATACGATGTAGTAGACGGACAACAAAGACTGATAACCCTTCAGATATTGTTTAGAGTAATGCATACTAAAATTTCAGAGTTGGGTGGCTCAACAAACGTTAAGTACAAAAGTATACTAGACAGTTTAATGGGATTATTGGTATCACATGACGACTATGGCACCCACGAATCTCTAAAACTAACTGCTGGAAAAGATATCGACAAGTATTACAGAGAACTCATCTTGAACGGTAAGTTGGCTACAGATCCAATAAAAAAAGACTCACACTGGAACATTTGGAACGCGCATAACTTTTTCAGCTCTAAGATTGATGAGTTCATAAGCGTACCTAAAACCGCGGAAGCTAAGATTGATCTAATCGTTGGTTTGTTTAGAAAAATTGGTGAAGTCCAATTTATAATAATAACTCTCGGGGATCAGTCAGATGCGTATGAAGTTTTTGAAAGCTTCAACGCCAAGGGAGCAAGGTTAAATACGGCAGACCTATTCAAAAACTTAATTCTCTCGAAGCTTGACGGTAAAGAAGACCTAAACAAAGCGTACTCTAAATGGGAGGGCATTGTAGATAATGTAAGAACAATAAATCAATATCTGCCACAGTTTACCCTGGATACATACCTCAGGTACTATTGGAGTTCAACTTATGGATATACGAACCCGAGAGGCCTATATAGGGAGATAAAGGAAGGAACAACAAACTATAGCAGCTTGCTAGCTGGTCTATACAAGACATCCATTACTCTTGCGACAATTTTAGATGTTGAACATATAACACCGTGGACAATTACCGTTAGTTTCCCGAGCGAATCGGATCCTCAGGGAAAAGAGTCGAACAGAATATATGCGTCCTTGAAAGGTCTCAATTCTTTGCGAATTCAGCAATACCTAGTTTGGTTGATCTGTATCATTAGGAATTGGGAAAGCTTGAAAAATAGGAAACATTTACAAAAAAGTCTAAGTTCTATCGAAAGTTTTTCGGTCCTATATTTTACGGGTGGAGCTAGTTCCGCCAACAAAATTGAAAAAATTTTCAGTTCTTTATCGCGTGAACTAAGCGTCAGTCTAGGGATTGTTCATGATAAAAAGATAGTACCTAGAACCAAAGAAACGCTTATGTTGCATGCTTTCACTGCCTACGTTAAAGAGCAAGAGCTGATCCCTAGTTTAGAAGAATTCGCATTAGCTTTTAACAGATTCAAATACATTAAAGGTAGAAATAGGGCAAACGTGTTTTATTTGTTAGAAAAAATTGAACTAAAACGCCGATCGTCTACGGAAATGAACATTGACAGCATAACCACTACTGTAGAGCACTTGTTGCCGCAGGTACCTGCGGATGATTGGAAGTTAACAAGAGATGAAATTAAACCTTACATAGATTTAATCGGTAATTTAACTCTCTTGGATTTCGAAATCAACAGTTCAGTAAAAAGCGGTACCCCCGAGAAGAAATTGCGAACTGACCCAGATGATAAAAGAAAGTACCTGGATGACTCTGAATTGTTGATCACAAAAGAAATTGTTAACCTATGGAAAGGCAATGGTTTTATCTGGAACGAAGAGTTAATTCGGTTTAGGCAAAATGAAATAGCCAGAGAACTTTACGAAATATTTGCACCTCAGATAGGCTGATATCCAGATAAACGTACAGTGAATATATTAGACCCCAATTCTACAAAACGGATCTGTGGTATTTGTTGCATACTAAATTTAACGTAGAATTTTCTATCTCTAGTGGCCTTGCATCTAATTGCCTAGAGCCCAGCCTAGTGCTAGATACTTGAATAATCTGAAAGGTCTTTATTTGCTTTAGCAGTATAAGGTATTCGCTTCCGCGAAACTCGATTTAATGGGGGCGTAATTATTCCTGGTGTGAAATCGTAGGAGCTATTGACCCGCTGCCACTACATCTCCTTCGGGCTCATCCCCCGCGGGGAACTCATAATTAAATAGTAGCAACATTTCAATGAATTTAATTATATTTGCGGCTTCGGTAGGGCCCATGATGACAATTTCATGATTTGCCTCATTGCCAACTTGTCTTATTTTATCTACCCAACTTTTACTGTTAGGCGGAGCATAGTGGTTATCAACTAAGTAGTCGACATAAACCGTGAAGTTTTTGCCCTCGTCTGCGCCGAGTTCAACAGCTATGTGCATAAGTACTTTTCGTGCCGCCAATACAGCCGCTGTGTTGGCTCCCGCGGCTGTTGCGTCGCGTATCTCATTGTGAAGGCTCAATATGTCTTGCGGAAGGTTATCTATTGAGGTGCCAAGTTTAGCGCCAGGCCACTGTTTGTCCCCTCGAATATATGTTGGACAGTCGCAGTTGTGGCAGACATAAATCGTACCGATAGGTACACTATTTGTAGCTGCCACTTCGCTATAGCCTGAGTTGGATGTAATATCACCACCACAGTAACCACAGGTATACCGATGGCTGTGCTGCAGCGCTATATCTTCCCACCTGACTCTTGTGCTCATAAGTACATCTTACACCTTAGGATACTCAGAGCCCAGAGGTTTTTCATTTAGCGGATGAGGGAAATGTGAATTATGATTAAAGTCGTTATAAATTGCTAATATTCGGGGTTGGCGGAGCTTGGTTCGGGGATGTGTAGGTTTCTGCCGAGGAATTTGGCGACTAGCTGGAGGTCGGTGATGTCTTTCGGGCGTCGGAGGGCGGTTTTTGACGCGATCAGCTCGTCGAGTGATAAACAAGGAATGCCCTTCACCGTGTTGGCGGTCATCTTAACCCTGCTAAATGACATTTCGTGGTAACCGGCGCCATAGAGTGTTTGGGTGGCGCTGACAGGTATACCGCCGTTGGTTTGGAGCGCAATCGTCATGTTGTTTGCACCGCGCCAACTAGCTTCGGCGGGCGGTCGGTGCTGGACTGCTCCTTCGACCGCCAGTAGCTGCCTATAACCGGCGTCTGACACGAGCATGTCGATATCGGTGGTGGTTTCACGAATCTGGCGCAGCACCAGGCTGGCACCGCCGGTCACTACGTATGAGCGGGGGTTGAGCTCGAGCTCGGCGAGAGTGCCGAGGATATTGATGCTAGAAAACGGCGTCGCACCAGCCGCTTGTTCAGGATAATAGGGTTCAATCATTTCGGACATCGACATTTGGAATAAAATACCACAAAAACGTCATCCAGTCAAATTAGGAATGGGACCAGAGGTTCAACCTCTGGAGTAAGAAAGTTACTCACCAAATCTAATAGTAGTAACTTTTTCTTCGGTTATGAGCACACCATCAACAATACTATTAGCTTCAAGATCATGCTTGAGGCGCTCGATGTTATCATTGGAGTCTATAATCTCAACGACTATTGGCAGATCGGTGCTAAGTTCTAATAGATTCGCATTGTGCATCTTATGCGAGCGACCATAGCCTTCGATGCCTCGCAATACCGTCGCGCCCGCATAGTCGTGCTTGCGTAGATACTCCATTAGGTACTGATAGGCTGGCTTGCCTTCAAACTTATAGCCTTCTTCGAGAAAGACGCGTAGCAGAGTTTGTTGCTCGGTGTGTCTCATTTGATAATACCTCCTATTAGTAACGCGGTCACTTTGCCTAAGTATATCGCAAGTAGACAAAGAATCAGGTTTGAACCAAAGTTAAGACCGAACATGGCCATATCCCGCAGGTCAATAAAGCGGAAAGACTCATAGGCGAACGTCGACATGGTAGTGAAAGCGCCAATAAATCCAATGGCCGCGAAACTACGAAATTCGGGCGAAATAAGTCGGCTATCATTTAGCACGCTGTACATGATGAAGCCGAGCGCAAAGCTGCCAATTACATTAACGATTAGAGTCCCAAGTGGGAAATTTCCCAAAAAGCCAGAAGTGTACTTCGAAGTTAAAAACCTCGCGATAGCACCAAAAAAGCCACCGATGCCAATGAGTAATACTTGTTGCATTCTATCGCTTCCTCCCGCGTACAAACTGTCTTCTGAAGATAAGTATAAGATTAACTGCCGCAAATAACAAAACGGCAACCCCAAAGTACCCGGGACCCGGAGGTCCGTCCTCCAACAAATGGGGTTTTGTGAATCAAGATACAGATTTCGAAGAGGGGCTAGATACGGCGCTGGTGGACGTATTGCATGTCTTCGGCCAAACGCGAGCCGGCGAACTCGTCGACCATGTTGTGGAAAAAGGCCTGCCCGGTTTCGGGGTCGTGCATGAAGTTGCCGGCAGCGATGGCTTCGTCGTCCGTCCTAAATATCTCAGCGTAGTCGGCGCTGAATTCGTCGCTGAGGCCGGAGGTAAATTGCGTCATGATGATGCCGGGCTTACTGTCCTTGCCAAGGGCTAATACTAGCGCTCCCCGGCCGAGTGACGCCTTCAGTTTTCGAACGCTGGCGGCATTGAATTGCTTTTGCGAAACTTCTTTGACGATTGTCGAGCCGAGCATCTCGACGGTGTCCGACCGGAACGGCGAGGCCATCGCGATTGGTTCCCAGCCGTGTTCGACGGCCAACGGCCAGCGGGCCTTTTGCATGAAATCAAGCACCGCGGCGGGATTTTTAGTAAGTTCGCTATGGGGAATGGCAAAGACTCCCGGGTATTGAGAGTGACGCCAAGCGACACCATCCGTTGTGTGGTAGGGATAACCGACGATGCTATCGTTTGTTTTAGTGGCTGGCATGTTTGACTTCATTATCGCCCGAAACCAAGATATATTCAACCTTGCCCCTAATTAAAGTACCGCCCAAAGTGGTTTTATCAGAGGGTTTGGCGGCCTTCGAGGGCGCGGCCGAGGGTGATTTGGTCGGCGTATTCGAGGTCGACGCCGACCGACAGGCCGCGCGCTAGGCGGGTGATTTTGACGTCGCGGTCGCCGAGTTCCTGTTGGATGTATAAAGCGGTCGATTCGCCTTCGACGCTGGCGTTGGTGGCCAGGATGATCTCTTCGACGTCGTCGGCGTCGATGCGGGCGACGAGTTCTTTGATGTGGAGTTGTTCGGGGCTAATGCCGTCGATCGGCGAAACAAGGCCGCCGAGGACGTGGTAGGTGCCGTGGAAAAGATTGGTTTTTTCGAGCGCCACCAGGTCAAACGGCTCGGCAACGACGGCGACGATCTTTTTGTCGCGGCGCGGATCGGTGTAGAGGTCGGACAGTTCTTGGTCAGCCGGGATAAGCGCAAAAGTCTTCGAGCAGTAGCCAATCCCGGCGTGTAGACTTTGCAAGCCGTCGGCTAGTTGGTTGGCGGCCCCGGCTTCGCGGCGCACTAGGTAATAGGCGTAGCGTTCGGCGGTGCGTGGTCCGACGCCCGGCAGTAAGCCGAAAGCATCGATCAAGTCGCGTAGGGCCGGCGGCAGAATTTGCATGCGCGGTCTATAGTCCTAGGCTACCGAGGGCACCCATCATCGGTTGCATCTTTTCGGCGGCGATCCGCTGGCTTTCGCCGATAGCTTCTTTGACGGCGTCTTCGACCCAGCGTTCGAGCTGGCCGATATCGTCGAGGCTGACGTATTCCGGGTTGATAGTGATCTTTTTCAGCTTCTGTTCGCCGGTGAACTCGACGCGCACGGCGCCGTCACCCTTTTCGACGGTAATAATTAGTTTTTGTAAGTCCTTCTGAATTTTCTTAACGCGCATCAGCATCTTAGCTTGGTCAAAACGGTTCATATGATCTCTCCTCTTTCCAGACCATTATACCAAAAACCCGCCACAAAGCTCACATACCCACTCAAGCTATGAAGTACACGGCCGTTTAGTTGCTCGGAAATAGAAATTATAAATTAGAAAATAGGAAATAGAAATTAGATTGAGCTACAGCAGCTCCCCCCCTATTTCCTATTTCCTATTTTCTAGTTCCTGCTTATCTAATCATCGGCGGTAGCGAAAGGTGGCTTGGGTAGTGGTATTGTGCGGCCAGGCGACGAAGTAGGAGCGGAGGTTGTACATGCAGCTGACGGCCACGGCGATGATGACTAGGCTGACGCCGAGATTGCGGGCGATCGGGTTAGTCGGGAAGACCCTTAGCCAGCTCTGGAGGAGCGAGTGAAGGCCGGCGGCGGCGAGCAAGAAGAGGACGGGTACCAGCAGGCTTAAACCGACCGGACCGCCCAAACCGATTAATATCGTTCCAATCACAAGGATCAACGTCAGCTTCTGGGCGCGGTGGGCCCGCCAGTGTCGAACGTAAAAGTAGCCGCCCATAATGGTCAAGGCTAGCGCGGTGACATCGAGGATTGGCAATCGACCGAGCCAGACGTCGGGATAGGCCGGTCCTCGGATTAGTAAATGGATTGGCACGGCGAGCAACTGTTTGCCGAAGGTTAATAACGGCGGGAAGTGAGCCGGTAGCCCTAGCCACAGGCGCAAGTCACCAGTCGAACGCAGGAAGTCGGCTAGCAGCAGGGGCAACCATATCAGGCCGGCCACGACAAACAGCAATCGGCGCCACCAAGCGCTTTGTTCGGCCCAACCATCAGCAATGTCCGGCCACGATAGGGCGATTGTCAGCAGGACGAGCCAGACCATACCTGGTACGAACAATAGGAGGCTCCACGTTAGGGCCGAACCATAGAATACCCAAGGTGATTTGGGGTGACGTTGGCGCAATAAGTAGCCCAGCATCAACAACGGCACGGCCCAGAGGTATAAGACATCGTAGCTGGCCAGCCGGCTGACGTGCAGGGTCCAACTGCTGGTCGCAAACAAGGCCACCGCCAGCAGCGTCGTGCGTTGGCCGTGCCAGGCGCGCACGACGAAGGCAAAAGTCGCGATACTCAACAGCCCAAACATGGAATTGGCCAGGCGGGTAACCGTTTGGCCGTGGTGCGAGCTAAAGAAAAATATAAACGAGCGAGCTAAATTGAGCGGTAGGTAGAGGGGGTGGGCATAGATGCCGTGCCAGCCGAGCGGAGTGCTAGCGACCGCTACTTCCCCGCCGCTTAAGCCCCCGACGAGTGAACCCAGACGATACAGTAGCAGCCCATAGGCGAGCGCCAACCCGACCGCCACGACGATCAGCAGACGCCAATGATGGGCTAAGTAGGCACGGAGGCTCGCCATCAGTTTAGCCATTGCCGCCAAATGGGTCACCGTGCGTGGTGTCTAGCGACCGGAACTTTTGTTTCTCGTTGTCAAAGTAGAGTTCGACACCGCCGGTCGGACCGTTACGGTGCTTTTTGATGAAGATGTCGGTGATCTTTTTACGGTCGGTCTCGGGGTTGTAGTACTCTTCGCGGTAGATGAAGGCCACGACGTCGGCGTCCTGCTCGATCGAACCCGATTCGCGCAGGTCGGCCAGTTGGGGAATCTGCGGTGAGCGGCTCTCGACTGATCGGCTGAGTTGGCTGAGGGCCAGAACCGGGACGTTGAGCTCGCGGGCGATGCCCTTTAGGCCACGTGATATTTCCGAGATCTCTTGGACGCGGTTGCCTTCGCTACCAAACCGACCGCCGCCGCTCATCAGTTGGAGGTAGTCGACGACGATCAACCCTAGCGGGTGCTGGTGGGCTTCGCGGCGAGCTTTGGTGCGCATATCGCTGACCGTAATGCCGGGCGTATCATCGATATACATTTGGGCTTCGCTGAGGGTGCCCATCGCCTGGCCGATTTTTTCGAAGTCGGCGTCGGTCAAGTTGCCGGTGCGGAGCGCCCAGGCGTCGACGCCCGACTCAATCGACAGCAGGCGGTCGACCAGTTGCTCTTTGCTCATTTCTAGACTGAACATCAGGACCGGTTCTTTGGCTTGGAGGGCGATGTTGTGGGCGAAGTTTAAGGCCAGGGCCGTTTTGCCCATCGACGGTCGGGCCGCCAGAATTACTAGGTCAGAGCGCTGGAAGCCGGCCAGCATCTTGTCGAGGTCACGGAAGCCGGTCGGGATGCCGCGGATCTTCTTCTTATCTTTGTGGAGGTCGTCTAAACGGTCAAAACTCTCGGCTAGGATGGTCTCGAGGCTAACGACGCTCTGTTTGACGTGCTGTTGGCTGACTTCAAAGAGGCGCATTTCGGCTTCTTCGATCAGTTCGAGCAGTTCTTTTGATTCGTCGTAGCCGAGGTCGGTGATTTCTTGGGAAGCGCCGATCAGGCGGCGGCGCAGTGATTTTTGGGCGACAATCGCGGCGTATTGCTCGACGTGGGCGGCCGTCGGCACAAAGTTGGTTAGTTCCGTCAGGTAGGCCGGACCGCCGATCATATCGAGATAACCGCTGTTTTTGAGGTCATTGGAGAGGGTCAAGACGTCGATGGCGTCGCGCTTTTCATAGAGGCGCATGACGGCTTCATAGATCCGTTGGTGGCGCATTTCAAAAAAGTCGGTCGCCGCTAAGCTGTCGGCGATCTTAATAATGGCGTCGCTATCGATCAGGAGCGCGCCGAGCAGCGAGCTCTCGGCTTCACTATTTTGCGGTTGCTGTTTGGGGGTGGTGTTTTTCATAGTCTAGACAATCCTTGGGTCGTTGGTTCTCATGATTCTAACAGTTCTCCGCCTCCAAATATACTGTTTATTTGGCTGATGTCGGTCGAATCGGTCTTGGCGGGGCCACCGTCGGCCACGGCGGGCGGTAGCTTTGGTTTGTCGCCGGGCTTTAACAGGGTGCACTCGATCACGATCGTGCGACCGCTGACCTGCTCGATGATGTCCATGATAATTTTGCGGTTTTTGGCGTCGCTAATCCGTTTTTGGTGAAAAGCGAACGTAAAGCTCAGCTCGAGCGTGTCGGCGCTAAACGTCGGTTGGGCCATCCGCACCACGCCGTACAGCGTGTTGTGTTTTTGCTTGAGGGCGGCCAAGATGAGCGGCCACAAGGCGTCGTCGACGGGGTTACTGGTGGTCAGGACGGGTAGCGTCAGTTCGGCCGTCGCCAGCGGTTCGACGGGCTCGGGTGGTGGCGCCAGAACTGCCTTTTGGGCGGACGGAGCCGCCACCGCGGCGGCTTTGGACTCGACGGGCTGGGCAGCTGGCGTGGTAATTACTGTCGCAGCGACGGTTGCCGCTGCCGGGAGGCTAATTAGCTTGAGGCTCAAGACGTCGAGTAAGATGATTTCGAGGTAGCGCTCGGGGTCGTGCGACGATGGTACGTCGATCAGTCGGCCCAGAATGTCGAGGGTCGCTTGATTGAGCGGGCCGCGACTGGCGAGGACTTGCTGGCGGAGCTTTTGACTGAGCTGTTTGGCGATGGCGGCGCCTTGGTAGCCTTGATCGTAGAGCGCGCCCAGCTGTTTGATGGCCGCTTCGGCGCTGCCGGCGGCGGCCGGGGCGTCGACGAGTTCGGCGAGGGCGTCGACGGCCGTGGCTGGCGGAATGCCGAGCAGGCTTTGGATATCGCTTAGCTCGAGGGCCTGGCCGTGACTGCTGGCCTGGTCGAGCAGACTGATGCTGTCGCGGAAGCTGCCTTCGCCGAAGACGGCCAGCAGGTCGAGGGCGTCGTCGCTGATCTTGATCTTTTCGGTCTTGGCGATGGAGCGCAGGTGCTCGATAACTTTGGTCTTGGCGACGGGCTTAAAAGTGTAGCGCTGGGTGCGACTGACGATCGTCTCCGGCAGTTTGTGGGCGTCGGTCGTCGCCAGGATGAAAACGACGTGGGCCGGCGGCTCCTCGAGCGTTTTTAAGAGGGCGTTAAAGGCTTCTTTGGTCAGCATATGGACTTCGTCGATGATGTAGACCTTGTACTTGGAACTCGTCGGGGCGATGTTGACTTTGTCTCGCAGATCGCGGATCTCGTCGATCCGGCGGTTGCTGGCGGCGTCAATCTCGATGATGTCGATGTTCATGCTGTCGTCGACGTACGGTAAATTGTTGATCTCGTGGGCCAGGATGCGTGCAATACTGGTTTTGCCGACGCCGCGCGGCCCGGTAAAGAGGTAGGCGTGACTAATCCGACCAGCTTTGATAGCCTGGTCGAGCGTTGTCGTGATGTGTTCCTGTCCGATGATTTCGCTGAGCGACTTCGAACGGTACTTTCGGTATAAAGCTTGCCCCATATATACCGCTATTATAAACCAATAGTGCCGTCTTTGCCTGTTGTGTAAATGGTTTAGAAGCTCTCGGCGCTCAAGCGCTTTGGCCACGTCATCCTGAACTTGTTTCAGGATCCCGTTTTGATTTGGCAGACACACAGATGACACGTAGCAGAAATTTAGCAGGTGGCAGATGACAGACTAAGCCCGGGTGCGTCGACGTCTGCAACTTGTTATCTGCTAAATTTCTGTGATCTGCTACTTGCTACCTGTTTGTCTCCCCCCGATGGGATCCTGAAACAAGTTCAGGATGACGCTTCGCGTCAGTTCAGGATGACGGCGTGGCTAATTCCGGGGGCTTTAGAGACTGTTCTCGGCGGTGCGGGGCGCCAAGGCGTCTTTGGCCATGGATACGACGCCCGCCAATCCATTGACGGCTGTCAGACCAATGGCGAAGTGGCCAGCCCATTGCAGACGAGCAGTGTTGCCGGTATTTTCGAATTCTTGGGCAGCGGCACTGGTCATATAACCGACCATCGCGGTCGCTGAAAAGCCAGTCGCCAGTTTGCCGGGTAGGCTGGTATGCGTTCTGACGCCGCGTGACCGGGCTACTCCCGTTAAGATGGCCATTGATAGGCCGTGGGTCGCGATGACTGCGGCCGCAAAGGTGGGGATATCACCAGATCTAGTCAATGACACTAGTTCAGCTGTGGTTTTTACCTTATCGGCGGTAGCATCGAACAGTTCACCTAGCGGGCTTTTGGTTTCAGTTAGCTCGGCGGCAGCCCCATCCACCGCGTCTAAGGCATGAGCGACGATTATCTCGACGACGCCTTTTACTCGATTGCCGTTCTGGAAATCATCGAGGCCTTCAAAAGCTTTAACGATTCCGAGGCCAGTCGCCAAGTTGGCGATGGTGAATATACCGTGGCTCCAACCAGCAACTTTTTGAAAAACATTGCGCTCGGCTTCAGGGGTAGCGGCCCATTGAGCCTGGTTTCCGGTGCGGTGTAAGTTATAAGACATTCTCAAACTCTGTCGTGGCTGACCACCTAGCCATGACCTCCATCCTTGTTAAACTGTGTATATTAGAGGGCGGCTTCGAGCGCGGCCCATTCGGCACCGGCGTCGTCTTCGGGGACGTTGACGCTGACTTGGTCGCCGGGCTTGGCTTTAAAGTAAGTCACACTGGCGAGTAGGACGCGGAAGTTTCGGCCGTTGACATCGACGAAGTAGTGGCCGTTTTCGAGTTTCAGGGCGCCGATGACCTGTTTACGGGGGATGGGACCGATTTGCTTATAAAGGAAGGCGCCCTCTTCGGTAATGGTCAGTTTGAGGATATCACCTTGGACGAGCTTGGATTTGCTGGCGTAGTTGGCCGGTACGGGGTAGGTTTTGCTGTCGGAACCGACCATATTTTGACCGTCAAAAACGCCCTCGATAATCTTGCCGAGGGTTTCTTCGCGCACGATCGGGGTGACGTTGCCGTCATCGCCGACTAGACTGATCAATAGTTCGTTAGCCGCGGCTAAATTAGTTTCGGCTTCTTGGATAAGGGCTCGTAAGCGTTTGATTTGTTTTTCTGGTACGTCTGGCATTTGTTATCGTCTCTCACGTAAGTGTTTATTTAGGTACACTTACCCATAAAAATATCATAATTAATTAGACAAGTCAAAGGTAAGGCGGTGACTTGTGGATAAGATTGCAGCCCCATCTGTTAAGACGGGGCTGCAACCACGGGTCAAACTCTTTAAGCGAGTTCGACAGTCGCACCGGCGGCTTCGAGGGTCTTCTTGGCCTTCTCAGCGTCATCTTTGGCAGCCTTTTCAAGAATAGTCTTGGGAACGCCGTCAACGAGGGCTTTAGCTTCACCAAGGCCCAGACCGGTCAGGTCTTTAACGGCCTTAATGACGGCAACCTTAGCGGCACCGGCGTCCTTCAGGACGACATCGTATTCGCTCTTAGCGTCTTCGGCTGGAGCGGCGTCGCCAGGAGCGGCGGCAACGGCAACGGCAGCGGCAGCTGGTTCGATACCGTACTCATCTTTGAGGATGGTACCGAGTTCGTTAACTTCTAAAACGGTCAGCCCAACGAGCTGTTCTGCGATTTTCTTTAAATCTGCCATGGGGTTTGTTCCTTTCGGGAGTTATTAGTTACTGGCTTTGGCTTCGAGACCCTTAAGCAGGCCGTGCAGATTACCGGACAGACCGCTCATGACGCCAAGGATTGGCGCGTTGAGGGTGTTGATGAGTCCGGCGATCATTTGGTTCTTGCTTGGGAGGGTGGCGAGGGCTTTGACATTGGCGGCGTCGATAAACGTGCCGTCAGAGGTAATGCCACCGACAAATTGAATCGTCGGGTTCGCTTTGGCGAAAGTGTGAAGGACTTGGGCGGAGGCGACTTCGTCCTCAGAGTTGAAGGCATACAATAGCATGCCTTCCAGCGCGCCGGTCTCAACGGTTTTTAAGGCAGTCGTTTGCTGTAAGGCTTTGATGACCAAACGGTTTTTGACGACCTTAACTCGAGTGCCGTTAGCACGGGCTTCACGGCGCAGGCCTTGGAGGGCTTTGACCGTAGTGCCTTCGTACTTGGCGACGACGGTTAGCTTGGAAGCACTCAGTAGAGCGGCAACTTCGGCGACAACGTCGTCTTTTTCTTGTTTTGTAAGTGCCATAAGGGGTATTCTCCTACTTATTTTGGCTGAAATTGCGCAGTGATCGACCACGACTGCGCGTTAGGGGTTGTTACGTTGCCAAACAAAAACGTCTCTGAATGGTTGGTTCAAAGACGTTCAAACGCTCACAAAATGAGTTTGTTTGTACCTCGGCGACATAATTAAGGTTTAATCCGAAGATTTCGCCCGTCGCTGTCTCTGGCAACTTAAGCTTCATTCTACACAACCAGGCGCCATCCGTCAATCTGTTAGTCGGTTGGGTCGCACGTTTAATGATAACTCGACTCGGTTTTGTTGACAGGCCGGCGGCCGCGAGAGACTGCCAAGCTAGAAGCGCTTCGACATAGAATCAACTTTAAAGTTGCTCTGTCGGCCTAATGACTTTTATTCAAAAGAAGCGTGAAGACCGAGTTCACCAAGGGCTTGTTGAGCTCGTAAGTCAGCCAAAGTAAGCGAGTCGAGTTGTTCGACGCCGGCGACGCCGAGACGTTCGGCGGCGCGTTCGGTAGCGAGAATGGCGCGTCGGACCGGCGAGTCAAAGGGGTAGCCGTTCATAGGGTCACCCGTGGTATCAGAATGCAGCCGGTCCCAGTCGTCCGCCCTGGCCTGACGATCAATCGGCTGGATCAAGTCATCGGGAATATCAGGAAAGACTAGTGCTACAGCGACTTCGCTTTGGCCGCCCGACTTCGCTTCGGTGAAATGATGACTCGGGAAGCGATCATGGTACGGTAGCCGTTCGAAATATTTTTGGCGTTTTGCTGGGGGCATGGTGTTTCCTTATCAATTAAAAAAGCTTCCGGGTGGAAGCAGGTTGGTTAACTTTGACTTAGTGGAGTGTTATTTGGTTCTGGCTTCGACCCTAATTGGCGACATCTTTTTAATGATGTCGAGGCTTGGCAAGCAGTAAACGATCAGGCTTGAAACTATTGCTAGTGCGAACATCTCATCGACTGTACGCTGCCCTTCTAGTGGTGTCAAGCTGGCACTTCCCGCTCTTCCTTGCTTCGTCATCCTGAATTTATTTCAGGATGACGGTTAAGGTTGGATTGGGATAACGCGTAACGAGGGTTACGCAAAATGGTATTGTTTTTTACAGCGATTTGGAGTACCCTGATAATCGTGATCAACTTTGTAACCACCTATGCCGTCGCCGTCTGCAAGCAAATTATTGCTCGTCAGATGTTGACAGCCTAGCTGGAATCCGGTTTTCATAAATACATAAGCAGCAACGAAAAACATAAACCGGGTTCCAACATAAGGAATCCGGTTTTTTTAAAGCGAAAAGATATGACATACGATAACCCACGTTTACTCGAAGTACAACCAACCTGCACGGGCAGCCTTTATTTTCGAGGCAGTCTGCACGCGGTTTTTAACACCTTGTTTAAAGACAGCACCTATGACTTTAAGACAGGCACGCTAAATAATGACAAAGATGTCATGTTTGTCTGTCGGTCGATCTTGACTGGCCGGAATAATAACCAGCAGCTGAGTATTAAAGCCGCCCTTAGGGCCTCTGAATTGTTTCAATCGAGTGATCAGGAAAAGAGCTTGGCCCAAAACATCGCCGGCCTGAAGTCGGCCGAACGGCAGACGCGTGGTGCGCTGTTAAATCTCCAAGCGCTGGATATCGGCAGCGGTGTCGCTCAGTTTGTTGAAGAGCCGAGCAAAGGTAATAAAAAACTACTATACCTTCCGCTAATCGGTAGTAACGATCTAAATGAAGGGCTTGAGATCTACGCCCGCTTATGGGAACACCTCGACGCCTATAGCGATGAACTCAACGCTTGTCCTGCTAATGTTAATAAATCCTTCTCGGCAAATTTTGACGAAAACAACGCCGAAACGCATTTTAAAGAATTAACTAGCGAAACCAAAAAAGGCTTTGGTCATCGAATTGCCCGACTCGGCAACGTGGCGGTGTACGGCGCCCTACAGGGTGCACCCGAGCAACCGGTGGGTGTTTCTCTGACTTTGCTCCGCGCTTCAATACCGGCGTCTGCTTTGGCCTTCGCATAAAAAACTAGAGCTGCTGGAGCTTGTATTGGGTGTAGCGTTCGGCGGCTAGACGGGTCAGGGTTTCGTCTTCCCCGCTATTGACGAAGCGCATGGCGGCCGCCATCAGGGGGTGAACGGTGGCGAGTTTTTCGTGCATTTGTAACACCAACTTGCGGTAACCGGGGTGGCCTTGCGGGCTGGTCCGGAGTTCGTGGAGATGGAAAGCTTCCCGGGCATTGTAAGTGACTTTCCAACGCATCCGGTGACCGAGCAGCGTGGCGTACTGGGCTTCGAGTTGATAGCCGCCCTGTTGGAGCAAGCTATATAACTTCAAACTGAGGTCAAAACAGGCTTCAAACGGCTCTTCTAGGCCGGCGGCCTCGATTAGCGCCGGTGTCTCGTAGCCAAAACGAGGCGTTAGTTGCTGCCAGTTAAGGTCGTCGACCACGCGGTGGCGTTGCAAATCGCGGAAAATACCGTAATCGCAGACTAAATCCCAGCTGTAGTGTGCTTTTTCGATGGCCCGCCCCGGGCGATGGCGGCGATTGAGGCGTTCGCCGGCATAGGCGGTGAAGACTTCGACCTTTTTGTCATACGACCAGCTGGCGACTTCGGTCTGGATCTGTTCCAAGGGTAAATTACTGTGTTCATACAACATATCAGCCACTAGGCTGAGTTCGTTCTTGGGCCAGTAGTCATTTAGACTGACGGCTTCGGTCGGCGCGGCGTAGTTATCCGGCAGGTAGTTTTGGGCGAGCTCAGCCAGGTGCTTCGAGGTGTTGGCGCGATAGGCGATGGTGGCCCCGCCGCGCTCGGGCTTGTCGGCGCGTTCCAAGAACATTGGCACGATTTTGCGGGCTTCGGTCAGCATCGTCTGGCCAGTAGCGCGGGCTTCGGCCAGTTCGTCGCTCTGCAAGTGCATGATCAAACTTTCAAGGGCTTGCCCGGAGGCATAGATGCCAACCGTCGACGTCGTCGCGACCGGTAGGACTGATCGGACGGCGTCACAGGCTTGGGCCCGCGTCGCGCCTTGCCAGGCGACGTCGCGTTCGTTTTCCGGCACGGTCGAATTGGCCCGCACGTGGTCGGTCAGGCGGTGGACCATCGTCGAGTAGAGGTCAAAAATGGTGTCCATCGCGGCGCAGTATTGCTCGTGGATGGCCGGCTTGAGCTCGGGCGGGACGTAGTAGCGGTAACGGCCGGCGGCATCCTTTTGGTCGAAATAGATGTAGCGGGTCGATTGTTCGAGATATGACGCCAGCCGGCCCCATTCTAACTTCTTGGTCAGCAAGTTGCTGGCGTTTTCGACGACCAAGTGAATGCCCGCCAGCTGCTGGACGGAATCGTCGCCATAAGCCGTGATGACCCGCTGCAGCAGTTTGCCGTCCTTGCCCGCCTTGCCGGCGAACTCATCAAGCAGGGTGATGCGCATATCGTCACCCCGGCGGCTCAAACGGGCCATCGCGGCGGCGATGGTGACAGGGCTGAGCGACTCGTTAAAGGCGTAGACGTTGCCGTCAACGTTACTGATGGCCGTACCGAGGTAGGTCCGACCGGCGTCGGTGATTGTATAGTTGCCGGCGGCATCTTTGAGCACCAAAGGCTCGGCGCTCGCCGCCGCCGCCAAGTTAGTCGCCTGCGCTTCGGTTATCTCAAGCGGTGGTTCGTGGGGGGCGGGCAATGATTTTTGATCAATAATGTCTTTGACGGAGACGGGCGCGGCGGCAGCGGCCGGAATGACCGAGCGGTTGGCGAGCTCGACTGTGACCAGCTTCCAGATAGCGTCAGCTACCGACGACGCGTCACCAGTGGCAAAAACGACCGGTAGATCACGCTGCTTGGCTTCCCACAAATAGCCCGCCCGAACGCGCTCCAAAAAAGCTTCGTCGAGGTTGTCGAAACGCTCGGCACTGTAGCGATCCTTGGTACGGGCCTTGAGCATGGCCGCCGGGGCGTCGAGGACGATGCACAAATCCGGCTCCATATCGGCGACCGCGAAGCTAATGATGTTATTGATAGTCTGGTAGTCGGGCACGTCGCCGCGGCCATAGTATTGGATGGCTAGGGTCGTCAAATAATTGCGGTCAACCAGACAAATGACGCCTTGTTCGATGCTTTGTTTGATGGTCTGGAGCGACTCGGAACGAGCGGCGTTATATAGCAAGACTTCGGTGCGGGTATTCATCGGGTAGCGCGGATCTTGCGTTAAATGGCGAATTGCCCGGGCCGTCAGACTGCTCTGGCTGTCCGGTTCACGCATCGTGCGGACCGGCAGACCGGCGGCCTGCAGGCGGTGGGCTAGCTCTAGAAGCTGGGTCGATTTGCCGACGCCTTCCGGGCCTTCAATAACGATATATTTCCCCCTAGTCATAAGATAGCCCGTCGATTTTTTGGGGCAGCGCGCGCTGATCGCGGTAGGCTTTGGGGAGCATCATATCGGGGGACCAAGTTTTAATAATGGTGTCGATGTCGGTACCTTGCTGGTATTTGCCGCTGAAGGCTTCATCGCGGCCAGCGCCGTAGTTGCCGTCGACCGGGCCGGTTTCGTGAAAAACAATTTGGGCAAAGCGCTCGCCGACCGGTAACAGGACCGTTTCACGATCGTTGAGGTTATAGATTTCGAGTGTCAAGCGGTTGATGTAGCCGGGGTCGATCCAGCCAGCGTCAAAACAGACGGCGATACCGTTACGACCCCAGCTGGAACGGCTGCGGACTTCACAGGCGCCGGGCGGTCGAATACCGAAGAATTCGTGGGTGTGGGCCAGAATGCGTTCGCCCGGCTTGAGGCTGATGACGGGGTGATCGAGCGGGATGTTGTTGACCGGCTTGAAGCCGTTGAGGGCGCACCACTGACCGTGGGGCATGGCCCGGTGGGGGCCGTCGAAATAGCGTTCGACGTCTTCTTTATCGAAGGGGTTATAGATCGTCCGTTCATTCATGCGCTCGATGCGGTAATAGTAATAACCGAGAGTGACATCGAGGCTGGCGTGGCTGACGTGCTTCGGATCATACGGATGGCAAACGATATGATCGTCTGCGATCGCCTGGCGAATCTGAATGTTACTGAATACCGACACTACAACCTCCGTGTTTCGTTCTATTGTAGGTGACCGATCAGTCATAATGCAAGCACAATAATAATGTGATTTTTACGCAAATAGGTGTCTTGCCTCTCATGCTTACGATTAGTAATCGATTTCAGGTACAATACAAATAATATGGCACTCAAGTCCTATCTCACGCGCCAACTGCGCATTCGCGAGCGGTTCGGCCTCCAACTCGTCGCCATTATAGTGGCGGCCCACGGTGTTTTTATCTTGGCCACGACCCTGCTCGACTTACTGGTGGCGCGCCACAATAGTCGTCTCGGCGTGGCGGATGTCGATTTACCGCTAATTATCGGCTTAAGTCTGTTGTATTTAAGCGCTCTTTTACGGCGTCGTAAACGAACCGCCTGGCTGGCGACCGTTCTGAGCTATACTTTCTATCTCGGCTTGAGTTTGACAGGTTTGATCCATAGCCTTGGCATGGACGACCTCGTGACGATCCACGTCGTGCGCGCGGTTATTTTGCCGGTTAGCATCCTCGCCTTACTAATCGCCTTGCAGTCGCACTACGTCGTGAAAAGCGACATTCAGGGCTTTCGCCAGGCGGTTCGATCCTCTTTGCTGATACTGTTCGTGGCTTTTTTCTACGGGTTGGCGGGCTTTTCACTGCTCGATAAAACCGATTTTCACCAGGAAATCTCACCGATCAACGCCGTTCACTACACGATTGACCAATTTGACCTGACGACGAAGCGACCGTTGGTCCCCCACACTAGGCGGGCCCAATTATTTGCCGACTCGTTGTCCTTCATTAGTGTCGGCGCGGTCGGTTACGCCGTCGTGGCGCTGTTTCAGCCGCTGCGCTTGCGGTTTTCCGACCAAACGGCCAGCCGCCGACGGTTGGCGGCGCTACTAGGCACGAGCGACGCCCACAGTGAGGATTTCTTTAAACTCTGGCCCCACGATAAACAATTCTTTTTTGACCAGGCGGACACTAGCGGCTTGGCTTTCCATGTGCGGCGTGGCGTGGCCCTCTGCTTGGGCGACCCAGTGGGTGATAAAAAAGTCTTCGGCCGCCTGCTCAAAGAGTTTGCGCTTGTCTGCGAAAACAACGACTGGTTGCCGGCTCACGTCCACGTCGAACCAACTTGGCGCAAATTGTACAAGTCGTACGGCTACAGCCTGCAGAAAATCGGCGAAGAAGCCGTCGTCGATATCGCCCATTTCCAGACCGACGTGGTGTCTAATAAATACTTCCGTCACATTAAAAATAAATTTAGCAAACAAGCTTACACTAGCGAGCTCCTGCAACCGCCGCACCACCCGGCCGTTTTGGCGCGCCTATGCACCATATCCGACGAGTGGCTCGAGCGCGGTGGTCGAACGGAGCGTGGTTTCGTGATGGGTTATTTCAGCGACGAGTATCTACAGCAGTGCCCGCTGATGTTGGTGCGCGACGCGGCCGGCACTATCCAGGCCTTCCTGAACCAATTGCCGGCTGATTTTGATACCAAGGAAGCGACCTACGATCTGTTGCGCCATAGCAGCGCCAGCCCCGGTAACATCAACGACTATTTACTGCTCAACTTCATCGAGCAGCTTAGCGCCCAACACTACAGCCAACTAAATCTCGGGCTCTGCCCGCTGGTAGGTGTCGCCGACAACGCCGACGGCCGGTCAGTTATCGATACGGTCCTCAATTTTGTCTATGCCAATGGCGATCGACTCTACTCCTTCAGTGGTTTATACCGTTTTAAGTCCAAATACGAACCGGCGTGGCGCGATCGTTATATCGCCTATCAAGGCGGTATCCGCGGCTTGACCCGCACCGCCAACGCTCTGATCGGGACGATGCGGGTTAGAATTAAAAAGTAAAAGCGGCCATTCGATACCTTTTAACGACCTATGCACCCGATGTTTTGATCAACCAGCTTGGTGCGGTTCATTATTTGAGCCAAAAGCTCCTCGCTACGGCTAGTCAGCGGCTCTTCACGGCAGATAATCAGAGAGTTACTCCTGTATACTTGGTTCAGCCATGAACAAACAAGACCAAAATAATATTAAAAGAAACGTGAGAGTGCTGTACGTCGTTAATTTCTTTATCGGTCTTATTTTCTGGTATGGCATCGAAAAGATCTTTTTGACCAAAAATCTGCACTTGGGTCCGAGCGTTATCGCCTACATCATTGTCGTCTACGGCTTGACCCAAGTACTCCTAAATGTCCCAACCGGCGTTCTCGCCGACCGCTGGAGCCGCAAAGGTATGGTCGTGGTGTCACTGGTCATCCTTTTCGCGTCGACGACTATTCTCGGGTCGAGTCATTCGCTAACTCAATATCTTATCGGCACGTTTGGCTGGGGACTATATCTGGTGTGCATCACCGGGACGCTCGAATCATTGCTCTACGACGGCCTCAAGGAGCAAGGCCTGGCCCGCACCTACAAAAAGATTTACGGCCGTAGCCAAGCCATCTTTATGCTGGGAATCTTTTTTTCATCAACGGCCAGTGGATTTATCGCCCGTAGCTACGGCATCCGCGCGGCCTACTATCTGACGCTTATTTCGGTCCTTGTCGCGGCGCTGGCCGCCATGTTTTTGGTCGAACCGGTAGTTCATAAGCAACGAACCGACACAAAAGTAATTCCCCATATGATCGAAGCGCTCCTCAGGCTCAAGAAGAGCGCCGTGCTGACGCAGATTGTCATCATGAGTACTATGTTATTTCTGGTGCAGACCGCCTTCTACGAATACGCCCAGCTGTTCTATATCGCCATCTTCAGTGCCAGTGCCGTCGCTACGGGTATCGCCAACGGTTTTGGTGGCCTGAGTTTGGCAGTCGGTAACCTCATCACCAAGCATCTGCACTTTGCCGGCAGTGGCTTTGCCTTTCTAGCTGTCCTGTTGGCAGCGGCGATGTTGCCCGGTAACCCAGTCGTGCGCGTCGCAATATTTATGATGTTCGGAGTAGTCTTTGGTGCCGTCAGCGCCAACGTCAACGACCTCAAGCATCGTAAAATTCCTTCACATTTGCGGGCGACACTGAGCTCGGCCATCAGTACGATCGATTATATAATCGTCATTCCCTTGGCGCTGGTGTTCAGTCATTTGATCGCCCGCTATTCGATATACTGGGCTTACCGGACCGTCGCTATGACGATTGCGGTCTATTTTGTATTCTACTGGGTTATCGGCAGCAAGATACTGATTCTTGATAAAGGAAATGATCACCCCGAAAACTAGTTCTTGAGGCGCCAAAAGAAGTGAGTTGAGTAATAAGTGAGAACTGAGCCCCCATGGCGGGTGTCGTAAAACGACGCCTCCCGAACCGCAGTTCGAGGGACGCCGTTGCGGGGCACGCGTTTAAGCGAAAACGACTAGTTGACGCTGGCGAGGTCGACCTTGATCGATGGACCCATCGAGGTCGTCAGGTGGACGGCCTTGAAATAGTTGCTCTTGACGCTGGCTGGCTTGTTGCTCTTGATGCTGGCAATCACCGCTTGGACGTTGTTTAGCAGCGGGGTCGCTTCGAAACTGACCTTACCGACCATCAGGTGGACGATACCGGTATTGTCGACACGGTATTCAATCCGACCGGCCTTGGCTTCGGCGACGGCCTTGTTGACGTCGGTCGTAACCGTACCGCTCTTTGGGTTAGGCATCAGACCACGGGGGCCGAGCGTCCGAGCGTACTTGCCGAGTTTTGGCATCAAGCTCGGGATGGCGATCAAAATATCAAAATTGAGATTACCCTTGTCTAGTTCGGCCAAAACTTCTTCGTTACCGGCTAAGTCGGCGCCGGACTTGATGGCGGTAGCGGCATCGTCAGTCAAAACTACGATGCGCACGGTCTTACCGGTACCAAAAGGTAGCACCAAGTTGTCGCGAATGTTCTGATCGGCGTGACGGGGGTCGACGTTGAGGTTGACGTGGAGCTCGACGCTGGCGTCAAATTTGACGTGGGACGTCTGCTTGGCGAGGGCGATGGCTTCTTCCAGAGTGTAGAGCTTGTCTTTTTCGATCAGCGCGGCACTCTTTTGGAATAACTTGCCGCGGCGTTCGTCGCGGGTGCGCGTCGGCTGGCTGGGTTGCTTGGGCTTGGCGTCTTCGTCTTCATGACTGGCTTTGCGGTCTTCCTTGGTCTGCTTCTCAGCGACTTCTTCGAGGGCTTTGCTACTGCGCTTACCGGCTTTGGCTAGGGTTTTTGTGACTTTCTCGGCCACGACTTCGTCTTGCGCTGTTTCGACAACGACTTGTTCGGTCGTAACGGGCTTGGCGGCCTTAACTGGCTTGGTAGTCTTAGCCGTCTTAGCTTTGGCGACGGCTTTTTCGGCTACGACGGGCTTGGCAACCTTTGTCGTCTTGACTGTCTTAGCTTTGGTGATGGTCTTTTTGGCTTCTGACATGATGATTATTCCTTTCGTGGTGATAACGAGCTATTAACTCTCCCACAAATTATTATTTATAGATCGGCGTCGGCTTCCCGGCGAGTTTCGAGCTCACGGGTCAGTTGGGGATTGGCGACGCGTAGAAGCGCTAGTTCGTTGATGTAGCCAGCGACGATTTGGGCATCGCCGGCGTCTATTGCGTCGAGGGCGTTCTTCGTAATTGAGTTGTATGACTCATAGAAGCTATCGTTATCGAGGGCATCAACCGGCTCAGGTTCCCGTCCAAGATAAGGAGCGCGTATTTCCATTAGGCTTCGACTTCAACGCCCATACTACGGGCGGTGCCGGCGACCATTTTCTTGATCGATTCGACGTCGTCGGCGTTCATGTCTTTGGCTTTAGCCTCGGCAATTTCCTGCAAATCTTTTTGGCTCAGCTTTTGGCTGAGTTTTTCGCTGTTGGGTCGGCCGGAACCTTTGGCGATACCGAGCTTGGCCCGGATCAAATCATCGGTTGGGGCGCCAACGACGCGAAAAGCCATCGAACGATCATCAAAGATAGTGATGTGGACGGTGACCATCGTGCCCATCATTTCGCGGGTGGCTTCGTTGAACGGATTGATAAAATCCATCATGTTGACACCGTACTGGCCGAGCGTGCTACCAACTGGTGGTGCGGCACTGGCCTGTCCGGCTTTGAGTTTCATTTTTAAATTGGCTTTGACTACTTTAGCCATACGTTTATCTCCTTATGTTTCGAACCAGTCAACATGAAGCTGTTGCTGCAGTTCTCCTACCTTTTAGTAGTGCGTAACAGATGTATTGTAACGATTTTTGGTCGGTTTGTCTAGGGTGGCTTTGGCAAGGCTGGTAAAAACGTTAACAATAATGACCGAGCGGGCAGCTATTCGGGTCGAGCTGGTTCGCCGGCAGCAACGAAGCTCAAGTCTTTGAAGCGGCGATATTCGGCGTGCAGCAGGCTTTCGTGGTCGACCGACCGATAGGCTGACCGCAGGCTAGTGCCAGTAACGGCCAAAGCGCCCGCGGCGACGGCAATCCTATAGGCGGGGTCTGTGAGCTGTTCCTGAACCAGATAGCCAAATACCGGCGTGGTGCCACCAACAACGCTCTGGGCGGCTAGATTAAGCAAAGTTTTTAGCGAACGGGTGCGAAAGTCAGCCGCCAATTCTTGATAGCGTTCCGCCAATCGACCGTTTTGAGTATCCATGAAGACTAGACGCGTTTGACTTGCAGGCTGTCGAGTTCGACGGGAGTCTCGCGGCCAAACATGTTGACGAGGACTTTGAGTTTGCCTTTTTGCAAGTCGATTTCGTTGATACTGCCATCGAAACCTTTGAAGGGACCATCGATGATGTTGACGACGTCGCCGAGGTTGAAATCGATCTTGTGCTTCGGTTGTTCCAAGCCCATCCGCTTCTGAATCTTTTCAATCTCGTCGGCTTCGAGCGGGGTCGGATCGGCGCCGCTACCGACAAATCCCGTGACAGACGGGGTGTTACGGACAATGTACCAAGCGTCTTCGGACAGCTTCATCTCGACCAAGACATAGCCCTGAAAGATGCGCTTTTCGACGACCCGGCGTTTGCCGTTCTTGATTTCGATCATTTTTTCTTTGGGCACTAAAACCTGAAAGATCTTATCGCTCATGTCGAGGCTGTCGGCGCGTTGGCGGATGCTCTCGGCGACTTTCTCTTCGTAACCACTGTAAGTGTGGATGGCGTACCATTGTTTGCTGGTGTCGTATCGTTTGCTGCTATTCATTATTTCAATAATACCTGTTTAAATACTTTATCTAATCCGAAATCAACGATGGCGACGAGGCCACCAAAAACGATTGCGAAGACGAGGACGGCAAAAGTCAGCTGACGACTTTCGGTGCGGTTGGGCCACTTGACCTGGCGCAGTTCACGCCAGCTGTTACGGAAATAGGCCGGGAAGACAATCTTACCAATAAAATTGAGGACTTTGCCGATCAAACGGAAAGGCTGGTGGTGGAAGAGATTAGCTAGGAAACGGCCGAGTGGTTGAAAAACTAGTTTAAATGGTTTGGCGGCAGTGCCGCGCAGACGGGCCGTAGCCTTGGGCTGCTCGCTCTGGGTAGCGGCTTTGAGGGCGCGCTCACGAAAGGTTTCTGGATTCTTAACCAAACGCTTTTTTGTACTTGGCTGTTCTGCCACGTTTTACTCCCTTATGATGGTGTTTGTCTACTAAAAAAGCCTACAACGTTTTGTAGGCCAACCTGTCAATGGTAGCACGCTCCCGCCCCTGTAGTCAACTAGCGACTAGTAGATGGGGATTGGTAGTTGGAATATGGCGTTGGTGACGTCAGCACGCTTTTCGCCGTCACTCCACAGTAGGTCGAGTTCCAATACAGTGATCGTAGGGCTAAAAGATAATATAAAGGAGCTATTATCTGACTGGGTCCCAGCCTGCGCTGGTATGACGGTTACGATTTTCATGGCGAGCGCAGTATATCGCCTAGCCGCGATGCAAATAGTTACGGCAGGTTTGCTATAGTGAAGGCTATGACTATGACGGTTGTGCTTATTGTGTTTGCCAGCTCCTACCTGCTCGAACTGGGTATTTGGTTGCGACCACTGTGGCCGGCGCGCCGTTGGCTGGCTTTCGCGGCTCTCGCCTGGGCGGCGGTGGCGACGGTTGTCCTGCAGAGTCACCTGCCGCTGTTGGCCGGACTGGCCCTGGCGTTGTTGGCCACCTACCGGCTAATCAACCTCGGCCGCTTGGCCGAAGGCCGCATGCAAGCCGATTATCTGTACTCGGTGGCCCGTCGCGCCAGCCTATGGCTATTAGTCGCTCAACTGCTGCTGCTGATTCTAATCGTTCTCGGAATCTACCTCCAACCGACGGTTACGACTGGTTACGAATTTCTTCTGTTTGGGCAGCTCGTCGGCGCCCTCGTTTTGGCGCGGACGACCGGTCGTAATTTGCGGACCACCCGACCGCCGCTCGTCAGCAGCCAATACCGGGACAGTGACCTCCCCACCTTGACGGTCGCTATTCCAGCCCGCAACGAGACGGTCGATCTCGAGGCCTGCCTGCAATCTTTGGTCGCCAGCAATTATCCCAAACTCGAAGTATTGGTCCTCGACGACTGCTCGCCGAATAAGCGCACCCCGGAAATTATTCGCAACTTTGCTCACGACGGCGTCCGTTTTATGGCTGGCCAAGAATCACCGCCCCACTGGCTGGCCAAGAATCACGCCTATTATCAATTAGCCGAGGCAGCCAATGGCGAACTATTATTGTTCTGTGGCGTCGATGCCCGTTTTGAACCGGGCAGCTTGCGGCTGCTGGTCACCACTCTGCTAGAGAAGAAAAAGACGATGCTCAGCGTCATTCCCCAGAACAAACTAGCCTCGGCTTGGAGCTTAGAAGCGCTATTGGTGCAACCGAATCGCTACGCTTGGGAACTAGCCTTGCCACGGCGCTTGCTGACGCGACCCCCCGTCTTGAGTACTTGTTGGTTAATTACGGCTCAAGCGCTTGAGGCCAGCGGCGGCCTGCAGGCGGTCAGTAACTCAATCAATACCGAGCGACACTTTGCCAGGTGGTGTGCCCGCCACGAGGACGGCTATACGTTCATGCAGAGCGATTCGAACGTCGGCATTACGACTGCTAAAAGTTTCGACGAACAACGGGCGACCGCCATTCGGGTGCGCTACCCGCAATTGCACCGCCGGCTTGAATTGACGGTGCTGGTTTCGGTAGCCGAGTTTATCGTCCTCGTCCTGCCTTTTGTTTTTCTGGTAGGAGCCTTATTGACGGCCGCTTGGGGCGACGCGGCGCTCAGCCTGCTGGCGTGCGGCCTATTGACGACCGTGTACGCCCGGATCGTCAATTTGACCTATCGCCGCTTTCTCTACCGCGGGCTGTGGCTGCTGCCCTTTGCCGCGCTGTACGACATCGCCCTGCTCAACTATTCGATGTGGCAGTATGAATTTGGCGCGGTCATCTGGAAGGGCCGCAACGTTTGTGTCCCCGTGATGCGCGTCATGGCGGAGTTAGCAACTCAGCCGACCAATCATGTTTCAGGCTTCGGCGGCTTGCAGGTTCGGGATGAAAATCGTAAAGGTTGAGCCCTTGTTGAGTTCGCTTTGTAATTTAATATCGGCGTGGATCAAACGCGTCAATTTCATAGTGACATAGAGGCCGAGACCGGTGCCGGTGGTCTGGTGCGTCCGGAAATCTTCCGACCGAAAGAATTTATCAAAGACTCGTTCCTGGTCGCTTTTGCTGATGCCGATGCCGGTATCGGTCAGGCTGAACTCAACGCCTTTGGCGACGCTTTTAGCGCCGATCACAACGTGGCCTTTTTGGGTATATTTGATTGAGTTGGTGATAAAGTTCTGTAAAATTTCGCGGACATACAATTTGCTCGAGTAGAGTAACTCGAGTTTCGGGTCGAGCTCCAGCTTGAGCTGCAAGTTTTTGGCGGTCGCTTCCGGGGTGTAATTACTGAGCAGCTCTTGGCATAAGTTATGGACGTTGATCGCTTCGACGGCGACTTCCAGGGTGCCACGTTCGGCGCGGCTCAGCGTCGACAAGTCATTGATCATGTCGGCCAGGAAAAGCACCTGATTGTGGGCTTCGGCCAGGGCTTGTTTGATGGCGTTGATGTCGCCGCTCTTCTCGGCGATGAACTGGGCGTTACTGATGTTGCCCTCGCTGATGGCGATCGGTGTCCGGAGCTCGTGACTGACGACGCTGATAAATTCGTCGCGCTCTTCTTCGAGTGACTTTTCGCGGGTAATGTCGCGCAGCAAGAGTACAAAACCTTTCTGGCCCGTCTCGCCGTAGCTCAAGTGCACCGGCGCGATACTGAGGTAAAGGTTGATCATACTGCCGTCGGCGTATTTTAGCCGCAAGTCGCGACTGGTTGTCGGCAGCATCGTCTGTAATACGATGTCGGCGATGTCGGCCGGTTGGTTGTTCGAATCGATTGGCTTAAATAAACTAGCCAGTGGACTACTGAGTCGGATCGTATTGATATCCAATAAGTTTAAAGCCGCGCCATTGTAGATGACGACTTTGGCTTTTTCATCGACCGTAATCACGGCATCGGCCATGCTGTTGATCAGGCTGGTCAAGCGTTGGTGTTCCAGTTCGGCTTGGACTCGGTTTTGTTTTATTGGTCTAAGGGTAAGCGCCATACTGGCCTTATTATGCCACAGGTTCTGGGACATGCCCACCCAAAACCGGCCGGTAGCCGCGCATGGCTTGGCGCAACCGCGGAACGGTCGGCAAGACTTGTGCCATCGCCCCCCAAAAACCGGGGCCGTGGTGGAGTACCCGGGTGTGGGTCAACTCGTGCAACAGCACGTAATCGATGCACTCCCAAGGCAGCTGCATCAGGAATAAGTTGAGGATGATATTGGTGTGTTGGTCGCAGCTGCCCCACCGGCTCTTGAGTCGCTTGATGGCCACGCTCTGATAGCTAAAGCCGTGCTTTTCCGCCAGACTAGCCAAGCGTTGCGGTAAAAGGGTTTCGGCCTCGCGGCGGAGCGCCCGGACGCAAGCCGCCTCGGCCGATTGCTGGACGGCGGGGCTGGCGGCGGCCAGAGCTGCGGGGTGGCTAACGACTACTTCGGTCCCCAGCACCCGACTGCGGACTTTAGTCGCGCCGGACGAAGGGTAGATGCGCAAATGATGGGCTTTGCCGATCGCCTGGCCGGACACCAGCACAGTAGCGGGCTGCAGCTGGTCGGTGATCCAGGTCTGGCGGGACTGGGCAAAAGCCAGGCCCGAGGCGTAGGAGGCCCACAGCGGGATACTGACGCGGATAGCGCCGTCGGCTGTCACGCTCAAACGCAAACTGCGGTTAGTGCGTCGTTTATAGATGTTGACCGGTTGGTCGTTGGCTAGCCGAAAGCTCTTAAAAGCCATAGTAGGGAAACTAGCGAATTCTAATGTTACGGCGGGTCATGTCGCCCCGGCCGCCGTTGGCATTGAAGTTCGGTATGAGGTTGACAAGCCCGGGTTTGACGACGTGGCTGCTGGCGTCGTCGACACTCAAGACGCCAAGGTCGCGTAGTTTATTGACGACCGCGCTCTGCTGGGTGGTGTAGAGGTGCTTGCCGCTGACGACGACGTAGTCTTCGCCGGCCGATGGGTTTTGCATGTAACCGGCGATTTTTTCGAAGGTCGGGCGGTCCCACTGGGCGGCATACTTATCGTCGGCCCGGCGGCGGTCGCGCTTTAGGCTCCGCGAAAAGGCGGTCTCGGGGTCAATCTGGAGCCAGATCAGCAGGGGCTGGGCGCGGCTTTTGCGTGCCAGTTCACGCAGGGCGTGGCGCTGGCTGGCGCGGAGCGAGTTAATGTCGTAGACGACGCTCAGGCCGGCACTCAAAAATTCTTCGGTCATATAGTCCATTAACTGGGCGACGATGTCATTTTCCTGCTTGTCGTAACGCGGGTTATCAAATAATTCGCTGCGGATACGGTCACCTTGGACGTGGGCGGCCTGGATGTTTTCACAGAGTTGGCGCGCAAAATAGGTTTTGCCCGCTCCCGGGAAGCCGTAGAGGAGAATTAAAAATGGTTTTGCGGGAAATACTTTAGCCATAGGTGTTACATAGGTATACCAAATTTTTACCTCTTTGGGAAGTAAAAAAGTTGAAATTACAGGTAGATTAACGGTGGTGCTTATGGCTAAAATGCCCGGCGTTGGTTAACCTTCCATCGACTTTCCCGGCATTTAAGCGAGCGGCCTCTGGAGTAGTGGCACTGAGCCGGCGGCCACGAACAGTGACAAACAGGTCTTTTTACTCTATTATTAAGCAGTAAATCACCAGTAACGACAGATAAAGGGGTGTAGCTCAGTTGGTAGAGCACCGGTCTCCAAAACCGGGTGTCGCAGGTTCAAGTCCTGTCTCCCCTGCCAAAATAAATAGGCCAGCCGCAAGGTTGGCCTATTTATTTTGTAGGCGGAACAAGACTTCGGTTCTGCGACCCGACAGCGTAGCTGGCGGTGGCCGCAGGGTCGTGGAGCACTGCCACGCGCAGGAATTTATTCCGAGCATGGCTGTGTGGAAAAGGACGCAGTCCGCTAGTCCTGCCTCATCTTCCAAGCATGAGCACTATAGACGAAGTCTCCCAACTGGAGCCTTTTTGTTATACTCGGTATGTGAATAAAAATACTCCAATTGTCTTTTCTGATGGTACTGAGTTTTATGCCCAATTAGCTAAGAAATACATTAAGCATTCATCTGGCTTTTTTATCCTTGCACCTTCTGCGAGCGGAAAGACTTACTTTATAAATAATCAAAAAGATAATGACTGGATCGACGGTGACTATCTTTGGCCGGCAACAAACGCAGATCTTAGCAGTGACGAATGGAATATAAACCTTGAAGATGTTTATGAAATTAATAGACGTAGTGATGTCATTACCTATCAAGCAAAGAAGTTGGGCTTTTGGGTTATAGGCTCATCAAACGAATCTCTCAAGCCAGACGCAATAGTAATTTTGCCTTGGGAAACTCAGGTTGAATATATTAAGAAAAAAGAAGGCACGACTTATGATGGCGGCGCAACTATGGCCGACGTTGAATCCATACGTAAGCACAGACAGATTGTAAGCCTATGGGAAGATAAGGGAGTACCCTGTTTTGAATCCATAGGTGAAGCTGTAGATTTCTTAACTAAAAGTTCGAAGCTCGTCCACTAGGGGCTGCCAAAATAAATAGACCAGCCGCAAGGTTGGTCTATTTATTCTGTAGGAAGCAGTACTTTGGTTCTTCGACAGAGATTTTGCGCAGCAAAATAACGTAGTCGCAAGGTCGTGGAATGAGGACGCGCGCAGGAGCTCGCACCGATAGCTGAGCGGTCAGCGAAGATATATGCCGAACCCAAGAAAACCTTCCTATGAAATAACAGTTTTCCTGGCGAGAAGCTATAACACGCCGCAATGGAAAAGCACGCAGTCCGCTAGTCCTGTCGGTTTGATAATCAAGCCTGATTCGGCGCTGCAATAGCGTAGTCGCCTGGTCGTGCGGAAAAGCACGTAGTGCTCTAGTCCTGTCTCTACCAAGTACGAAAGACAATGCAGACTAGGCAAAGACATTAACATAAGCGTATAGTTCGGATTACATTAATCACAAGGATGACTATGATTACTTCTGAACACGTTCTCGACTTATCGTTACCAGATAACATTGACTACAGCACGCCTGAAGGCGTTGCTTGACGAATCAATCACGACCTAGCCGTCAAGATAGGTGGCCTGACGACCAGTGGCCGGTACTATAAAGCCGCCAGCGAAACGCAAGTCAAGGCCTTCGCCCAAGAGCTCCCGGACCTCCACAGTCGCCTACTGACCAGTGTCGTCGCCAACCTCGAGCTGCAAGGCATCTCGGCCGATTGCGATATCTCCCCGCCTGCCCCGGGTATTCGCCCGCCCGAGGGCTATGTGCCGCTTAATCCCCCGCTGACCGCCGAATCACGCGTAGCCTAAAATCCCATTACATTTTCTGGGCATTTGACTTGCCACCTATCTGTCAAGCTATGCTTCTGCTGTGCTTTTTGTGAGTGTTCGAATATCCAGTTTGACAATCTTTAAAAAAGAGTACATTCTGCATTTGAAGTATATTGTTGAGAGATAATGTTTATTTAATGTACAAAGGGGACCGTTTTGAAATACAACTTCCGTCACGACCTACGCAAAATTAAAACAAATATAATCAACAGTGTCTCGACAGTAGTTTTAGTTTTTAGCAGTGTCGCCGGCGGCCTCCCGCTATTATTAACCCAGAAAGCGTCTGCTATAGCTACCTATTCAAACGGTTTCGAAGCCAACACTGCTGATTGGAATAACGATACAGGTACTATTTCGCAAGTTCCGTCTGGCACCGATGGCATTACAGCGGCAACGGGCAGTGGTTACGCCAAGATTACTGGTCCTGTATTCACCCGCTGGGGTGGTTACGGTAGCACCTTCCCATCCGGAGGCTACACCACCAAACTTGACGTCTACCTTGACATGAGCCAAGCAGATGGCGCCACTGACAAACGCTTCGACTTTTCGTCTGCTATCAACGACACAGACGGTAATCACCGCCGAGATTTTATCTTTAGTCTTGGTACGGCCGCAGCTGGCCACTGGGCAGCATCTGCGAGCAACAATGCTCCCGGCTGGCCGTTAAATCCAGCGAGTTCTCGTGACATTAGTCAAACAGGCTGGTACACACTGGAAAGCAATTTTCACGACAACGGCTCTGGCGTACTTGTAGTAACTATGAGTGTCAAAAAGGTAAGTGACGGCAGTACAATTGGTGCTTGGAATTTATCAGATCCAACAGACGTTATCGGTTCAACTGTAGGCGGTAACCGCTATGGCTGGTTTACCTCTCAGCGTTTCGACTTTGCTTCTCTCGCTATCGATAACGCTAGCATGACGTTTAACAGTCCTTTTAGTCCTCCTGCATCTAACTTGCAGCAAACTCAAACTGTCCATCCTGCAGATTTGGACAGCAACAACTGGTTTTTCTACAACGATTCGAACGACCAGATCATCAGTTCGCAGTCAATGGGGAATTATCAATTCGCAACGGACCCAACCAACGCGAATCAGAGTGCTCTAAAGTTCAGCGATCCAAGCAACAAAATGGATGTCGGCACTTACAAGTTTGCCGGTACCGCTCTTAAGGACATAGCTAAAATTGGCTATTCTAGCTACAACACCAGCCCTTCCAACGCTAAAACATACATTCAGTTCAACGTTGACTTCAACGGTAGCAACACTTGGCAAAACCGCCTGACCTACATCCCGGCTACCAGCAATGGTGCCTGGCAACAAAACGAAGGCGTCCAGAACGGAGCCGGTCTGTGGCAGTGGTCAAAGATGAGCACTGGGGCAGTAAGCGCTTGGCCTGATGGCGCGACAACTCTTAATCGCAGCTGGAGCGACATCGTCAAAGCCTTCCCTAATGCCAGAATATTGGCGAGTGACGGTGGGTTGTTCGTTCGGTCTGAAGCTGGGTCGACCAATTACGTCGACAAAATTTATCTTGCAACGGCCAACCTGAATGTAAACTATGATTTTGAGCAATTACCGTTACCTACTTGTGCCGGCAATGACACTTCCTTCGATGGTTTCAACCTAGGGTCGGTTAACGGGCAACACGGTTGGACATCCACTGGTGCCTACGATCAGGCAATCGTAGCCAACACCTACGGTTATACTTCAATGGGCTGTAAGGCACTTCGCCTATCCAATGGCATCACATCCGGCGCTTTTGGCGACCAGACGTTCTCCTATTCAACGCCGAACGAAGCCGGTGAAACTTCTGCAACGAGCGGCGGACAATCTGGTGGTACTCGCCAAACCCACTTTGAGGCCCAGTTTGATATCGCTTCTACTAAAGCCGGCGAGCAAACTGGCTTAGTGACTTCGGTCTCGCCCGATAGGGGTGACGGTTCGCGCATGAGTTACCTTCGTTTTGAGGATAAAGCCGACGGTACGGAAGTCTACTTCGACGACGTACAAGGCACGTTAACGACCGCAAACTTCGTCGAAACCAAAATCGCCACGTTATCCCGAACCGCTCCTCATACGATTAAGTTCTCGATTGATTACTTGAACGGTCCTTCAAACGATATCGTTAAGATTTACATCGACGGGGCTCTAGTACACACCGGTACCACCTGGGAGAACTACTATCGCTTCGATTCGGAGTCAAAGGCCGAGCAGTCGACCCGCACTACTGATTCACTGCTCTTCCGTGCGGGCGGAACGGCTGTTCCTGCGAACTTAGGAGCTGGCTTCTTGTTTGACAACGTCAACATTACAACTAGCACAGCTACTACATCCACTGCTCTGGCGGTAACAAACGCTCCTGCCACGGTTGCGAACGCTGGCAATATCAATGGCCATGGCACTGCTACCGCCGGGAATGCCCGTTCATTAGCTGCGACCAGCAACACCCCAGCGGTGCTTGGGGCAACGGATGTTAAGAGCGACGCGACCGGCCAAGTCAAAGGCGCCAGTACAACCGTCAAAGAAGTGGCGATCGTCACAGCCAAAAAGTCCAGTACCTTGTTTGGCCTCGGCTGGTGGTGGCTAGCTGTCTTGGCTGCAATCGTCGGCTTCTTCCTGATTGTGTTACGCCGCAGCGACAGCGACAAAAAAGCCTAAACAAAAACGAAGTTAGTTAAAAGAATACCCCTCGGGCAACCGGGGGGTATTAGTTGTCCGTCCTACCGTCATATAAAGCTATACGGCCCAGCGCAATGGCTAGCTGAGGAAAGAATACCAATCTGAATTCTAACGTGTTGGGGACGTTTGATTGCCCTCATAGCTATTCATATACATATAGACCCTCTCGCTGGGCTTTTGCCGTTGGTCGGGTCGATCGGCTAGTACGGATCAATCAATGATACTATCGGGACAATTGTCCCGCCTAGAACCCCCGCGAACTTTATAATTGGGGTAAACTAGTGACTCTTTAGGACTAAACATGGCCGTTCTTGGTCTTGCTGGGTAATCCGTGATTTAGATAAGCGTCGACCAGTAGTACCAAAAGCGCTGTAATATGATGCCTAAGATCACTAGGTACCACAGAACTAACAGATCAGTCGAGTATTTTTGGATAAAGGCCGAGACTGGCCTCAGGAGCGCCGGACAGTGTAAATTTCGTTGCCTGAGGTTATATTGTGTGACGTACCAAAAAACGGGTATGGTGGTCATCCAGACGACAAAGCACCACGGACAGATGGAATGGATCCGAAAGACGGCTTGGAAGAACAGGTAGTGCATAAAAATCACGCCGACAGTGGCTGCCAGCTGGGCCGTCAGCCAGACCCACCGCTTAACAATCGCTCCCCCGGCCAGCAAAACCCCGAAAGTCAATAGCACTGTAAAGGCGATAAGCCCGTAGACGCTGTTCGGAACCCCCAGAAAGCTGGCTTGCTGGGTGTTCATTTCTGAGCTACAACTCAAAATGGGACTGATGTCACAGGACGGTTTGTAGCCGGTACCCTGGAGTATCTGAATCTTATCGTAAGTCAGCGCGAACGAGGCGACGCCGCCGATAAGACCGGCGACGATCAGGAGGTACGGCAATGTTTTGACAAGATTCAAAGACGACTTCTGTAGTTTAAACATAGACCGTAACTCCTGATTTAAGGTTAGGCTTTCTTCTTAGCAAAGACACCGGCGGCTAGTAGCATGACAGCGCTGCCGATGAAAGAAAAGTAGGCGGCAACTCCGGCAATGTGACCGATTGTACCATAAGCGTAACCATCACCGAGCAACAGACCTCTTAACGTTTCACCTTGAAAGAGCGTAGCCTTTTGCTTCTGCAAGACGGCGTTGGTCGGGTCTTTCATGGCCAAGGTACTGACTTCGGAATAGACCTTACCGCCGGCCACTTCTGCGAGGTGACGGCCGATGTAACCGTTGGCATAGGCGTGGGCTTCGGGAGCCGTATCAACTAGCTGTCCGGCGTATTTTTGGAGGTCGGGGTAGACCTTGGGGTCGAGAGCGGCACTGCCCTTAGCGGGGAAGTATATCTTTTGGGCGGCCAGTTCGGTCCGAACCATGTTCGTCGTAAAGCTGCTGGCCCAAGAGGCTAGCCCGCCGATGAACAGCAGCAAGACGGCCGCGATCAGCGATAGCGTCATATATACTTTATTGACTACTTGTTTTTGAGCTTTGGTATTTGTTTGAGCCATTTTGACAGATCCTTTTTTTAATAATTATAAGAATAGTGGCATAAAAGCTATAATGAGTATGTGACCCGAATCACTTAGTAGTTGAATTATATCTATTGAGACAATAATGAAACCTGTAATACGCAATAAAATTGAAACTTATTTTAGCCAGTACGACGTTAAAACCTACGCCAAGGGCGAACTTATTACCCTGGCCAACCAAGCGCCGGCCGGCATCTCTCTATTAGTAAGCGGCGTTGTCGAGCAATACGATATATCGACCGAAGGCAACAAAATTACTTTAAACATTTATAAGCCACCGGCCTTTTTTCCGATGTCGTGGGCCATTAACCAAACTCCCAATAGTTACTTTTTCGGTGCCATAACCAAGGTAACCTTGCGCCAAGCCGACCCAGCAGCCACCGTTCAGTTTTTGCGAGCTAACCCCGATGTCTTGTTTGACTTGTTGAGCCGGGTCTATAGCGGCACCGACATCCTGATGCGCCGACTTGCCTTGGCCGCCAGCGGCGTCGCGGTGAATCGCCTGCTCTATGAACTGTTGATCGAAGCTTACCGTTTTGGCGTCCCGTCGGCCGCCGACCAAACCGTGATTACGATCAGACAAAATACCTTGGCCGCCCGGAGCGGACTGGCCCGGGAAACAGTCAGCCGCGAATTGCACAAACTAGAAAAACATAACTTGTTAGCGCTTAGTAAAGAGGGCATTACCATTAACATCGCCAAGCTTGAAGCGGCGTTGAATCTCATCGCTTAAGAAGTCGTGGCTAAATAATTGCGACCGAAGTCACATAAACGAACTATGGGCTGGTTCCCTCGGACTGGAATGAACTGAATCACACTGTAAAATAATATTGTAAGTATAAAAGTTCGTGGTAATATGGAAAAGTAATAGCGGTTGTGCTTTAGTAGGCGCCTAGCTATACTGAACATAAGTAAAATCAAATAGTGCTCACAAAAGAGGGTGATGAAAGTATTGATGCTTGGTTGGGAGTTGCCTCCCTACAACAGTGGTGGTCTTGGGATGGCGTGTTACCAACTATGTAAAGCTCTCTCCAAAAAAGATCTCACCATCGAATTCGTACTCCCCTACAGCGCCGACCACGGCATCGACTTTATGGATATTACGGCCGCTCATCCCCAAGGCGTCGCCAGCGTTACCCGCTCGGGCATCGCTTATGATAGTTATAAATATGTCCTCGAAGATGGGTCAGAGGAATGGCTCGACATCTATGACCAGCAAGAACTCTATGAACACGCCGTGGCCCGTCTGGTAGAGACAACCGAATTCGATATTGTCCACGCCCACGATTGGCTGACCTTTCGGGCCGCTCTGCGCGTCAAAGAAGCCAAGCATTGCCCAATCATTCTGCACGTCCACTCGGTCGAATCAGACCGCTCCGGTAGCCGCCACGGCAACCCCCTGGTGCGCGAGATCGAAGAAATGGCCCTGCTCGCCGCCGACCGGGTGATCGCCGTCAGCCAGCACACCAAAAATGCCATCATGCGCGATTATGGCGTGCCGGCCGACAACATCGAGGTCGTCCACAATAGCATCGAACCCGGCGATATTACCCCTCTCGACCCCAATAACGCCTACCACTACCTGGAGACACTGAAGTCCCAAGGCTGGCGCGTCGTCGTAAATATTGGCCGTTTGACCGTCCAAAAAGGCTTACCAAACTTTCTCAAGGCCGCTCAAATGGTCGTCGCCAAGGCCCCCAAGACTATGTTTTTGATCGTCGGCAGCGGCGAACAGTATTATGAGCTACTGACGATGGCCGCCGACCTCGGCATCGCCAAAAACGTTTTATTCACCGACTTCCAGCGCGGTAAACGCTGGCGCGACGCCTACGCCATTGGCGATCTGTTCGTGATGCCGTCGGTTTCCGAACCTTTCGGTTTGACGCCGCTCGAAGCCATCGGCTACGGTACGCCAGCTTTAATCACCCACCAGTCCGGCGTCAGTGAAATTCTGCAGAACTGCCTGAAGGTCGACTTCTGGGATATCAATGAGATGGCCAACCAAATCAGCGCCGTTGTCCAAAATGACGCCTTACGCGACGTCCTGCACGCCAATGCCTTCCGCGAGTTCCAGGGCCTCAGCTGGACCGACGCCAGCCACAAAATCGAAAAGATCTATAACCGTCATCTGGTCGGAGCCGCCGTATGAGCAAAGCGATTGTCCTCTACCTGCATGTCCACCAACCCTACCGAATTCGGCATTACACGGTGTTTGACAGTGGTATCGACCACAATTATTTCGATGCCGCCTACGATTCACAAACCAGTAACGAACGCATTCTCAAAAAGGTGGCCGAGAAATCATACCTCCCGACCAATGCCCGTTTATTGGAATTGCTGCGCACTAACCCCCAGTTCAAGCTCAGTCTGTCGATTACCGGTACCGTCATCGAACAGCTCGAGCGCTGGGCTCCGAAAGCCCTCGATTCCTTTAAGGAGCTGTGCGCGACCGGCCGGGTCGAGATCGTCGCCGAGACCTACCACCACAGCCTGGCCTTCTTTTACTCGCGGGCCGAGTTCGAGATGCAGGTCGAGATGCACAAACGCAAGGTCCAAGCCGTGTTCGGTCAGACCCCCCAAGTCTTCCGTAACACCGAGCTGGCCTACAACAACGACGTCGCCCACTGGGCCGACAAAGCCGGCTATAAGGGTGTTCTCGCCGAAGGTTGGGATCCAATCCTCAATTGGCGCAGTCCGAACTATGTCTACCGCCCGACCTACACCGACAACATTCGCCTGCTGATGAAAAACTATAAATTGAGCGACGACATCGCCTTCCGTTTTGGCGATCAAAACTGGTCCGAGTGGCCGCTGACGGCCGATAAGTTCTCGCACTGGTTGAGCGAAGATAAAAACGCCACCAATTTTAACCTCTTCATGGACTACGAGACTTTTGGCGAGCACCAATGGAGTGAATCCGGCATCTTCGATTTCCTGAGTCACCTGCCCGTCGAGTGGCTCAAGACGGCCGGCAACACCTTCATGACGGTCAGCGAAGCCATCGACAACTTTGAGCCCGTCGACCAAGTCGACGTCCCCAATACCATTACCTGGGCCGACACTGAGCGCGACCTGAGCGCCTGGTTGGGCAACGCCCTCCAAGCCTCGTCGATCCAAGCCCTCTATGACCTGCAAGCCGACGTTATCAAAACCGGCGATCTGGCCCTGATCGACGATTGGCGCCGCCTGCAGACCAGTGACCACTTCTACTACATGTGTACCAAGTACTTCAACGACGGTGACATTCACGCCTACTTTAGCCCGTACGATACCCCGTACGAGGCCTACATCAACTTTATGAATGCTTATCACGACCTGAAATTCCGCCTCATCGAGCACGGCGTCACCGTATGAAGCTAGTTAAGAGCTATGAAGTTAATATGGTTCATCAAGTCGAGAGCTACTTTCTACTTTCAACTTTCTACTTTCAACTTAGAAAGCCACAGGCTTTCTAATGGGCCGCCCAGTCGTACTCAGTAATAATCAACTGTTCGTCGGCCTCGATGAAAGCGGCCTAGTCCACGATTTTTATTACCCTTACGTCGGCCTCGAGAACTTGACCACGGCGCGCAGTAGTCAGCACAAAATCGGCGTCTGGGTCGACGGCCAGTTCAGCTGGACCGATGATGGTAGTTGGGAAATCAACGTTGATTTCGAAGACGACGCCCTGATCAGTCATATCACGCTACATTCCACCGCCCTCAGCATCAGTCTTTTACTGCAGGACTTTATCGACCCCGACTGTAACGCCCTGATTCGCCACATCACGCTCAGCAACGACTCGGCCGACGAACGCGATATCCGCTTGTTTATGCACCAGGTGTTCGAGATCTCCCGCTCCGGCCGAGCCGATACGGCGATGTACGTCCCCGACGACCATTACGTGCTCGATTACAAGGGTCGGCACTGTCTGTTAATCGCCGGTAAGTTCGCCAGTGGCAAGGACTTCGACCAGTACGCTGTTGGTAATTATGGGATTGAAGGTAAATCCGGCACCTTTAAAGACGCCGAAGACGGCGAATTATCAGAGAACGCCGTCGAACACGGCGGGGTCGATAGCGTGATCCGTTTTCAGGAACGGCTGACTGGCGGCCAAACTACAGTTATCGACTACTGGGTCATCGCCACAAGTAATCAGTCCGACGCCCAAAAACTCCACATCAGCTTCAAAAAACAAGATATGGCCGAGCGGCTCGCCCAAGCCCGCCGCCACTGGCAGTCCTGGCTGGGAGACGCCGATGTCGACGTTTCGACCGACAACCGCCGCACCCTGCAGCACAGCCTGTTAGTCGTCAAGGCCCACTGTGACAAGCGTGGTTCGGTGTTGGCGAGTGGTGACTCGAGTATATTCAACTATGGCCGCGATTATTACTGCTACTGCTGGCCGCGTGACGCCGCCTACGCCTTATGGCCCTTGATTCGGCTCGGTCACTTCGAGGAAGCCAAAAAGTTCTTTGGCTTTGCCCGCGACACGGCCCATAAAGACGGGTACTTGATGCACAAGTATCAACCCGACCGCGCCATCGGCAGCACCTGGCACCCACTGGTGCACGGCCGCCACAGCGAACTCGCCATCCAAGAAGACGAGACGGCCAGCGTCGTCTTTATGATCGGCGAGTATTTCCAGGCCAGTCAGGACAGAGCCCTGATTGACGACATGTACCACAGTTTTATCGTCCCGGCCGCCAACTTCATGACCAATTTTATCGACGAGCCGACCGGCTTACCGCACGCCAGCTATGACCTATGGGAGGAAAAGTTTCTAACCAGCACCTATAGCGTCAGTGTGACCATCGCCGGCCTCCAGGCAGCCGCTAAGCTGGCCAAGTTGGTCGAGGCGCCCGAAGACGCCGATCGCTGGAAACGAGCCGCTGACGGCATCCGTGAGAACCTAGACAAGCTCTATCACGCCGACGGCTACTTCGTCAAAGGCTTTTTGCTGCAAGACAACGGCGAACTCGCCTATGACAATACGCTCGATATCTCGAGCCTCTACGGCCCTTATATGTACGCCGGGCTGCCGCTCGACGATGAACGCCTCGTCAATACCGCCAAACACGTCGAAGAACGGTTGCTCAATGCCACGCCGAGTGGCGGCGTCCTGCGCTACGAGCACGATAACTACTTCCTGACCAAGCGACAGTATCTGGGCAATCCCTGGGTCGTCTGTACTTTGTGGCTGGCCCAATACTACGCCAGCACCCAGCAGACGCAAAAAGCCCAAAACTTATTGCAGTGGTCACTCGACCGCCAACTACCGAGCGGCATACTGAGTGAACAGTTTGACCCGGAAACGGCCGCCCCACTGGGGGTCACGCCTCTAGTGTGGAGCCACGCCGAAATGATCAACACGATCCTCGACCTTAGCAGCAAGCAGGAGCTCGGGAATTAGTAATTAGTAATTAGTAATTAGTAATTTGATGCTAGCGTTATACGGCAATAGCTGCTCGATTCCCTAATTCCTAATTTCCGATTCCTAGTTCCCCACTTCGATTACAAATAAAAAGAGGCACCGCAGTGCCCCTTCCCGTGTTGACTCGCAAAACTTATTTCTTGGGTTTGACTTCGTTGCGTCCCAAACTCTTCTTGGTCTCGGTGAATAAGACGACCTTGCGGAGTTTCGGGCTGTACTTGCGTAAGCTAAGTTTCTCAGGGGTGTTCATGGTATTTTTGGTCGTGTAATAACGGCGTTCGCCACTCTCTTCACTGATCATACCGATAATTTTGCGTTTGCCGCCTTTTTTGGCCATAGAAACTAAACCTTTTTCAATTAATCTTCTCTATCTTAACAGATACAATGTCCGCTGTAAACACCTTGACGCCTTCTAATGGAAAGTATTAGTGACTTATAACTGCGTCAATTGGCCTTAACAGCAGGCTTTGCCATGCTTGCAATAAGGGAAGAGTATCCTCATCTGACATTGAAGCTGGGACGCTTGATTGGGGCACGAGCTCTTCGTCGGTAGTAGGTCGATAACCGCTATATCCTCGCAATGATGAGGCAGAAGAATCCACGGAACTACCAGTTGCTACCGTTTTTTCGCACGATAAAAGATCTCCGTTATTATTCACCACAATCCCGAGGTAAGTTATGCTAGATCCTCCCCCGCTAGAATGGCTCTCCTCCCAGGAGGCACTTCTTATAACCTGGGACGTCAAAAACCAGAGGGACATCGGCTCACGTGTCGTTCTATTAACTGTTCTGTCCGGCGATTGTCCTCGCAGCCTCAAAAATTGAAGCAGCCCTCGCGGTTCGGGCTCGACCTTGACGATAGGCACCCTGCTGCTATCTATCGCTTTAGGCGAGTCTCTAGTACTTAGCTGGTAGTGCTTTGCAGCTTGTTTGGCATATTCACGTATTCGCCATGCAATTTGCGGTTGTACTTCTGCCTTCTTCGCAAGTATTTCTTGTAGTCTTTGCTGTCTCCTAGCTAGATCCTCGGCGTCATTCTGCTCTTTATACATTCGTTGACTACTTTCAGCATCGAAGCGTGTAACTGCAAGTCTAATTCTTTCTGAAAATTCTGATTCACTCATTGCTTTGAAGCCTCACACGCTTCCGTTACGATGCCAGAGTTACTAATATGTTAACACATATTTTACCATGTGCTTTGCCTTATCGCAATTATGTTTAGCAGAGTGGCTGAATCGAGCAGTAAGCAATGGTACTGCACTCGTATGCAGCCCAGTTTAGGCCCGCAATTACAAAAATACCGACTGATCAAGCCGGTATTTAAGTTTTTCCTCTTGCAAGAAAAGAATTTTGTAAGTGTATTTCTTTTGGATTTACGCTTATCAAGCTTATGGTAATCCTTTACAATCATATTGTCAACACTTATTTTAGTGTGCTTTTTATCACAGACGGAATTGTTCCGACTTGCCTGCTGGTCGCTGTTAGTCTGGTCCAAGTTTGCACTATCAGCAAACAAAAAGCTCCAGTCGTTTGACTGGAGCTTAAAGGCAATTTGGAGCCACCTTTGAGACTCGAACTCAAGACCCCATCCTTACCATGGATGTGCTCTACCACTGAGCTAAGGCGGCTAATTACTCCATAGATTGTACCAAACCAACGACTATATTCATACCTTAGGCCTTCTTTACTACTTTGTCCTCTAAGCGGGACAGAACTTTCTTGACCGCCCGGTGAGTCACCAGTTGTTTCATGCCCGTGCTACCGACCAATAGGTCGTTGTGTTGAAAGTCATCAAGCGTTCCCCGGGCGATAGTATAATCATCCATGAAGCGCGTTAAGTGCTCTTCTATGAACTGGTAATCGATCGGGGAATGGTCTGAGCGGCCGGCTACTCGTTGGCGGCTTTGAGGTTTTTGAGCTGGGCCCGGAAGCGGTTGTCTTCTTTGACGGCCTGGTGCCACTTGGACTCGTAGACTTTGGTAAGGATATCTGACCAGAGGCGCTGATGCTCGATAATATTCCGATTACCCTTGAGCTCGCTGTTAAAACCGTAGATCGGGTGCGCGGCGTGGTAGACATCGTAATAGGCGATAGTTGATTCGATCAATTGTGCCGACTCGCTGGTTTGGTCAAACAAAGACGCGATTGCCTCGCCCGGATAACCCAGAAGCACCCCAAAGCGGATATTGTGCGGCGCCCAATAGTCGGTTGCCCACTTATTTGGCAGCTCGTTTGAATAGATAGCGGCATAGATTTGCTTTTCTACCAGATAAGCCCAGGCCATCAATCGATCAAAACTATAGGGTGCTTTGGGTTCGATCCAGGCATTGAGTTTATATTGCGCCGGAATCCTTTTTAGGGCCGAGGTGTTGACCAAATAATAAGAGAACTTCTCATTACTTTTGGTTGAGTACTCACTGCGTTGCGATTCGAGGTGCAAACCGTACGATCGGAGAAGTTCTGTCAGACGGCTAACCTCTTTTTCGGTCAAGAAATCGTTCGGGTCGTCCATGTAGACATCAAAGGCTCTGACGCCCGACAAGGTGAGCACGACGTCGGCGCGCAACAACAGCGGCAGGGCGGCCGTATTGAGGTCGCCGATGGCTTGCAATATTTCTAGCGCGTTCTGAGCATACATCACGGCCGACTCTTGCGGCAGCGAATAGGAGAACGCGTTATAAGTATCTACGGGCATAACTTAATAATAGCAAAACAAACTTGGATTAAAGAGCTTCTTTTCTGGAGCCCTAGTCCGGGCCACAAAAAAACACCGGCTCACGTCTGGTGTTGTCTATATGGTGCAGTGTGATCTACGATGTTAGAACTATTCTGCTGGCATCTCGGGTTTAATTACTGAGTTGATTAATGCTACGGCTCCGGTTCTGACTGCAGATGTCTCTGGTGTTGGTGGTTGTTTCATAGGCTCAACAATTTGCCCATACAGTTCTTCTAATTGTGGTCTTATGCTAGGTAGCGCGTCCACTAGCCTACTGATTTGTTCGGGCTCACATTTACGAAGCGCAGCAAACTGAGTTACGCCCGATATCCAACCATCGTTTAGACTTAATTCTTCACCATCATCAAACTTTATAAGACATGTTCCATCACCCATCCACCCCGAAAAGGTCATTTCCCCTATTTGGCCATATCTTTCGTGTCTGGGATCAATTACTACAGGTGCCACTTCACTAATATTTGCCACGTCTCATCTCCTTGTATTGTTATATTATAATGCCTAAAGGTTCTAACGTACAGAATGCTCTAATAGAATTAACAGGAACCGAAATCGTGGTGCAAAGTTATCTACAAAGTCAGAACTATTCTTGTCTCGCAAGCCTCTGCTCTTCTATAGACGCTATAACCAATACAGTCAGCGCTTCGTCTGTTTCGCCACTAGCGCCCGCAACAATTTCAACAAAAGCAGTATAAGGGTAGTAAATGATACCTCGAACTACAGTACCAGCTATCCGCTTTATGAATGTATCTAGTGTTTCATTCGCTTCTCTAGGTCTGTAATAAGAAGGACTGCCGTCACCGTTCTGAAGTACCGCTAATTGTGCGGGTGGCCACTGCGTGTCTCGATTTGTTTCACTCATAGTTCTTCAATAGTGAGATCTATTTTCTTTTAATGCAAGCATAAACGATTTGGTGCGGCATAATAGACAAAGTCAGAACTATTTTGGTGGCTGGATAAAGCCAGTATTATTTCCATCAGGATCTAAAATGGCAAAATATAGTACACAAGCATCGTTATTTGTATAAGTAGTGCGAACATGTCAAAATACAAGATTATGTTAGCAAACTATGAGACGGACCCAAATCTGGTTGACGCCTACCGACTATCATACGAGGAGGCCGAGCAGTTCGGTGCCGTGCAAGATCGTTCAGGGCTAACTATGGCCGCCCCCGAAACATTGAACTTTTTGCCTAACTCTACGAGCGCCACCGTTTCGGAAAGAATTGATAAAGCAATTGCTGACATCGGTGAATTAAGCCTTGGAACCGGTTCAATCAGCGAAGTCAGCGCGATATTTCACAGACAGCAGAATAGATCAGCCGCTATGAATTATCTGGCCGCTTGTGACGCAACGGTCTTGAGCCAGTATAACGAGCTGAGCGGAAAAGTGGACTTTCTGGATATAGTGGGGGCAAATCTCTGCGAAATAGCCCAACTCGAAGACTCGACGAGGGATATACGCACCGGCTTTATCGGCAGCTTATTGCAAGATTATCTAACCGTCAATCCAACGGCTAATTTTAACTTCGATGCGCCAGACTCTCTGCGGTCTGTCGAGAAATTTATGGCGTTTTATGCTCAGGAAGTCGACAAGACGCTTATCGAACAAGTCTGGACCGTCAAGGTTGATAGATGGAGGGTGGACTTTGGGCAAGCACTCAACACGCCAAAAGCTCACCGCTATATAACAAAATCTGCGCGCGAACAAGGTGCAAAAATTGCCCGTACGATACCGGTAGTTATTATCGACCCCTTACTGTCATTAATTAACAGCAAGATCAGGAATAATGACGAATACGGTGTATTTAATGCCGAAGACCGTACGATAGAGATTGATCCGTTTATGGTCGTTACGCCCTCTAAGCAACCCCCTGATCAACCGCGGGAACTGAACAAATACCAACACGAGCTTACTGATGCCGAAGCAAAGAGTACGCTTTTCCATGAACTTATCCATGCCATGACGAACTCATACTATCGCCGGGAAGTCTTCGACAAAGTCGATTTACCAGTAGTAGGAAATGCGACCAATGACAACACCAGCGAGCTAGTTGATGTCATGGACCTGTGGCCGCTCTATTGGATGGAAGGTATGACCGAAAAACTAGAGTGCGCACTATTTAGCGAACAGTACGAATTGGAAGTCTTACCTCCTAGACTTGGCCGCGACGATGAGGCAGTTTGGCGAGATGAAATAAGTCTCAACCCCCAAGAACTGGGAAGTGACGCAAAAGTAACTGAACTGCGCACCAAACTACCAGGCGCCTATTGGGAGTACCGGCTATTGATAGATACTATGTTTGCCAAACTAGATTGGGAGGCTGCCGGATTGACCTGGCGTCAAGCCGAACAGCTAGCGTTCAAGGCGTTTACAGAGACACCGGCCACCCAGGATATCCCGTCGACCCACCAACACCGCCAGACGTTTATCGAGGCTATTAATCTGGCCGCTCACCCAGGCTTTTTTATGAAGCTCAGTAACCTCGAGGAACAGTACGGTACAGAGCTGGCAACTGACATCCTGACCGACCCCGAGTTTGACCCACACGAACCAGCCGGTTTACCGTGGTTAGCTAGTGATTTTGAGGCTAGTCGGCTGCTGAACGGACTGGTGCCCACAGTGATTGCGCTGGCACTACAGTACAAAATTAGGCTGAAACTTTTGGGATCACCGGAATCAATTATCGACCACTCCAATCAGCACATAAGCGAATTAGAGACCGACATAACCCGCATTGATATTTTCAAACTGGCTAGTGAGGGGATGAAACTAGTTTTGGAACAACGTCATCCGGCTCGGAAGAGTCCTACTCTAGCGGCTAGAATGCTCAATGGTACGTTTGGCGACCGACTGACCGTCAAGCTGGTTAAGCGCCCGGTGGCCGACTTGAGCGAGGCACAGGCGGCCATCGAGAGCTGGAGGGCGCTCAACAATACGCTATAGACTGTCAGCTATTATTCGTTAAGATTCGTCGGCTCAGTAACCAAATCAACAAGACTTCCGAAGAAGTCTACTAAGTATTTATCTATGTGCTGCGGAATGTAGGATGCGGACTTCGTCCTTCGCCGCTGCGGCGTGCTCGAAGTAAACTTCTGCGCGCGTCCTCGCTCTGCCGAACCCTGGGATGGCTGCGCCATTAGGCTCTTGTAGCCTGCGCCTCTAACCAAATTAAAAACACCAGCTTGCGCTGGTGGTTTTAATTTGGTGCGGGGTGTAGGATTCGAACCTACGAACTCGAGGAGGGCAGATTTACAGTCTGCTGTGTTTGACCGCTTCACTAACCCCGCACGACTTTGCGTTGCAAAGTATTTTTCAGGTAGCATTTTACATTTTACAATAATTGCCTGCTCCGAAGAAATTATTTAAGCAAAAGCTATGCTTTTGTCCATCAATAAAAATTGGTAAGTGTGAATTGTTAAATACTTTGCAAAAAATGCTTGGAGCCACCTGTCGGGATTGAACCGACGACCCACAGTTTACAAAACTGTTGCTCTACCACTGAGCTAAGGTGGCGAATCGACATTACCACGTCGGTATTTTTGCCTACGCCAAAGTCGGCCATTGCCTTTGTTGAGATTTCTATGATTCGATGTCAAAGAATGGCAATTTGGACATAGCAGTCGCAAATTGTTCTCCCGATTATTTTCCGAATCACCGTCAATGTGATCAATCTCTAACGGAATATTGCCTGAGGTCGGATTTACGTCACTCCATCGGCAGATCGAACATGACGACTCATATTTTATGAATAAATACCGCTTAACATGAGCAGAAATATTCTTAGCATATAAGCCCCTACTTCCGCTGGTTATACCGGCTTGCCAGTCTGCAACATACTTAGCATATTCGTAATCGCGCTGACATCTGTTTGAGCAATATTGTCTGAGTGGTAGTTCCAGATAGTTTTTGCACGATTGGCATCGATTCATTTACGAATTATATCAAAAGGTCTGGGCTATGACTTTAAATAACAATTAAGTATTGGCTATAAAACGCCCAATCCGAAATACAATTATCAGTGTACCAAAACAGGGGTTAAACTACAACCAATGGCGGCATTACACAATAGTATAGTATCCTATAAATTATGAAAACTCCAAATAACGTTCCGGATAGGGAATATTACGCTACACCCGAACAAATTAACGATTTGGTGTACCGCTATGCCCCCCTGATTCAGTTTGCCCAAAAACCGTCAGTCGGTGTCGAAACAAATGATCAAACTAATCCGGTCGAAAGTTATTTTCTGGAGTGTGATAATAAACAGCTGCGCAGTCTTCGTGAATTTAAGGATTTCGAAAGCTGTCAGTTGACTCTAGATATCTATGCGGAGGACACGTCGATGTTTTTCACTTTTGTCGCTCACCCATTCGCTGACAATCGGCGACACCTGATTAGACGCGAAATTACGCTCTTAAGTGGCGGTAGTGCGAGTGATCTTACTAGTTACACCGATACGGTAGCGCTTGATCGAACTATCGAGCAACAGGCCTTGCTGACGGTCAAAGAAAGACAGGTTGTCTTAGACCAGGAACTCGCCCAGGAAAACTTGGAAGCGCTGATTGACGACCTGGAAGGGATGCCGAAGGACCCCACGGGTTTAACAGCCAACTCTTTGGGCCAGCTAGAAGTCCTGTTAGAGAAAATCATCCCGACAATTCTGAACTAAACGACAACTCGGCGGGGGCGCAAAATACGCTTCGTTCGACCAGCCGGCACGACGAGCTTCTTGAGCTGATCCTGGATGATGTCGGCCTCGGCCTGCATACCGTGATTCATATAGGCTCTAAACAGCAGTGTATAGGTTTCTTTGTTGGGCTCGAGTTCGGCGGCTTTTTCGAGCTCCTGGAACATCAACTTGTCGTTGCCGAGCTTTTCTTGGACTTTGGCGTAGGCGACGTGGCGGGCGGCCAAGTTATCTTCCAGTTTGAGTGATTGCTCGAAGGCCACGGCGGCTTTTTCGTAGTTTTCGGTCTCGTAGTAGATCAAGCCGAGGTTGTGCAAGCTAGAGGGCGTCGCTTCGATGCTGGAGGCAATCTCAAAACAATCAATCGCATCGCGAAACTCTTTCTGCTTGGCGTACAAAATACCCAGGCGATTGTAGGCGGCGGCGTTCTTTTCATCGATCTTCAGGATGGTCAGTAACGCCTTTTCGGCGCGCAAAAAGCGGTTTTCCCGCATGCCCTGGTGGGCAATATCCCAAAGTTTACCCAAGCGATCACCGACTTTTCGAGAGACGTTAGCAAACTCATCATCATGGACGTGAGCGTTCGTGTAAGCCAGCAAGCCAAAACCCGCCACAATAAGTAGCTCATACATATACTCTTAGTATAGCAAACTTAGCCGAGCTGTAACATAAGATTCGTCAGGGCGAGTTTAGATTGGGCATTGGCGTCGAGAGCGCTAACGGCCGCGTAACTGGCCTTTAAAATTGTCGTCCAGCGCTCGAAGTCCTTCCCGGTAGCCACCCGCAGCCGCAACTGGGCCATCTGAGTCAAGATAAATAAAACGTCACGGCACAACGCTTTCTGTTTGGCGAGTTCGTCGACGGCGAGCAGGCGCTCAAACGTCGACTGTTGCAATACCAGGCGCGCTCGCTGTGTCGCCGGGAGTAAGGGGTGGTCACTGTCTTCGAGTAAAGCCGCCATCAGTCCCGGCAGGCCGCCGCTGATGGCCTGCATTTGACCGATGCGCTGCGAACTGTGTCCAGCGTGCTTAAAGTGCTCCGTCAAGGCGTCCAGGCTCGGACGCTTGACGGCGATCGTCTGCATGCGCGATTGAATGGTCGGCAGTAAAGCGTCTTCGCTCGTCGCCGTGAACACCAGGAGACTGGCTAACGGCGGCTCCTCTAGAGTTTTGAGTAAAGCATTTTGGGCCTCGGGCGATAAGAGCTGGCTGCTTTCGATAATGACAATCCGATTGATGATTTGTTGGCCCGGGACGCGCAGACTAAGGAAGTGTTCCAGCTCGCGGACAGTCTCGATACTTATCGTTTTGCCGTCAATCGGTTCGATGTGGCGCAGGTACGGGTAGGTTGAAAGCGTTCCGGGACTTAACTGGAGGATTGCTTCGGCCAGCTGGATCGCCAGGCTGGCTTTGCCGCTGCCGGGCGGGCCCGTCAACAAGAGCGCATGACTGGGCCGGCTAGTAAAAGCGGCAATCGCCCGGGCAGTGTCGGCTTGAACGACCAGCTGGCTCATGACTCGTCGATAAGTTTAGCGAAAGCTTCCGGTAATTGAGTCGTGAAAGTTTTGCGTTCACGGTTCGGCAGGGTGATCTCGAGCTCCAAAGCGTGCAGGAACAAGCGCTCGGCGGGCGGTCCGGCGTAGAAGGTATCGCCGACAATCGGGTGCTCGATTTGGTGCAGGTGGACGCGTAACTGGTGGGTCCGACCGGTGGCGGGCTTGAGCTCGAGCAGACTATAGGTCGCGTTGGTTTTAATGACTTTATAGTGCGTCGTGGCCGGTTTGCCGTTGCTGCCGACCCGGAACGTCTGGGGTTTCTTGGGGTTACGTTCAATCGGCATATCAATGATGGCTTCGGGATTTTTCAGTTCGCCCAGCACGAGGGCAATATAGGTTTTTTTGACCTTGCGTTCCGAGAACTGTTTTTGCAGCCAAGCCAGGGCGTCCGGGTTCTTGGCACAAATCATCACTCCCCCCGTGGCGCGGTCGAGGCGGTGGACGATGCCGGCGCGATCACCCGTCATGGCGGGGGTCCGCTGGGCCAGCCAAGTGGCGACGGTCGGTTCGGGATTGAAGGCGCCTTTGGAATGCGTCAACAAGCCGACCGGCTTATTGATAACGATACAATCGTCGTCTTCGTAGAGCACCGGCAGGTCGATGGTCGGGATGTCGGCTAGTTCAATCGGCGCGAAATCAACCACCACGACTTCGCCGAACTTGACGCGGTAGGCCGGCTTGAGGACAGTATCGTCGTTAACCGTGACTTTGCCGCTGGTCACCAGCTTGGCAGCCGTGGCGCGGCTGATGCCCGTAACTTGCTCGGCGACGTACTGATCAAGGCGCGGGTTGAGAGGGGCGAGTTCGAGCACTACGGCCTGAGCCCAACGGCTTGTTGAATCTTATAGAGGCGTTGCCCGGCGACGTCACGCATCAAGTATTCGCTGGCCTCCAGCTTGCGCATCAGCTCGACCTCGTTGACGGCATCGAGGCGCTTGTGCAGGCCACTCAACAGGACCTTTACTTCGCTGGCGACGGCCGTTTTGAGGTCGCCATAGCCGGTCTTGCCGGACCACTTGCCCGCGACTTCGGCTACCGGTTCCCCGATCAATAACGCTAAAATTTGTAATAAGTTACCGATGCCTGGTTGCTTCTCCATATCATAGTGGATGGCGCCGACTGAATCGGTCGTTGCGCCCATGATCTTTTTGGCGGCAGCTTCAGGGCTATCGCTCAACAAAATAGTCCCGGCTGGATCGTCGATCGACTTACTCATTTTCTGGTCGGGATTGCGCAATGACCGAATCCGGATACCGCCGCCGGAGCCGACAAAGGCCAGCTGCTGGCTCCACTCGGCCGGCACGACCAACAAATCATCGCCAAAGCGGTGATTAAGACGCAGGGCGATGTCGCGCGCCAGTTCGATGTGCTGGCGCTGATCTTCGCCGACGGGCACCCACTCCGCGCCGTACAATAGGATATCGGCGGCCATCAGCACCGGATAATCAAACAAGCCGGCGGTCACACTAGTCTCCTTGGTCTGTTCGCCTTTTTCTTTAAACTGAGTCATCCGCGACAGTTCACCGTAGTAGGTGAAATTATTGAGTATAACGGCCAGTTCGCTATGGGCGGCCACAAAACTCTGCCGATAAATGTAGGTATCGTCGTTGGCAAGGTCCAAGCCGGCGGCGACATACATCTTAAGGTTCTGAACGATCTGCAAGTATAGTTTGGCGTGTTCGACGGGTGTCGTAAAACTATGCAAGTCGGGCACGAACATGTTGAGGCGATACTCGCCAGCGAAACGCTGCTGCAACTGTAGCATCGGCAGGATGGCACCCAAATAGTTGCCAAGGTGGAACTCGCCATTGGCCCGCAGGCCAGTCAAAATAACTGGTTTACTCATTGATTTCATTATACCTCAATTCCGGCCTCATGAAGCTGTTGCATTTGTCTGTTATCAAAAAACCGCGGGTCAACGCTTGCCAAGCGGCGAACAATTATTTCTGGGGTGTCGGTTACGCCGTCAACGACGTGGCTGAGATCGACGTCAATGCTGGGTATCGCGCGGAGCAACAGCCGTGCGACTTGATTGCGCCGGTCGGCCTGTTCTGATTCTTCGTGTGACAATCTTTCCATAATAACTCCTTAACATTTATAAAAACCGCCCTGGTGGCGGTCTCTTCAATGTTTTTGGTTCTTTTAGGTTTTAGGCAAACGCACAGAACAGACCGCCACGGGAGGTGTCGGTAAACCAATACTGGTTGGGCTGCGCTGTTGACATGAAATGTACTATACCACCGCCGTCAAGAGGCGTCAAATGCCTAGTCATCCTGAACTTGTTTCAGGACCCCCTTACGATAAGACAAACAAATATTAGCTCACAGCTATTTGTTATCTGTTTATCTACCGAATAGAAACGAGTTTACGAAAGAAGCCCCAACAAATTGAGGCTTCTTTCGACTGACGAATTGCTCGAGAGTGAGCGAGTCAGCTTAACGCTTGGTGAACTGGCGTTGCTTGCGGGCACCCTTGAGGCCGAACTTCTTGCGTTCTTTCTCGCGGGGGTCACGGCTGAGCAAGTCGGCGCGCTTCAGCGTACTCTTGACGTCTTCGTTCATGATCGTCAAGGCCTTGGCGATACCGAGGCGAATCGCCTCGACTTGACCGTCGTGGCCGCCACCCGACACCACGGCGCTGACATCGTACTTGTTGACCAAGTCGAGGACCGTAAACGGCTCCTGCAGCTTACCGAGTAAGTAGGTACTGTCGGCGAAATACTCGGCCGCAGTTTTACCGTTGACGGTTAGGCCACCCTTGCCGCCTTGCAGGCGAACTCGTGCCGTCGCGCTTTTGCGGCGACCGAGGGCGTAGAAATAGTGATCTTTGGTAGCCATTATTTAACATCCTTTACAGAAATTGCCTTTGGTTGCTGGGGCGCGTGCTTGTGCTCGGTACCGGCGTAAATCTTTAAGCGATTTAAGCGCTCATCGCGCAGCTTATTGACTGGCAGCATGCCACGAACAGCGTGGAAAAGTACTTTGGTAGAGTCTTTTTCGAGTTGGTTCTCGAGGCTGATTTCCTTGAGTCCACCGGGGAAATGGCTGTGGTGATAGTACATTTTGTCGGTCAACTTTTTGCCGGTGACAACGAGTTTGTCGGTATTAATGACAACCACAAAGTCACCGCAGTCGATATGATGGGTAAATTGAGGCTTGCCTTTGCCGGTCAGGAGCGTGGCGATCTTGGTGGCGACGCGACCGAGCGGCGCTTCGCTGGCGTCGATGACGTACCACTCTCGGACGACTTCGGTTGGTTTGGCGCTATAGGTTTTTATCATGATTTGGCCTCCTTCTTGGGAACAGCAACGGCTGGCGCGGCTGATTTAGCGGCCGACTTGGCTACGGGAGCTGCCGTCAGGTCGTCGACAAAGCTAACTCGAGCCAACTGGGCATTATCACCGCGGCGTAAGCTGGTGCGCACGATGCGCAAGTGACCGCTAACGCGGCCCATTAGCTTCGGGGCGATCTCGTCAACCAGCTTATGGCCGCTGGCGACAGTTTGCAGGCCGCTAATGACCATCCGGCGGTTGTGCAAATCACCTTTCTTAGCTTTGGTGATTAACTTCTCGAGATAAGGCAAGACTTCCTTGGCCTTTGGTAGGGTCGTTTCGATAGATTCATACTTCACGAGGGAGTCAGCCAGACCCTTGACGAGGGCCCGACGTCCGTCGCGTTCGCGGTGTAGTTTTCTACCTTGATATCCGTGTCTATGCATGTTACAGCTCCAACTCGGCTAACTTTTCTTTGACTTCATCAAGGGCTTTGCTACCGAAACCTTTGAGGTCGCGCAGCTCGGCGTCATTCAAGGCAAACAAGTCGCGAATGGTGTGGATGTCGTTGTTGATGAGGGCGTTGGTGGTCCGAGCCGACAGGTTGAGGTCTTCGATTGAGGTGTTGAGGGCGGTGGGTTCGTCACCGAGCAAGTCGCTGTTGGCTTCACCTTCGGTGGCTTCGCCGGGGGCAGTTGCCGCCTCGTTGTGGGCGATGCGGGTTTTACCGGCCAAGGTCGTGTACTGGTTGACCAAGATAGCGGCGGCTTCTTCGAAAGCATCCTGGGGAGTGATCGAACCGTCGGTGTCGATTGTCAAAAGCAACTTGTCGAGGTCAGTTGCCTGACCGACACGGGTGTTTTCGACTTTATAGCGCACGCGCAGCACCGGGCTAAAGATGGCGTCGACGGCAATCATGTCGCTGGCTTTCTTGGCGGTACCTTCTTCGATCGTCCGGTAGCCACGGCCGATTTCGACGGTTAGGTCGATCACAACTGAGGCTTTGGGGTCATCGATGTTGGCGATGACGTGTTCGGGGTTGACGACTTCAACGTCGGCCGTCGTTTGAATGTCTTTGGCAGTAATGGGGCCTTTGCCCTGTTTGACAATGCGGAGGGTCTGGGCTTCTTCGCCGTAAACGCGGAAGCGGGCACTCTTGAGGTTGATCATGATATCAACGATGTCTTCCTTGACGCCGGGGACGGAGGTAAACTCGTGTGTCACGCCTTCGATCTTGAAGGCGGTCACGGCGGCACCGGAAATGCTGGATAGCAAAACACGGCGCAACGAGTTACCGAGGGTCATACCATAGCCACTGTGCAGCGGCTCGATCGTAAATGTGGCGCTGAGCGCATTGTGCTCGTCGATATTGACGAGTCCTGGGGTGTGAATCAAATTTGACATACTGCTTTCTTTCCTCCCTTAGCGTGAGTAGTATTCTACTATTAGTTGCTCGTTAATATCAGGTTCAGCATCGTCGCGGGCCGGTAAACCAGTCACGGCGACTTGCACTTTCTTGCGGGTAACTTTCAACCAGCTTGGGGTATCAGCCGGTGCGGGACTAGTCTCGTCGTGCTTCTTGAAGTATTCGGTCTGGGCACTGTGTGGTCTTAGCGTCAGGGTGTCACCGGCCTTCATCCGAATCGATGGGATGTCGACGCGGACGTCGTTCAGTAGGAAGTGGCCGTGGGTCACCAACTGACGGGCAGCCCGGCGACTGGGTGCGAAACCGGCGCGGTAAACGACGTTATCGGCGCGTTGTTCGAGTAATTGCAATAGCACTGAACCAGACTGGCCTTCGCGGCGGGTAGCTTCTTTCATCAGGTTGCTAAACTGCTTCTCGAGCAGGCCGTACAAGCGCTTGACCTTTTGCTTTTCGCGCAGCTGTATCGAGTACTGACTGGCTTTGTTGCGTGAACCGCGGCCATTTTTGATTTGGCCGGGCGGGGTTGGTCGCTTGACGAGGGCTTTGTGCGCCTTGGGGTGCAGGGCGTAGCCTTCGCGACGACTCATCTTAACTATTGAACGTGTATCTCTTGCCATATTAAATCCTAGACCCGACGAGCTTTCTTGGGGCGCACACCACCGTGCGGCACACCAGTAACGTCTTTAATGTTCTCGACTTGGATATCAAGGCCAGCCAGTGCCCGTACGGCGGCGTCACGGCCGAGGCCGATTCCTTTGATAAATACGTCAGCCCGGCCGAGGCCGTACTGTTGCTTGACGGCTTGACCGGCGCGCTCAGCCGCAATTTGGGCGGCGTAAGCGGTACCTTTTTTGGAACCACGGAAGCCACAGGCTCCGGCGCTGGAAGCGGTCAGGACGTTGCCACTACTATCACTAAAGGTGATGATCGTGTTGTTGAAGGTGGCTTGGACATGAACTTGTCCAGCCGAAACGGTTCGCTTGGCCTTCTTCTTCTTGGTAGTATTCTTGGTTGTAGTTGCATCTGCCATAATCTATTCCTTCATCCTACGTCTTCGACGCGACTTTCTTAGCGGTACCACTGACTGTTGACTTCTTGCCACGACGAGTGCGGGCATTGGTCTTGGTTCGCTGGCCACGAGAAGGCAGATTAGCCGCGTGGCGCAAACCACGGTACGACTTAATGTCTTTGAGGCGCTTGATATTACCACTAACAATCCGTTGCAGCTCGCCTTCGACGAGATAATCGGCATTGATAAGGTCTTGGATGCGAGCAATCTCAGCATCCGTCAGGTTCTTGACCCGTTCGGTTGGTTCAACTTTAGCGTTGGCTAAAATATCGTAACTGCTTTTCGGACCGACACCAAAAACATACGTCAGGGCAACCCAGACTTGTTTTTCAGCGGGAATGGTCACGCCGGAAATTCTTGCCATAGTTAGCCCTGCCTTTGCTTGTGCTTAGGTTTAAGTTTGTTTATGACGTACAAGCGGCCTTTGCGGCGCACGATCTTGTCGTCGGGACTGATTTTTTTGACACTGGCACGTACCTTCATACGGATCATGCTCCTTTAGCGATGACTCACTGCTCAAATTAATATAAACCGGCCCGAGAGCCTTTACAGAGTAGTACAGCTGAAATACCTACCCGAGTATTACGGCCGAAGCGATAATAGTCTGTAAGTTTTTCGTGAGCTGCTCTGTAAAGGTTCGCCTTATGATTTGCGATAGGTGATTCTGCCCTTAGTGAGATCGTAAGGGGTTAACTCAACCGTCACGCTGTCGCCGGGTACAATACGGATAAAATGTTTCCGCATCTTGCCAGCAACGTGAGCTATGATCTTATGGCCATTTTCGAGTTCTACGCGAAACTGAGTCCCTGGTAGGGTCTCAACGATTGTCCCGGTTAACTCGATTACTTCCTTGTTTTTGGCCATAAATATAACAACTTTTAATTATAGCAGGCTTCACAACAGTTTGTAAAGAGTATTATTGCAAATTAACTCCTTACGGACCTAGCCTGCCCAATCGCGCCCGCCCCGCCTTAACCAAAACGTCATTACCGGACGGTTACAAGGGCTGAGCCGGGGTTGTCGGCTCGGCTAAGACTATTTAGACTTACGACCGGGCAAACGCGGCAAGAAGCGCAAGCGACGGCCCCCGGTGACGGCGTCGACCGGCGACGAGGCATCGTAAAAGAAATCGGGTTCGGAGTATTGATCATACGTTACCATTAGAGCGCGCGATTCGACCGAGCGCAGGGTTTGTAAGGCCACCGAGACCAGGATCAGGACGCTCGTGCCGCCGATGGTAATGTTGGTCTTGACGAACAGCTGACCGATAATCGGTAGGACCGCCAGCAAGCCCAGACTCAGGGCGCCAAACAAGGTTAAGCGGTTGACCGTCTTGGAGAGGTATTTCTCGGTTTGCAATCCCGACCGGATACCTTCGATAAAACCACCCTGCTTGTGGAGGTTCTCGGCGATTTCTTTGGAATTGAAGGTAATGCTGGTGTAGAAGAAGGTGAAGGCAAAAACCAGCGTAAAGTACGTCAACGGATAAATGTAGGCGATCCAACCCTGAGTCGCAAAGGTGGTCGCCGACGGCGTCTGGAACCAGGTAACCAGGTTGGTGCCGATGTGGGTCCAGTGCGGACTTTGGGCGCTCGTTAGGAGTTGGCCGACAAAGCTCGGCACGCTCAAAAAGGCCACGGCGAAAATAATCGGGATGACGCCGGCGGTAATGAGTTTAACCGGCAAAACCGTGGTGACGCCGCCATAGGCTCGATTGCCCTGAACCCGTTTGGCGTAGTTGACCGTCAAGTTCCGCGAGGCTTCGTTGAGCATGACGACCAGCCAAGTTACGCCTAGGACGGCCACCAGCATGACTAGGCCATAGATTAAAGCGCTTTTATTAATCGGCAGACTGTGGCCAAACAAGCTCCAGTGATCCTTCTTATTGAGGACGGAGCCTATTATGCTGGCGATGGTCGACGGCAAGCGGCTGACGATACCGACGGTAATAATCAACGAGATACCGTTGCCGATACTCTGTTCGGTGACCAGTTCGCCGAGCCACATCAGCAGCATCGAGCCGCCGGTCAAGGCGGTAATCATCAGGGCCCATTGGCCCAGAGAGGCATTGGCCGTGATGTCGCCGACACCGCCGATGCTTTGGGCGGCCTGGCGGATCAGGTAGATCGAACCGACCGATTGGATCAGCGCCAGCGGGAAGGTCAAAAGACGGGTGTACTGGTTAATCTTTTTCTGGCCAAACTCGCCTTCTTTGTGAAGGGTCTCGAGTTGGGGGATGGCCTTGGTCAGCAGCTGCATAATAATCGAGGCGTTAATGTACGGACCCAAACCGGCGATCATAATCGATAAGTTGGCCAAAGCGCCGCCACTCAGGACGTTGATGAAGCTCAAAAGTTGGGGGGTATTATTGGAGTTAAAGAGATTCTGGAGGACCTGGTGCAGCGTCGCCGGGTTGCTCAGCGGTACGGGAATGTGCGCCAAAATACGAAAAATTAGCAATATACCAAGTACCGCTAGAATACGCTTGCGCATGTCGGCTTGGCCAAAAGAACGCCATATAATTTTCCAGTTCATAGTTTTTGCTTATACCCTCTTCTGGTCAGTATTTGCTTACAGTATACAGGACGTTGCCGCGACGAGGCGCGTTTTGCTAATCTTTTTGCTTGGTGGTGGTGACGGGGCGCGGCAAGCGCTCGGTCTTCTCGTATGATCCGCCGGCGGCTTCGAGAGCCGCAATGGCTGATTGGCTAGCGCCGGGCAGCTTGACGGTTATATTCTTAGCGACGTCGCCCTTGACGATCAGTTTAACAACGACGTAAGCGTTACTAATCAATTTGGCTTTAGCCAAAACGGTGCTATCGACGACCTTACCGCTAAAGGCGGCCAATTGACCGGTCTGGACGTTTTCGGCTTTAATTTTGTGGCTCCGGAAACCGGGCAGTTTTGGTAGCGATTGCATGAGTGGATTCTGGCCCCCGGCAAAACCCGGCTTGGCGCTCGAACCGGTGCGGGATTTTTGTCCCTTAGTACCACGGCCGGCGGTCTTACCCTGTCCGGCGGCGATACCACGACCAACGCGCTTACCGACTTTTTGCTTGGTAACTTGTAATTCGTGATATTTCATTATTTATCCTCTGGCTTCTGCTTGGCGGCCGGTTTAACTTT
>DHXX01000016.1:66020-93754 GCA_002413865.1 Candidatus Saccharibacteria bacterium UBA5145
TTGGCCTCGACTTCGTGGGGCAAGGTACCTTTGTAAGTCGGGACTGTTACGAAGTTCTTCTTGGCAACGTCGGTGGCTTTGGCGACAGCAGCTGTGACATCAGCGCCTTTGGCCGTGCCGATACCGACGCGGTTCTTGCGGTCACCAACGACGANNGGAGCTTTAGTAACGACTTTGGCCGGTTTGGCCATAGTGGTGACCCATTTGCTAGCCGGAGCGAGCAAGCCAAAAGCGGCAATCGTGGCGTAGGCCGTGTTAGTCTTGTTCGATGAGCCGAGTGACTTGCTGAGGGCATTTTTGATGCCGGCGACTTCCAAAATCGTCCGGACAACACCACCCGCAATCAGACCGGTACCGGCGCTGGCCGGCTTCAATAAGATATGAGCGCCACTGACTTTGGCCTCGACTTCGTGGGGCAAAGTACCTTTGTAAGTCGGAACCGTTACGAAATTCTTTTTGGCGACGTCGGTGGCTTTGGCGACAGCGGCTGTGACGTCAGCGCCTTTAGCCGTACCGATGCCGACGCGATTCTTGCGGTCACCAACGACGACGAGGGCGCGGAAGCGGAAGCGACGACCGCCCTTGACGACACGCGCGACGCGGTCGATGTGGAGGGTTCGTTCGTCAAATTGCTTTTCTTCGGGTTGCATGTCCGGGCGGCGGCCGCGTCGTTCACGAGTTTGTGGTTGATCTGCCATGATTAAAACTCCAATCCTGATTTACGGGCAGCGTCGGCTAGGGCGGCGACTCGGCCGTGGTACAATCTGCCACCGCGGTCAAAAACGACGGTGCTGATTTTGGCGGCTTTGGCCTTCTTGCCAATTTCGGTGCCGATCCAAACGGCTTTATCGGTCATTGTGCCGGTGACGGTCTTTTGACCAACCGTCGTGACGTAGGCGATGGTCTGGTGCGTCGTATCATCGATCAGTTGAGCGGTGATGTGCAAGTTGCTGATGTAAACGCTGAGGCGCGGGCGCTCAGTCGTACCGGTGACGATAGCGCGAACCCGCTTCTTGCGCAACGTCCGGTTGAGTAATTTGTGTGCTAGTTTATTCATAATATGCCTACTTTTCCTTACCGCTCTTACCGCTCTTGCGGATAATGCGTTCACCTTCGTATTTAATACCCTTACCTTTGTACGGCTCCGGCTTCTTGAGGGCGCGGATCTCGGCGGCAACTTGGCCAACTTGTTGCTTGCTGATGCCGCTGACGGTAATCGTGTTTTGCTCAATGACGGCGGTAACGCCGAGAGGCATCTTAAAGATAACGTCGTGCGAGAAACCAAGGTTGAGCTTCAGGTCGGCGCCTTGGGTGGCGACACGGTAGCCGACGCCATTGATTTCGAGTTTCTTACTAAAGCCGTGACTGACGCCTTCGACCATATTGTTGATTAGGGCGCGCATCAGACCGTGTTTGGCACGAAGCTTGGGCTCGTCATTCGCCCGACTAACCAGTACTTCGCCCGCTTCCTGGGTCACGGTGATGTCGGGCATGGTGAACTGTTTGAGAGTTCCCTTGCTACCGGCCACCGTAATTTCGGCCACGTCGACAGTGATTGTCACACCGCTTGGGATTGCAATCGGCAGTTTTCCTATACGACTCATAGTATTCCTCTTATTCCTTAGTAGATTTTACAAATTAATTCGCCGCCGATGTTGGCGCTCTTGGCGGTCTTGCCCGTCATCAGCCCGCGGCTAGTCGAAACGATCACGATACCACGACCGCGCATAACGACCGGGATTTCTTTGGCGTTGACGTAGTAGCGGCGTCCGGGTTTGCTTAACCGTTTGATCTCGGTAATCCGGGAATTGCTATTCTCGGGGTTCAAGCGCAAGGTCATGGTTTTACCGACTGTGGCGTCGGCCACTATCACGCCGTCGATAAAGTTGCTGTCTTTCAGCAAGCGAGCGACGGCTTCTTTAATCTTGGAATGGGGCAAGCTGACTTCAAACTTGTTGACGGCGATTGCGTTGCGGATACGGCTGAGCATGTCAGCGATTGGATCTGTAGATGTTGTACTCATAGTTCTCCTACCAACTCGACTTTGTTACACCAGGGATTTCACCCTTGCTTGCGTGCTCACGAAAACTAAGACGGCTCAAACCAAATTGGCGCATAAAGCTCCGCGACCGACCGGTTTCGATGCAGCGATTCGTCCAACGGGTGCGTGACGAGTTACGGGGTAACTTGGCCAGACCTTCTTGGTCGCCGAGGGCCTTTAATTCAGCGCGCTTCGCAGCGTACTGGGCAATCATACGTTTGCGCTTTTCGTCGCGGACGACGATTGATTTCTTAGCCATTACTTGTTCTCCTTTTCGAACGGCATGCCAAATTTCTCTAAGAGTGCCCGGGCATGCGCTTTGTCTTGGCACTTCATCACGAATACGGCTTGAAGGCCGTGTGGCGTGGTCGTTTCTTCAAATGTTAATTCCGGAAAGACTGATTGATCGGTTAAACCGAGCGAAAAGTTACCTTGGTTGTCAAAGGCCTTGGCGCTGACGCCGTGGAAGTCACGTAACCGTGGCAGGACAATCGTAATTATCCGGTCCATGAATTCGTACATCCGGTCGCCGCGCAGGGTAACTTTGAGGCCAATCTTGTTGCCTTCGCGCAGTTTGAAACCGGCGATCGAGTTCTTGGCAACCGTCTCGACGGGCTGTTGGCCGGTGACTTTGCGCAAGGTGTTGGTGGCAATTTCCATCAGGCGCTTATCGTCTTTGGCCCGGCCGAGGCCGATGTTAACGACGATCTTTTCGAGCTTCGGTACCTGGTGGATGTTTGTCAGGCCGAGTTCTTTCTGGAGTTCGGCGACAAACTGCTGGTTGTACAGGTCACGCTGGCGAACAGCCACGGCGACAGGAGCAGTTTTGGTTTTGACAGTTTTCGTAGTGGTAGCCATTACTTGATCTCCTTCCCGGATGTTTTAAAGACGCGTGACTTAGTGCCGTCGGTTTTGAGCTGGTAGCCAATCCGCGAAGCTTTTTTGCTAGTCGGCTCAACGATACCGACCTTGCTAACCCAGATTGGCTTCGTCAATTCGACGATTGCACCCTGAGGGTAGGCTTGATTAGGCTTGACGTGCTTTTTGACGATATTGATGCCTTCGACCGTTACCTTATTCTCACTGGGGTGAGTCGCTGTGATTTTACCGGTCTGGCCTTTGTATTTACCAGCCCGGACAATCACGGTATCGCCTTTTTTCAATCGAATTTTAAACACTGGCTTGCTTTCAACTTTAGAATTACTCATTACAGTACCTCCGGTGCCAAGGAAATAATCTTGGTATAGCCTTGGTCGCGCAATTCGCGGGGTACGGGGCCAAAGATGCGGGTGCCCCGGGGGGCCTTATCGTCGCCGATAATGACGGCGGCGTTGTCGTCGAAACGAATCGTCGAACCGTCCTTGCGCCGAATTTGATTACGGGTGCGGACGATGACGGCCTTGACGATAGTCTTTTTCTTGACGGCGCCACTCGGGTTGGCGACTTTGACAGTCGCAACGATAACATCACCGACGTGGGCATAGCGGCGGCGGGTGCCACCAAGGACACGGATGCAGAGGATTTCCTTGGCTCCGCTGTTATCGCAGACGCCTAAGCGGGTTTCTTGCTGGATCATGCCGGCTCCTCCGTCTTTTTAACGGCATCGGCTTTGGCCTTAACTTCGTCGACGGCTTTTGTAATTGCCAAAGAATCTTCACGCAAGGCGGGCTTTTCGATGATGCGGCTCAAGACGTGGTGCTTGCGGGCGCTCAACGGACGGGTCTCGACGATCGCTACTTTGTCACCAGCTTGGGCTTCATTCTTTTCGTCGTGCGCCATAAACTTCGAACTTACAGTGTACTGCTTGCGGTACAGGGGGTGAGTTTTGCGGGTTAGGACGGTGACGACGATCGTTTTGTCGCCTTTGCTTGACGTGACAGTACCGATTAGTGTGCGGGCCATTAGATGTTCTCCTTTGTGAGTTGTTCGCTCAGCACGGTCAGGACGCGAGCTAAGTCTTTGCGCTTGGTCCGGATGGTGCGAACGTTTTGCAGTTCACCCATGTGTAGGCGACGCTTCAGCTCGGTTATTTCTTCGCGCAACTTGGTGCTCTCGGTGGCCAGCTCGGTGGTTGAAATTTTACGGATATCAGCAATTTTCATGATTTAAGCCTCCTCGCGTATCAGAAACCTGGTTTTGACAGGCAGTTTGTGTGCTGCTAAGCGCATGGCTTCACGGGCGACTTCTTCGGTTACACCCTGCATTTCAAACATGATGGTGCCTGGGCGAACCTTGGCGACGAAGAATTCAGGACTACCCTTACCGCTACCCATTTTAACGTCGAGCGGTTTGCGCGTAACTGGAGTATGCGGGAAAATGCGGATCCAGATCTTACCACCACGTTTGATGTGGCGCGTCATGGCTTGACGCGAGGCTTCGATTTGGCGACTGGTTATGCGCTCTTGGCCTTGGGCCTGCAGGGCGAAGTCACCAAAAGCGATGTAGTTGCCACTGGTGGCGACGCCACGGATCTTGCCCTTGCGGACTTTACGGAACTTGGTTCGTTTTGGCATCAACATGCTACTTCACCTCGCCCTTGTAGATCCACACCTTAACACCGATGATACCAGCGGGGGTTTTAGCAATGACTTGGGCGTAGTCGATGTCGGCCCGGATAGTATGCAGGGGTACGCTGCCGGCGACTTCTTTTTCGCGGCGGCTCATTTCAGCCCCATTCAAACGACCGGCGACTTCGATCCGGATACCGAGGGCCCCGGCACGCATCGTGGCAGCGGAGGTTGACTTGATAGCCCGGCGGAAACTCATCCGACGTTCGAGTTGGTGGGCAATGTTCTCGGCCACGAGCTTGGCGAACATATCAGGTTTTTTAACTTCTTCGATGTTGACGCGGGTGGGCGTGCCGTAGATCTTTTCGATCTGAAGTTTGAGTTCGGTTGCACCGACACCACCACGACCGATAACGACACCGGCTTTGGCGGTGTTGATCGTAACGGTGACGAGGTTTGGCGTCCGATTGATCTCGACGCGGTTGATGGCGGCTCGGGAGCCGAGCTTGGTGTGGATCAAACGGCGAACTTCTAGGTCGTTCTTTAAGAATCGAGCGTAATCGCGCTTGTCGACAAACCATTTGCTGCGCCAGTCCTTATTGACCTGGAGACGCATAGAAATTGGATTTACTTTCTGGCCCATTACTTGGTCTCCTTCTCTTTAAGCGCGGTGGCTGGTTTTTTAGTTTCGCGGATTTCACCGTCGACGATAACCCGAATGTGCGAGGTTTTGCGCTCAAATGGCAGAGCGCGACCGTGGGCGGCCGGGCGGAAACGCTTCAGGCGTGGGCCTGGCGTGACACCGATTTCGGTGATTTGGAGGGTTCCGGGCTTCAGGTTGTGGTTGTGCTCGGCGTTGGCCTTGGCACTATTAATGACTTTCGAAACGGCTAGAGCGGAACGGCGCGGCGTGTGCTCCAAGATAATCAGGGCATCGGCCACGCTACGACCCCGAACGAGGGCAGCCACGATGGCGACTTTGCGGGGGCTGATAGCCACACCCTTAGCTACGGCTTTGACTGGCATCTTATTTCCCCTTCGCTAACTTACCACCGTGAGAGCGGAACTTACGGGTGGGGCTAAATTCACCAAGCTTGTGGCCGACCATGTTTTCGGTCACGAAGACTGGGACGTGGACTTTACCGTTGTGGACAGCAATCGTTCGACCGACAAACTCAGGGGGGATCGTTGAAGCCCGGGCCCAAGTTTTGATGATAGTACGATCGTCAGTACCAAGGGCGTTAACCTTCTTGGCAAGTTTGAAATCAATAAATGGTCCTTTTTTAAGTGATCTACTCATGGTTATTTCCTCTTAGCCGCATGACGGCTCCTTACGATAAACTGACTTGTGCTCTTACGACGACGGGTCTTGAAACCAAGTGTCTTCTGGCCCCATGGCGTCTTTGGCGCTGAACCGTGGTTCTTACCACCACCAATACCGTGACGACCACCGTCACCACCACCGTGCGGGTGATCGGCGGCGTTCATAACGACACCACGCACACCCGGGCGCTTACCCAAGTGACGGTTTCGACCGGCTTTACCGATCTTGACGTTCTGGTGCTGTTCGTTGCCGATGACACCCATGCTGGCGGCACAGGTTTCGAGAATCAAACGGACTTCGCCACTGGGCAGGCGGACTTGGGCGTAACCGTTGTCGCGGCCCATTAGTTGAGCGCTGTTGCCGGCCGAGCGGACGAGTTGGGCGCCTTTGCCGGGTTGGAGTTCGATGGCGTGGATGGTGCTGCCGATGGGAATGTTCTTGAGGGGCAGGCGGTTGCCAGTCTCGATTGCCGCGTCGGGGCCACTGACGACGACTTGGCCGATAGTCATACCTTGGGCGGCCAAGATGTAGTGATAGGTACCGTTATTTTCTTTGATCCGGGCGATGCGGGCGGCGCGGTTCGGATCGTATTCGATGTGTTCGATCGTGGCACTAGTTTCAGCGGCGAGCTTAAAGTTTACCAAGCGGTAAAACTTGCGGGCGCCACCACCCTTGTGCCGCGTCGTAATGCGACCTTGGTTGTTTCGGCCGCTGCCGCGACGTTGAGGGACGAGTAACGAGCGTAGGGGCTTCTTGGTGGTAATGCCATCAAAGTCCTGGCTGGACATGCCACGACGACCAGGTGTCGTTGGATTGTAAGTTTTAATGGCCATTACTTGGTCTCCTCTTTCTTGAGCTTCAGGCCGCGGCGGGCTGGCTTGGCAGCTTTATCGACTTGTTTAGCGACGGCTTTTTCAACCTTGGCTTGAGTCGCCTTTTCCTGGACTTCGGCCTCTTCAACGGCGGCAAAGAACGGCAGACTGTAGCCATCCATCAAAGTGACATAGGCTTTCTTGATGTCGCTGCGCTTACCGGTTGAGTTTTTAGAGCGCTTACCGGTGATACTGACGGTTCGCTTGGGCTTACCGGGAATATTGGCGACATTGACGGTGCTGACTTTAACATCGAACTGGGCTTCGACGGCGCCAGCCACGGAATGCTTATTGATACCTTTAGGAATATCAAAGACGTAGACACGACTGGTGCTCAGGCTGTATGACTTCTCACTCAAGCGGGGACGCAGACTAATAGTTTTACTCATTATTTAGTCTCCTTGCCGAGCCATTCACTGACGATATTGAGGGCTGGCTGGCTGAAGATAATAGTGTCGGCGTTCATGGCGTCAAAAGTATTGACGTAAGTAGCGCTGACTAATTTAACGTTCGCCAGATTACGCGAGGCGCGCAGCAGTTCGGGAGTCTTCGAATCGACGACTACTAAGATGTTGCGGCTGGCGCCGACTTTCTCGAATAATTGGACGAGTTCAGCGGTCTTGCCAAGCTTAAGCACAATGTCTTCCATGACGATAACGTTGTTGGCTTCAACGGCTAGGCTGAGGGCTTGGCGGATGGCTAGGCGCTTGGCTTTAACGTTGATCTGTTTGCTGTAGTTTTCGAGACCGGTTGGGCCGAAAGCGATACCACCACCGCGCCAGATTGGGTTACGCGACGAACCGAAACGAGCTCGGCCAGTCCCCTTTTGCTTCCAAGGCTTGCGACCACCACCACTGACGAGACCGCGAGTTTTGGTAACGGCCAGGTTTTCGCGGCCGTTGGCCAAGTAGGCGTGATAAGCCTCCTTGAGTAGTTGGTGATTCTTGGCAACGACGCCAAAGACGTTGGCATCGAGCTTGACGGCCGTAGTCGCCTTAGTGCCGGCTTTGGTATAAGTAGCGACTGACATTATTTGGCCCCTTTCACGATAACGATACTTTTGCGCGGACCGGGTACGGCACCAGTGACGCCGATGACGTTGTGCTCGGTGTCAATCAAAGCGACTTTCAGGTTACTCACGGTGACTTGTTCGGCGCCCATGTGGCCGGCCATTTTCTTACCCTTGAAGATGTGCTGGGGGTACATTGAACCGATTGAACCGGGCTTACGGGTGTTACCCTTACCACCGTGGGTTTTGCGCTGGCGGTGGAAGTTGTGCCGCTTGATCGTACCGGCCCAACCCTTACCTTTGCTGGTCCCGGTGACGTCGACGGTATCGCCCACACTAAAAACGTCGGCGGTAAGTTTGGCGCCGACGTGTAGGTCTTCAGTTATTTCATCCAAGCGGAATTCGCGAATAATCTTGGGCATGGCCTTGGAAAGTTTGACGTGTCCGGCCACGCTCTTGGAGAGCTTCTTGGCAATTTCGGCCCCAACCTGAACGGCGGTGTAACCGTCTTTTTCGTTGGTTTTGTGGTGTGTAACGGTGTGTTCGCCCACCGAAAGGAGAGTAATAGCCTGCATCACACCATCTTCAGCGATAGTGCTCATCATGCCAACTTTTCGAGTTATAAGTGCTTTCACTGATTATCCTTTACATTATTACCGGACCGAAGCTTGACATAAAAATGCTCGGTCATTGGTGGTTTCTACTCTGTTGGGGGCAGACCTGCTAATTAGACCAAGTGAAAATCTCAAAAGATACCATACTAGAGTAACACGCTATCGTTACACCTGTCAATGTGTTGCAAAAACTACATGGGCGCCTAAAGCCAGCGGCTGAGCGATAAAAGCCTACTGCTCGCCATTTTTGCGAATGTGGTCAGTCAGATCGTCATTGTCGGTTTTGGCTTTGCGGGCGGCCCGTTTAGCCGCTTTGGCTGTCTCTTCGACCGCCTCTTGACCGAGAGTGACGGCGTCGCTCAAAGTATCGGTCGCGCTGGCTGCCTCGTCGCGAGCGACCGTTTTGACGGCTTTCAGCCGAGTCAGGATGTCGGCTTTGGTAAGCGCCAGTCGATTTCTAATCTCGCGGCGAGTTTCTGAACCCGACCGCGGCGCGAGTATCAGGGCCGTTAGGGCACCTACGGCGGCGGCCAAAACAGCGATTCCGGCCAATTGTGGTTTGTCGTCATTCAAGTGTGAGTGGTGGCGCATAAGTAGGGTCTCCTAGTTTAGGTTACGCCCCTAATAGTACTGATCTGGCAGTGTGCTGTAAATAAGATAGTTTACATCGCCACAGCGGGCTACGCCTGTTGGAATAAAAAAGAACCCCGTGGTGGGGTTCTTGATGGCTGTTACATCTTAATTTCGACGTCGCAACCGGCTGGGAGCGAAAGATTCATCAGCGAATCAATCGTCTTGGGGGTTGGTTCGAAGACATCGATCAAACGCTTGTGGACGCGCATTTCAAACTGCTCGCGGCCTTTTTTGAAAACGTGCGGGCTCTTGATGACCGTGAAGCTGGTGCGGCGGGTTGGCAATGGAATTGGACCGGCCAGCGTAGCACCGGTGCGCAGCGCCGTATCGACGATCTGCTTGGCGGCTTGATCGATGACTTTATGGTCGTAGGCCTTGAGGCGAATACGAATCTTTTGCTTTGCATCGGCTTTAGGGGCTTCAGCCATGGTGGATCTCCTTGCCAGCTCGACCTGGACTTGGTGCCGTAACCTCTGCGTGGAATGATCGCTCAACCAGCCGAGTTCTCGACACTATTAGTGTTATATCTGTAATTTTACAATAAACACCCCCAAAAGAAAAGACCGCCGATTACTTATTTACTATCGATTGGGATCCAGCATTAATTTAAGCTCAACCGATTGGGCGGCAGCGCGTCAATCCATTATATTATCAAGCACAGCCCGGAAGCCGAGCAAGGGCGAAGCATTTGCGTGCAGTTCGGGGTGGAAAGCGAGCACCGGAACGTAATCGTACTTTACGTACGACTACGTGAGGAGCGGAGCTTTACGCTCGAAATGTATGCAAAAGAAAAACCCTCGGGATATCCCGAGGGTTTTTTGGTGCATCGCCCGTAACGCTTGTTACTTGACGACTTTGGTTACCACACCAGCACCAACGGTTCGGCCACCTTCGCGAATGGCGAAGCGCAGACCTTGTTCCATGGCGATGGGAGCGAGTAACTTGACCTTGAAAGTGATCGTATCACCAGGCATGACCATTTCTTTGTCAGCTGGGAGTTCGACTTCACCGGTGACGTCCGTGGTGCGGAAGTAGAACTGAGGCTTGTAACCCTTGAAGAATGGGGTGTGTCGGCCGCCTTCTTCCTTGGTCAGGATGTAGACCTCAGAATCAAACTCGGTGTGTGGCGTAACTGAACCGGGCTTAGCCAAAACTTGGCCGCGCTCGATGTCATCACGCTCAATACCGCGCAGCAGCAAACCGGCGTTGTCACCGGCTTGACCCTGGTCAAGTGATTTCTTGAAAGCTTCGATACCAGTAACGACCGTTTGCTTGGTGGCGTGGATGCCGACGATTTCAACGGGTTCGTTAATCTTGACGATACCAGTTTCGATACGGCCGGTGGCAACGGTGCCGCGACCCTTAATCGAGAAAACGTCTTCGATTGGCATCAGGAATGGCTTGTCGAGTTCGCGCTTTGGCTGGGGGACGTATTCGTCCATAGCTTCAACGAGGGCCATAACGGCGTCTTCGTCAGCGGGATCGCCGGCGAGAGCTTTGGTGGCTGAACCGCGGATGATAGGACAGTCCTTGTCAAAGCCGTTCTTTTCGAGGAGTTCGCGAATTTCTTCTTCGACGAGTTCGACGAGTTCTTCGTCGGCCAAGTCCATCTTGTTCAAAAAGACCAAGATCTTAGGCACGCCAACTTGGCGGGCCAACAGGACGTGTTCCCGAGTTTGGGGCATCGGACCATCGGCGGCCGAAACAACCAAGATGGCGCCGTCGATTTGAGCCGCACCGGTAATCATGTTCTTGACGTAATCGGCGTGACCAGGCATGTCGACATGGGCGTAGTGGCGCTTAGCGCTTTCGTATTCCTGGTGAGAAGTTGCGATCGTAATACCACGAGCGCGCTCTTCAGGAGCGTTATCAATCATGGCGTAGTCAACTTTCTTGTTGACGTCGCTTGGTAGCTTCTTAGCAAGTACAGCGGTAATAGCTGCGGTTAGAGTTGTTTTACCATGGTCGACGTGGCCCATTGTGCCGACGTTAACGTGTGGCTTGGTGCGGTCGAATTGTGCTGCTGCCATGAGTGATTGCTCCTTGAATATTATTTACTAAATCTTTTGCATGAGAATACTAGAATCCACACAAAGTGACCTGTCAAAGTATAGAGAATTTAAAGGTGTTTGTAAAGAGTTGTAGGCGGGCATTATGTCACCTCCTGTCCAAGTAGCGCGTCGAAACGTTTTGCAGTAGAACCCAAGAACGACGAAGTGAGCTGCAGCTTAGCTTACAAATCAACATGCAGCACTTCGCCTGAACCAAGTTTCTACTATTCCGCTATTTCACTATTCAACAATCGAACTACTTAGCGTTTTTGGCGATGATCGCTTCGGCGACGTGGTTTGGCACGTCGGCGTAATGATCGAGTTCCATACTCGAGCTGGCGCGGCCCTTGGTCGAAGACCGCAGTTCGGTGGTATAGCCGAACATTTCACCTAACGGCACAAAAGCGGTGATCTCTTTGACACCGGAGCTCAAGTCTTCCATGCTCTCGATCCGACCACGCTTCGAGTTAAGGCCGCCGATGACATCACCCATATTCTCTTCCGGGGTGACGACGACGACTTTCATGACTGGCTCCAATAGGACAGGACCGGCCTTCTTGACGCCTTCTTTGAGGGCAATCGAACCGGCGACCTTAAAGGCCATTTCGTTGGAGTCAACGTCGTGGTAACTGCCGTCATAGAGCTCGGCTTTGACGTCGACGACCGGGTAACCGGCGATAACACCGTTAGCCATGGCTTCTATGATGCCCTGTTCGACTGGTTTGATGTATTCGGCGGGGACAACACCACCCCGGATGGAGTTGATGAATTCAAAGCCCTTGCCTTCTTCGTTTTCGCTGAGGCGCAACCAGACGTCGCCATACTGACCACGGCCACCGCTCTGGCGCACAAATTTACCTTGGACTTCGATACCGCTCTTGCGGATCGTTTCGCGGTAGGCAACCTGCGGTTGGCCGATGTTGGCTTCGACCGTAAACTCGCGCTTCATGCGGTCGACTAGAATTTCGAGGTGAAGTTCGCCCATTCCGCTGATGATGGTTTGACTGGTTTCGTCGTCAACTTTGACGCGGAAAGTTGGATCCTCTTCGGCCAAACGCTGCAAGGCGATACCCATTTTTTCTTGGTCGGCTTTGGTTTTAGGCTCGATGGCAATCGAGACCGGTGGATCGGGAAAGGTAATGTTCTCGAGGATGATCGGGTGGGTGGCGTCGCACAAGGTGTTGCCGGTCGTCGTGCCTTTAAGGCCGACGATAGCGGCGATGTCGCCCGCCAGGACTTCGGTAACGTCTTCACGCTTATCGGCTTGCAAGCGAACGATTCGACCGATTCGTTCTTTTTCGCCGGTCGAACTGTTGAAGACGTATGATCCGGCCTCAATCTTGCCAGAATAAACCCGGAAGTAAGCCAGTTTGCCCACAAAGGGGTCACTGGTGATCTTAAACGCTAGGGCGGCAAACGGATCGTCGACCGAGTTTTTACGCTCGATCTCGTCACCCGTCTTGGGGTGAACACCCCAGTTGCTAGCACGGTCGTTGGGCGCCGGCAAGACGTCGACGACGAGGTCGAGGAGTTTTTCGACCATCACGCCCCGGCCATCACCACCGGTGACGACGAAGAATTTACCGGTCAGAGTAGCGGTCCGCACGGCTTGGCGAATCTCGGCTTCGGACAGACCGTCTTCGCCGACTTCAAAGTATTTTTCGAGAATGGCTTCGTCTTCGGCGACGGCGTTCTCGATCAGCAGGCTGCGGTACTTCTTAGCCTTCTCGACCATATCGGCCGGCACTTCAATTTCAACCATTTCGTGGTCCGTAAAATCCTTGTAGGCATAGGCCTTCATACTGACGACATCGACGATACCGTTGATACTCTGTTCAAAGCCGATCGGCAGGTGGATCGGGAAAGCACGCTTACTCAAGCGGTTGTGGATCGATTCGAGTGACTTATAGAAATCACCGCCCGTCTGGTTGATTTTGTTAATAAAACAGAGGCGGGGCGTGCCGTAACGGTCGGCTTGGCGCCAAACGGTCTCGGACTGGCTTTCGACGCCCATCTTGCCGTCAAAAACGACGCAGGCTCCATCGAGGACGCGCAACGAACGCTCGACTTCGGCCGTGAAGTCGATGTGTCCCGGCGTATCAATAATGTTAATTTGGAATTGTTGGTCAGCGTAGTTGTTTTTACCCTTCCAATAACAAGTCACCGCGGCGGCGACAATCGTAATGCCGCGCTCGCGCTCCTGGGCCATCCAGTCGGTCGTCGTGCCGCCTTCGTGGACGGCGCCAATTTTGTGTTTCAGACCGGTGCGGTAGAGGATACCTTCGGTTGTCGTGGTTTTACCTGCGTCAATGTGCGCGATAATACCGATGTTACGGATGTTATCCATAAGAGTTTTCTTAACTGCCATATAATTCCTATTCTAAAAGTTAATTTTCGCCCGGCGATCCTTAGACAGATCCGGGCAATACTAAATGACCTATCGCACGTATAAGCTTGCCTGGAAAAGTGAGCACTACTTCTAGGCCGCCTGCTTCGCCGGTCGGGTTAAAGGATGCGGCGGTTTCTTTGCCCTCTTCCCTCATAACCTCACCGAAGCGAACTAGCGATGTGCCGAGTGATTCTCTTCGTGTTTGCAGTGTCATTACGATTTAAGTCCGGGCGAAGTGAGCGAAAGCTCGGTTGGCTTCGGCCATTTTGTGGGAATCTTCACGCTTTTTGACGGCCGAACCCTGACCGTTGTAAGCATCTTGCAGTTCAACGGCGATGCGATCGGCCATGCTGATACCCTTGCGGGCGCGGCAGGCGGCGACAAACCACATTGTCGTCAGGTGGTTTTGGCGTTGGCCTTTGACCTCAAACGGAATCTGGTAGTTAGCTCCACCGACGCGGCGCGACCGAGTCTCGACCGAAGGGGTAATGTTCTTGAACGCTTGCTCAAAGACTTCGAGTGGGTTTTCGACTTTCAGACGGTCTGCCGCCTTTTGCATACCGGTATAGACGAGGCGTTCGGCAATTTGCTTCTTACCATCGAGCATGACGCGGTTGATGAGGCGCTGCAGGGGGACGCTGTTGTAGAGGCGGTCGGGCTGGATATCGCGGACGAGCGCTTTGGTTTTTTTACGTGGCATTACTTGCTCGCTTTCTTGGTGCCGTACTTGGAGCGGCCTTGTTTGCGGTTGTTAACTCCTTGGAGGTCGAGGCTACCACGCACAATGTGGTAACGCACACCCGGCAGGTCTTTGACGCGGCCACCGCGGATCAGGACGACAGCGTGCTCTTGCAGGTTGTGGCCTTCGCCGCCGATATAGGCCCAGACTTCATAGCCGTTGGTCAGGCGCACGCGGGCGACCTTACGCAGGGCGGAGTTAGGTTTCTTTGGTGTCTTGGTAGTGACCTTGACACAAACACCCCGTTTGAAGGGGGCTGGTTTTTCATAATTTTTGGTCTTGAGGCTATTAACCACGCGTTGCATGGCCGGTGACTTACTCTTGGTAGTCACTTTGATGCGCGGCTTGCGAACCAGTTGGTTGATTGTTGGCACTTCTTCTCCTTATTAGGTGCAATCTACTGCCAAGAGGTGGGATCAATCTACGCCAACAGAGTTGACCCGTGTGCTCCTCAGCTCGGACTGCTTATTTTAACTTACTTACTTTACCAGATGTCGAGGCCTACGGCAACTCCTCTACGAGGAGTTAGTAGTTGGGGGATAGAAGATGGTAGATGGGGTTAGCTCTTGCGCTCCCCCCCCAACTACCATCTACCAGTCCCTATCTACCTCTATTCAGTGGCGCCGATAATTTGATCGACTTCGTCGAGCTCCTCGTCGGTCGTTTCGTCTTCGGGGTCTTTCCAACCGGTACCAACCGGGATCTTGCGACCGAGGATGACATTTTCTTTCAGGCCGTACAGGCGGTCGATCTTGCCACTAGTGCTAGCGGCGATCAGGACGCGGGTCGTGTCCTGGAATGAGGCGGCGCTCAAGAATGAGTCGGTACTGAGCGAAGCCTTGGTAATACCCAGCAATAGCTGAGTAAATTCGGCGGGCTCTTTACCGACTGCAATCAAGGCTTCGTTGGCTTCGACAACAGCTAATTTGCTAATGACGTCACCGGTTACGAATTCGGTATCGCTGGCGTCTTCGATCTGGACGCGGCTGAACATCTGGCGCACGATGATTTCCAGGTGCTTGTCGGCGATGTTCTGACCCTGTCCGGCGAAGATGCGCAGAATCTCGTTCATGATGTAGCGTTGGGTGGATTCAACCCCTTGCAAGCTCATCAGGTCGTGCAGGTTAATCGAACCGTTGGTCAAGCGCTGACCGGCAACGACTTTATCGCCGTCGACAATCAGTAGTTGCTTGAAGCCCGGGATCTCATAGCGCAGCACGCTCTGCTTGGTCGGCGTGATGATGACCGCTTTGTTGGTCACTTCGGCCTTGCCGGCCATCGGTGCGACCAATGGTTCCGAGTTGTCTTCCAGCGCCGCGACGACGTCACCGATAGCGACATCGGAACCGCTAGCAAGGTGGGTCTTGCGGGCACCGAGCTCGAGCGTCACGACTTCAGCGTCATCGGCCATAACTTGGACAATGTAGTGGTCACCCTCTTCCCAGGTGTTGGCGATACCGGCTATATCGGTCAAGAAGGCTTGGCCCTTTGGCATCCGAACTTCAAAGAGTTCTTCGATACGTGACAGACCTTGGGCGGTATCGTCGGCCATGGCCACACCGGAACGGTGCTTCGAGTCGAGGCTCAGCTGGGTACCGGGTTCACCGATACTCTGGGCGGCGATGACGCCGATTGGGTGGTGATCGGCCACGAGGTTACCGGTGGCCGGGTCGACACCGTAAGATTTTTGCGACACGCCACGAACGTTGGTACAGCTCAAGGCGCTCATAATCTTGACACCGTCGAGGCTCGTATCGGCATCGATCTTGATAGCAATATCAGCCGTGAACGCGTCACCGGTTTTGACGTAACCCTTGACGTCGGCGGCCGCGTAACGGCCAGTCAAACGAGAAGCGTATGTCACGCCAATCTCGGCAGCGTCGGCGCGGAGCAGCGCGAAGCCAGGATCGGGGTTGTCGGTCGACAGCGTAAAGACGTCCTGCGAGACGTCGACCAAACGACGTGTCAGGTACCCGGCATCGGCCGTTTTGAGGGCAATGTCAATCAAAGCCTTACGGGTACCACGGGTACCGGTAAAGTATTCCAGGGGATCCAGTCCGGCGATATAGCCCGACTTAATTGGCAGCTCGATGGCGTTACCGCCGGCGTCCTGCTGGACGCCCAGCATGCCAACGGCGTTGTTCAACTGGGAAATGTTACCACGAGCACCGGAGTTAATCGCGATTGCCATCGACGAATCTTGATTGACCATTTGCTTGGACAACATGTCCTGGACTGTGTTTTCGACTTTGGTCCAGTTATCAATCGTCAAACGGTGGCGTTCCTCATCGTTAATGAAGCCTTGTTCGTACTGTTCGGAAATGGCGGCGGCGCGGACTTCACCACCTTCGACTAACACGTTCATACCGTTGATTGGCTGGAAGTCACCCATACCCATACTGAGCCCAGAAATCGTGGCGTAGTCAAAGCCGATGTCCTTGAGGTCGTCGGCGATTTCGGCCGTTTTCTCTTGGCCGTACTGGGCGTAAACGGCGGCCATGACGCGCTGGAGGCGTTTTTTGGTCATAGCTTCATCCTGGAATGGGAAGTCATCCGGGAAAGTTTCGTTAAACAGGATGCGCCCCAGGGTGCTTTCACAGGACTGGCCGCGGAACGGTAAACGGACAAAAGTTTGGAGCGTCAATTTGCCATTCTCATAGGCCATCAGGGCTTCTTCGAGACTGGCATACGCTTTAACGACACCCTTGACCATGTGCGGACGTTCATAGGTCAGGAAGTAGCAACCGAGCACGATATCTTGCTCGATGTGCAGGATTGGCGAACCATCGGCTGGTTTCAATAGGTTACGGTTCGCAGCCATGATCGTTTTGGCTTCGTACTGAGCGGCGTCCGACAACGGTAAGTGGACGGCCATTTGGTCTCCGTCGAAGTCGGCGTTAAAGCCCTTACAGACGAGCGGGTGCAATTGAATGGCCCGACCTTCGATCAGGACCGGCTGGAAAGCTTGAATACTCAAGCGGTGCAAAGACGGGGCCCGGTTGAGCAGGACATACTTGCCCTTAATGACCTCGTCGAGGGCATCCCAGACGACGATTTCACCCGTTTCGATCAAGCGTGAAGCCGAGCGAATGTTGTGGGCATGTTCGTTAGCGATCAATTCCCCGATGACAAAGGGCTTGAATAATTCAAGCGCCATCATCTTTGGCAGACCACACTGGTGGATCTTGAGTTCCGGTCCGGCCACGATAACGGAACGACCAGAGTAGTCGACGCGCTTACCGAGGAGGTTCTGACGGAAACGGCCCTGCTTACCCTTGAGCATGTCGCTCAAAGACTTCAGGCGACGGCGTTGACCGGTGGCGGCCACGGCCCGACCACTACGGGCGTTGTTGTTGTCGATCAGGGCGTCAACGGCTTCCTGAAGCATGCGCTGCTCGTTGCGGCGGATAACTTCCGGCGCATGTAGGTCGATCAGTTTCTTGAGACGGTTATTGCGGTTGATGACGCGGCGATAGAGGTCGTTCAAGTCGCTGGTCGCAAAGCGGCCACCGGTCAATTGAACCATCGGTCGCAGGTCGGGCGGAATAACCGGCAGGACGCTCAGGCACATACTGCCCGGGCTAATACCGGCGCGGTCCATGCTTTCGAGCAAACGCAAGCGCTTCATCAGCTTCTTCTTGCGTTGGCCTTTGGCTTCTTCGGCCTCGTGGCTGAGTTCGGCGATCAAATCTTTCAAGTCGATCGCGTCGAGCATATCCTTGAGGGCAGCGCCGCCCATACCGACCTTGACGAGGGCCCGCAGGTCGTCGGGTAAGTTACGGTAGTCGGTCTCATTGATGAGGTGGAGTTTTTCGAGGCCACTCAATTGTTCTTTGACGAGTTCGAAGTCTTTGGTGACTTCTTCGAGTTCTTTAGTCTGGAGCTCGGCCAAAGCTTTAACGTTGGCGTCTTCGGCCTCAGCTTCGTGCTCGTAGCGCAGTTTGATGGCTTCTTTGGCGGCCGTAAATTGGGCTTCCTTGTCGGCCAAAATCTGGGCGCGTTTAGCAACGTCGACTTCTTTGATGGCGTAAGCCGCGAAGTAAGCGATCCGTTCGAGGTTCTTGACGGTGATACCGAGCAAAAGACCCATCGCGCTGGGCGTACCGCGCAGGAACCAAATGTGGGCTACCGGTACGGCTAGGCTGATGTGGCCCATGCGCTCGCGACGGACGATGCTGCGCGTCACGAGTTCGCCGTTCTTATCGACGGCGGCCTCGCGTGAACGCACACCCTTGTATTTTGCGTCGTGCGGGTTGATGTCTTTGACCGGACCAAAGATCCGTTCACAGAACAAACCGTCGCGTTCTGGTTTCTGGGTTCGGTAGTTAATCGTCTCCGGTTTGGTGACTTCGCCGTAGCTCCAGTCCAAAATGTCACTCGGGCTGGCGACAGCCAAGCGGACGGCGTCAAAGTCGGCAATATCAGTACTAATAGCGTTGCGTGGGGGAATCATTACGCGACCTCCTCTTCTTTATCGGTTTGATTGTCATCGGCGACGACCATAATGGCGTCGTCATCGGTTGTCGGTGTCGTCGTACCGTTAGCGATCTCGTCGTCGAGGTCGATAATGGAAAATTCGTCGGCCGCGGCCTCTTCAGTGACGTCGACGTCAGAAATTGATGGTTCAGGGACGTCAACGACTGAGGGGTGGACTGCTTCTTCGTGAATGTTGGTGGCGAGGACACTCTCGGCGTCAACGACGTTATCGGAGTGAACCAAGTCGACCTTCAGGCCGAGACCTTGAAGCTCTTTGACAAGGACGTTGAAGCTTTCCGGTACTTTTGGACCGACGATGGCGGTCTTCTTGATGATCGATTCGTAGGCTTTGCTACGCCCGTAAACATCGTCGGACTTAATCGTCAGCATCTCTTGCAGCGTCGTGGCGGCGCCGTAAGCTTCGAGGGCCCAGACTTCCATTTCACCGAAGCGCTGGCCACCGTTTTGGGCTTTACCGCCGAGTGGCTGTTGCGTCACCATGGTGTAGGGACCAGTTGAACGGGCGTGAATCTTGTCAGCCACCATGTGGTTGAGCTTAATCATGTACATCGAACCGACCGTGGTGCGCTCTTTGAAAGCTTCGCCGGTACGGCCGTCGTACAACTGCTGCTTACCGTCTTCGGGCAGGCCGGCCTCTTTGAGGAGTTCTTGAATCTTACTGACCGGCACACCGTTAAAGGACGGGCTGGCGACTTTCATGCCGAGGGTTCGGGCGGCGATACCGAGGTGGGTTTCAAACAACTGGCCGATGTTCATACGCGACGGCACACCTAGCGGGTTCAAAACGATGTCGACGGGGACTCCGTCGGCCGTAAAGGGCATATCTTCGGCGGGCAGAATGCGCGAGATAACACCCTTGTTACCGTGGCGACCGCCGAGTTTATCACCGACGGCGATTTTGCGCATCTGGGCCACGAAGACCTGGATTTGCATGATGACACCGGCTTTGAGTTCGTGACCGTTTTCGCGGCTAAAGACTTTGACGCCGACGACTTTACCGTGCTTGCCGTTACTCATCCGTTGTGAGGTATCGCGGACTTCTTTGGCTTTTTCGCCAAAGATGGCGCGCAGTAAGCGCTCCTCAGAGCTGAGCTCCTGTTCGCCCTTAGGAGTAATCTTGCCGACCAGGATGTCGCCCGGGTGGACTTCGGCGCCGATGCGGACAATACCGTCATCGTCGAGGTGGCGCAGGGTTTCTTCGGAGACATTGGGAATATCGCGCGTCACGACTTCTGGACCAAGCTTGGTCTCGCGGACTTCAATCATGAAATCGACGATGTGAATACTGGTCAGGGTGTCGTTTTCGACAAGTTTGCGGCTAATAATGATGGCATCCTCGAAGTTATAACCGCCCCAAGGCATGAAGGCGACGACGAGGTCTTTGCCGAGGGCGAGTTCGCCGTTTTCGATTGACATGCCTTCGATCAGGACGTCGCCGGTTTTAACTTTATCGCCAGTGGCAACGACAACTTTTTGGTTGACGCTGGTGCCTTCGTTGGAACGAATAAAACGTTGCGGCTCGTAGGTAACGTTGCCGGTTTTGTACTTCACGACAACCGCTTGGGCCGTCGCAGCGGTGACTTCACCGTCGGCTTCGGCCAAAATGACCTGTCCGGTGTTGCGGGCGGCAATCGCCTCGAGACCGGTACCGACAATTGGTGAGCGCGGTTGGACCAATGGTACGGCTTGACGCTGCTGGTTGCTACCCATCAATGAACGATAGACATAGTTCTTTTCGATGAATGGGATCAGACCGGCGCTGGAACCAATAATCTGGTTGCGGGCGGCGTCCATGTAGTTGACTTCGTTGGCGAAGACTTCGCCGGACATCAAACGTGTCCTGGCACCGACGCGTTCGTTCACAAAGTAACCGTCGTCGTTGATGGCGTTACCACCACCGGCGACAATGGCGCTTTCTTCTTCGTAGGCGTCGAGGTAGACGATATCAGTCGTGACTTTGGCTTTGACCGGCCAAGTAACCCGGGTTGTCACCTTGGCTAGCTTGGCGGCGTCGCCAGCGCTGATGGTCGCGCCTTTCTTGACAAGGAGTTTGCCGGCGGCGTCTTCGAGGTTAACGGCCGCGATGTGACCAGCGGCGTCGGCCGGAGTGACGGCATTGATGACTTTGCGGTAAGGCGTTTCGACAAAACCGTAGTCGTTGACCCGAGCGTAGTTGGCGAGGTTAAGGACTAGGCCGATGTTGGCGCCTTCCGGCGTTTCAACGGCACAAATCCGACCGTAGTGGGTAGCGTGGGCATCGCGGACTTCAAAGCCGGCGCGCTCACGACTCAGGCCACCGGGACCCATCGAACTCAAGCGACGCTTGTGGGCGAGTTCGCTGAGCGGGTTGATCTGGTCCATGAACTGACTCAGTTGGGAGCTGGCAAAGAATTCGCGCACGGCGGCCACAATCGGCCGGGCGTTGATCAGCTGCCCGGGGGTAACAGTCTCGATTTCACTCATGCTCATGCGGTCTTTGGTGTTGCGCTCCATGCGCAGCAAGCCGATGCGGAACTGGCGTTGGACGAGCTCACCGACCAATTTGACGCGACGGTTAGCCAAGGAGTCGATATCGTCGGCTGGTTCCTGGGTATTATTAAGACGAATAATTTCGGCGACGATGGCTTTGATGTCTTCGAGGCGCATGACGCGGTTCTCGGTCGTGTTCGGGACATCGAGGTTCAGGCGCTTGTTGAGCTTGTAGCGGCCGACGCGGCTGAAGTCGAAGCGCTTGAAGTTGTAGAACATGTTTTCGATCAAGTTACGGGCGTTATCGACGGTAGCCAGATCACCGGGGCGGAGGCGACGGTAGACTTCGATCAAGGCGTCGTTTTGACCACGAGCCGGGTCTTTTTCGAGGGTAATTTCGATATGCGAGATCTTGCCGCTATCGACGTGTTTGAAGGCTTCGCGCAGGCCAGCTTCGTTCATGCCGAGGGCGCGGAGCAAGGTCGTGACCGGCATTTTGCGCTTGCGGTCGATCTTGACGTAGAGAGCGCCGTTGGCGGCCGTCTCAAATTCTAACCAGGCACCGCGGCCAGGAATGATCTTCGCGCCATAAAGGTTTGAGGTGCCGTGTAGTTCACGGGTAAAGAAGACACCAGCCGAGCGGATCAGCTGGCTGACGACGACGCGCTCGGCGCCGTTGATCACAAAGGTGCCACGGCTCGTCATCCAAGGGTAGTCACCCAAATAGATTTCTTGCTCTTTGACTTCACCGGTAACTTTGTTGATGAGCTCGACGTTGGCGAGCAATGGGGCTTCATAGCTGACATTGTTTTCGCGGGCGACGGCTTCGGCGAGCTTAGGCGCGCCAAAGTGATAGCTTTTGAAACTGAGTGATAATTTTCCGCCCGTGTAGTCGTCGATAGGGCTGATTTCGGCGAGTAGTTCGCCTAGACCTTCGGTCACAAAATTCTGAAATGATTTATTCTGGTGATCGACCAAGCTTGGTAAATCGAGTACATTAGTATCTTTCGTAAAAAACACTCGCTTATTTGCTTGTGCAGTTGCAGCTTTCGCCATATTAACTATCAACGCCCCCTGAATTAGATTTTGTAACTTAAAAGAACAAGGAATTAGAAATTAGTCGACTTAAATTAGAGCGCAAAAGGCAAACATATCCCAGTCGTGCAGTAAACTGCGTTTTACTAGTTTCTACTTCCTGTTATCTATACTGTTATTTTGATTCGCGCGAAGATTCCTAAGTGGGGGTGTTTGGCGAATGAACCGATCAAAACACATGCGCTGCCCAACTTACACTACTTCTTGTATTTTAGTATGCCGGGCCTCGGGCTAGTTGTCAAGCGCTAACGACCAGACTGGCCCGGGCCAACCAGGGCGTGGATCGTTCGAGGGCCTGGACGTGGCGTCGAATCGACTTCCCCGCTTGGCTGGCAAAGCGAACCTGTTCGAGGGTAATTTTGTCGCTGGCCGCCCAACCGGCCAGATCGGCCGTCGGATCGACTTGCAGGCCGAGCCGTTCAAACCAGGCGTTGGCGGCGTCGTTGCCGACGTAACCGTCGAGGGCTAGTTTGGCCTGTGGCTTGAAGTCGCCGAACTTCAGCGCCGCGTGCATCAGCATACTGCCGAGGCGGTGATTCGTTTCGGCACCAACCCGTCTTTTAAGCCTGGCGTCGACGACAATATCATTGACATAACAGTTTGGTACTTGCAGGTGCAAGCGCTGGGGTCGAGTGGTTCGCGAGGGGGACGTCTTAATAAGTCCGGCAACATAGCCGCTAGCGTTATCTCTAAAAGTACGCTCCGTCGGACTGGTCTCTTCAGGGTTAACGTACCAGTAGGTACTGCCGTGGCTGATGGACCGGTTCATTCGACTCATCTGCCTTAAATTATCGTCTTGAACGCGCGAAAAGCGCCCTTTCATCGTCCCGGCCGGCAAAGCTCCGTCAGGAGCTTGAAAATCTGGGTTTTCAAACTGGTGCTCGTAACTGACTTCGAGTAACTGCAACACCTTGCTGGCGGCGTACAGGTTGATATTGGGCGACTTTAAACGGTGGACGTAATATTCTTGGTCCGTTTCCGGGTTGTTGTAGATAACCGTTTCGAGTTGCTTGGTCATAGCTCCTAGCGTAGCTTATGTCTAGGTTATTGCCATGAGCGGTACGCGACTATTTGACGAGGGCCTTGGGGCTAGTGATGATGGCGTCGACGATGCCGTACTTGCGGGCTTCGTCGGCCGTCAGCCATTTGTCGCGCTCCATATCTTCGTGGATGCGTTCGGGCTTCTGACCAGTATTCTTGGCCATGATACCTTCCAAAAGCTTCTTGATGCGCAGGCTTTCACGTAGGTCAATTTCTTGATCGGTCACCTTACCGCGGGTGCCGCTCGACGGTTGGTGAATCATAATGGTCGAGTTCGGCAAAGCGGAGCGCTTGCCTTTGGTACCGCTACTCAACAAGAAAGCCGCCGCCGAGGCTTGGACGCCGATACCGACGGTCTGGACGTCGTTGGTGATGTATTGCATGGTGTCGTAGATCGCCAGGGCGTCATAAACGCTGCCGCCCGGACTATTGATATAAAAATAGATATCGCGCTTCGGGTCTTCGGCTTGGAGGAATAATAATTGCGCCACGACGACGTTGGCGCTGGCTTCATTGACGTCGCTACCCAAGAAAATAATCCGGTCTTTTAATAATCGAGAATAGATGTCGTAAGCCCGCTCATAGCGGCCTTCGTTTTCGACGACGGTTGGGATCAATACTGACATAGTGGCCTCCTGTGCTCTTGGTTATGGTTCAAACAATCATATTTCAATGAACTGGTGTCTTGACGCTCATGGCCCAGTTCAAGTATAAGTACCTAGCACTCGCACGTCAAGAGTGCTAGTTTTGATCTTTGGGACTGATTGGCGCAGGGTCAAAGACGGCCGGCCTAGCCTTTTCTGGGTCGGGAGTAGCTAAACTACTGGCGGCGGACGCAAGTTCAACCGTTTGGGCGGTAAGCAGCGACCCGCTGGCTTTGGTGGCGGCAGCTTGCTGTTCTTGACGACTGACGCGGCGAGCACTTTCAGCCGCTGGCTGAGGCGATAAATACATAAAATCAGGGATATGGAGTTTTTCGAGAATTGACTCAAGTCGTGGTTGGCGATTCATGTTGATTGTCCTGTCTAGAACAACATTAGACCATTTGCTAGCCGACTTTGTCAATAGCTTGTTTGACGGCCTGGATGGTTTTTTCGCTCAGCAAGCGCGAAGCGATTTCGCGACGGTTTTCGGGTTTGTCTATCTCACCCTGCATATTGGGGTCGGCATATTGACCTTTTAGCAGCTGCAGGTGCATATCGAGCTCTTCGGGCGACACGGTGATGTGCTCCTTCTCGGCGATTTCGGCCAGCACCAACCCCGCTTTGACGCGGAGCTCGGCGCCGTCACGGTTCTTTTCGCGGTGTTGGTCTTCGGTGACGCCTTCGCTAGTCAGGTGTTCTTGCCAAGTCTGACCGCGGTAGACTAAATTGCGTTTTTCTTCGGTTTCAATACGCTCGATTTCTTCGTCAACTAAAGGCTTCGGCACGGTGACGTCAGTTTTTTTGGCGATCTGTTCGAGTAGTTCGTTATCGTAATCGCGTTCGACTTGGCCGCTGCGTTCGACTTGCAATTGCTTCTCGATGTCCATGCGCAATTCGGTCAAAGACTTGAAAGGCCCGACGGTAGCGGCAAAGGCGTCGTCGGCCGCCGGCTGGACGACTTTATTGACCTTGTGGACGGTAATATTAAAGATAACTTTCTTATTCTGGAGGGCTTCAGCGCTGTAGTTTTTGGGGAAGGTAATCGTGAATTCTTTGCTGTCAGTGGCCTTCAAACCGACGACTTCTTCTTCAAAGCCGGGGATGAAGCTGTTACTACCGAGCAACAGCGGGTAGTCTTTGCCGTCGGCGCCGCTAATCGGTTCCTTGCTAGCGGCGTCGACACCCTTGAAATCGATGACGACTTCGTCGCTCAACTTGGCGGCTCGAGTGACCTCTTCTTTAACTGCGACCCGGCTGCGCAGGTTATTGACGACTTCATCGACGTCTTTGGCCGTCACGCTGACCGGTTTTCTGGCAATTTTGATCTTTGAATAGTCCGGCAGTTTGATCGCGCCGATGGCTTCGAGCTCGTAACTGACTTCGAGCTCGCTATAGGGCACGAACTTTAGGATGCTGACTTGGGGCTGGGTGACGGGACGGACCTTTTGTTGCTGCAGCGCGAGAATGTAGACGTTATTAATAATGATTTCGAGAAACTCGGATTGGAGGGTATTCGGGTCTAGCTGCTTTTCAACCAGAGCCGTTGGCGTCTTGCCGGGTCGGAAGCCCGGCAGCTTGAGTTTGGCGCCGAGGCGTTGGACGGCTTCGAGCTTGGCGGCATTGATTTGAGCCTGGTCAGGGTTAACGGTTAATTTGACGGTGGTTCCGGTGGTATCTTGTTTTACTTGCATAGTGAACTACTTTAACAGATTAGATGCCGCGATACTAGCCCTAAAGCAGAGTGACCAGTATCGTACCAAGACCCGCAAACCAGGCGACCTCCACCAAACTGCCGATTGGTCGTTGAAACCATTGAATTTGGCTGTGGAAGCTTAGGAGCAGTGATCGTTCCGTAATAGCTGGTCGATGGCGGCGCGCCCTGACGTATTTTTTTAGCCACATCAGATCGGGCGAAGTAGCCACAAAGGCGCAGACCGCGGCCAGCGGCCAGTGAAAGGGATGATTAAACGCCAAGACGCCGACTAAAACCATGCAAACGGCCGCGTCAATAAGCAACAATTGGCTAAACCAGCGCCGTTGCAATAGCTGCGGGTCAGAGCTGCCGAAGTGGGGCAAGCTGTCACAAATAAAGTGCGACAACAGTGCCGCTGGCAGGGCAATTAGGGGGTTTGCGACCAATAGTCCGATGGTCGCCCCGGTCAAGGCGTGATTGGTGGCGGTCACTTAGTGCTTTCGATTAGTTTCGCGGTAATCTTTGACGATGCTGACGATCCGCTGCAAGCTGTGTTTTTCTGATTCGGTGGTGCTGAGATTCTTGAGGGTAAACTGCTCGTCGGCCAATTCTTGGGCGCCGATGATGACGACGTAGTGGATTTTCTTTTTATCGGCAATCTTGAAGTGATCGACGAGTTTACGGCCAGCCAGACCAACGGCCACATTGAGGCCCATTTCGCGCAGCTCGCCGATGGCGTGGGTCGCACCGGCCGTTATATCGCCGATAGTCGCGACGTAGACGTCCGTTTCAGAGGTTAGTTTGGGCAGCAGATTGTGGAGCTCGATGAAGTTGGCCAGTGTCACGTCGCCTAGACCAAAGCCGACCGTCGGCACCGGCTCAACACCGAACAAACCAACCAGGCCGTCGTAGCGACCGCCGCCCATCATGGCGCGGTTATTGTCAGGGTGCAGGTCGACGACTTCAAAAACGATGTCCGTGTAATAGTCGAAACCACGCATGATCGTAATGTCAAAGCGCACATTGGTGACGCCGCTGTCGGCCAGCGCGACCAATAAGCCGTTCAAAGCAGCGACCGAATCGTGCTCGCGCAAGTCGGCCGGCAACGTCTGGAGGGTTTTGGTGTCGAGCACGGTCAATAGTTTTTCGACGACACCGGCTTCGCGCTCGCTGGCGCTACAGATAGCATCGGCCAGCGCGATGAACTCGCTGCGGTCGAGTTTGTGCATCCGGTCGATCAATTTGGCCAGACTAAAGGCTTCGACTTCGTTCAGCCCGAGGTATTCACGTAGGATATAGTCCATCAAACGGCGACTGTTCAGGCGAATCTCATACATGGCCGGCTTGGCGCCAAAACTCTTATAAATAGCGTTGGCCATTTGGATCAATTCCAATTCGGCTTCGCTGCCGGCTAGGCCGAAGACGTCGACATTGAGTTGCCAGTGCTCGCGTAGGCGACCACGTTGGGGGCGTTCGTAGCGCCACAAGTTCGGGAGGCTGTACCAGCGCAGCGGATAACTTAACTCTTGGCGTTTGGCCGCGACCATCCGGCTGACCGACGGCGTCATTTCGGGGCGAATGACGACTTCCCGGCCGCCGCGATCAGTAAAAGTATAGGTCTGCTCGTTGACGATTTCGGCCCCGGACTTCGCCAAGTACAGTTCGAGCGACTCCAGGATCGGGGCGTCGTACTCTTCGTAACCGTAGCGCTCGGCGACTTGCCGCAACTTGTCGAACATATATTTTTGGAGACGCTTGTCTTCGGGGTAAAAATCCCGGGCGCCTTTATAGGGTTGGGTTGAAAGTGCCATAGTTACTTTTAAGTATACTATGCCGCTGGCTTTAAAACGCTTAGCAATTTGGGAAAACCGAACGTTAGACAGTAAATAATGGCCAGGCCGTGACCCAAGGGCGCGAGCTTAGACTCTTTGACCCCGTTAACCCGCGTATCGGCATAAGCAACAGTCCCGTCTTTGACGGAATAGAACGAATAAAAACGACTTTTATCAGCGGCATCAAAAGTTTGGAGATTGGCTTGTAATTGCACTAGAGCCGTTTTAAAAGCCGGGTTTTCGTCGTACGTTTCCACCGATACCGTTTCGGGGCGATTGATTTT
>DHXX01000012.1:0-933 GCA_002413865.1 Candidatus Saccharibacteria bacterium UBA5145
AAGGCCGAGGCTGCCCCTGTAATTAGTCCGGATCAGCAAGAAGCAAACCCCGAGGCAGACCACTCCCCGGCCGCCGTCAACCCCTTCGATACCGCTGCCGCCGCCGAGGCCTACGCTCGCGGTGGCGAAGAGGGTTACTTAAGCTACGTCGCAAATCTATTAGGTAACGGCAAGAGCAAAGGCAAAGAGTTAGAGTTATACCGTGGGATCGACGATGACAGCCACAAAGTCGTGGCCATCCGTGAACACGACGTTAATGATACCGACCTCCGGAGAGCCTTTACGGATATCCTTGATTCGCTGTCGCCAGAAGAAACCAAGCAATACTTCGCCGACCTCAACAGCTTGCACTCAACATTCGACAACTACACGACACTAGCCGCCAAGCGCGAGCGCCTCACCTTGACGCCCAGCTTGACCGAGAAGAAGGTCGAAGCGGCCCGCCAAGAATACGAGGAACTACGCGTTAGCATTAAAGAATTTATCAGTGGCAAACTGACCAAAATCGGCCTCAGTAACCGCGAAGCGTTCGTCATTTCGGGTTTGGACGACTGCAGCGAGGTCAAGTATGTCGGTCATGCTATCCGCAACAAAGTTGAAACCTTTTCCGAACTGAGCGGTCCCCTCGCCAAGCAGCGTCGCTGGTTCCACGGCAAGTGGGCCGCTTGGGGCGGCGAAGGCAAACAGAAGTTCTTTAGCAAGGGTAATCTTAAAAAAGCCGGCGTTATGGGCGGTGTCGGCTTTGTCGTCGGTATTCCAGCGGCCATCGCCGGAGCCGCCTTGCTCGGCCCGATTATGGGTGGCGCAGCAGCAGCAGCAGTCGCTCGCGGCGTGGCGCGCGGACTAGTTCGCGGTCATCTAGACAAAAGTGCCGAACTGACGGTGGCGGCGGCCCAAATGGACCGACGCATCACCGACGCTCGCGCCGACCTA
>DHXX01000012.1:1183-1334 GCA_002413865.1 Candidatus Saccharibacteria bacterium UBA5145
GGAGGGGCGCAGTCATTGGGGCTCTCGGCGGGGCTCTTGGCGCTTTCGCCGCCTACGAGGTCATGGAAAACTTGCATATCCCTAATCCTTTTGAAAACCATACCGCACCAAAGCCTGGGCCAGGCACTGACTTGAATGGCCCAAAGCCTGG
>DHXX01000012.1:1588-95491 GCA_002413865.1 Candidatus Saccharibacteria bacterium UBA5145
GGCCCAAAGCCTGGAGCCAACCCTAACTTGAACGCGCACCCTGCACCTCCGGCGGGCCAACACCCACCAGCCGCCCCTCATAAGCCCGAAATCGTCCCTGGCGGCAAGTTGTACGTCGAACCGGGCAGCGGTATTATCCGCGAGATAGACGAGTACGCGTCGACCCACGGACAAAATATTAGCGCCGTTGACGCCAGCCGGATCTACGAAAACCTCAAAGCAGCGCATGGCGCTCGATTCATCGACGTCAGCGGGACCGACACCTACAACGTGGGCAGCGATGTGCGCATCACTCACCCCGGCTTTGGGCACTGGTATCCCGGTGTCGAACACGACATTAACGAACAGCTTGCTAAGCTCAAATAACCGCCCTACTATAAACAAAACGACTAATACAAAAGGAATCCACCCCATGACTACAATTGATGAAACTCTGTTTGACGAAGTCGGCCTGAGCCAGTTAACGGCCGCCGAGAAAACTCGAATTCTCGAGTACGTCAACCAAACCCTCTTCACGAACGTCGGTTTGCAACTGGCTGACAGCTTGAACGAAGCGCAGCTCGAGGCCTTTAACAGCCTGGTTGGCGGCGGCCAAGATCCGAGTGATTGGCTCGAAGCCAACGTCGACGGCTATGAATCGATTATCCAGACCGAGCTGGCGACAATCAAAGCCTACTTCAAAGAAAATGCCCAAAATATTTTGGACGCCGACCAATAGCAACTTCTTAGGCTACTTGATGGACCGGTCGGATTGGCCGGTCCTTTTGTTTTGGCCTGCCTGCTCTATTTGCTATGCTTACTCTAGTGAAAGTTCTAGGAATTGAGACCAGTTGCGACGAAACGGCGGCGTCGGTAGTACAAGACGGGCGGCTGATGCTCAGCAATATCGTCGCCAGCAGCATGGACCTGCATGTCCAGTACGGGGGCGTCGTGCCCGAAATCGCCGCCCGCAGCCATATTGAAGCCATTTTACCGGTGATAACGGAGGCTCTCGAGGAAGCCAGTTGCTCATGGGACGATATCGACGCCATCGCCGTGACTTACGGTGCGGGTCTGGGTGGAAGCTTACTAATCGGCGTGCTGACCGCCCGGACGCTGGCCATCACCCACCACAAGCCGTTGTACGCCATTAACCACGTCATGGGGCACGTCTACGCCAATTTTTTGACTGCGACTGCCCTGCCCGACTATCAGATGCGCGCGTCGCAGCCGGCATTCCCGATGTTAGCCATCATCGTTTCGGGCGGCCACAGCCAACTCGCCCTGTTCCGCGACCATTTTGACTACGACCTGCTAGGCCAGACCCAAGACGACGCCATCGGCGAAGCCTTTGATAAAGTGGCCAAAATCCTCGGCCTGCCCTACCCCGGCGGCCCGAGCATTGCCAAAGCCGCTCTGTTGGGCAACCCCGAAGCCTATAAATTGCCGAAGGCCCACATGTCCGGGGCCTATGACTTTAGCTTCTCGGGCCTCAAAACAGCCGTTCTAAGGCTGGCCCAGGCCCAAATCGGGGAAAGTTACGATTTCCCCTCTACCAAGCTCGCTAGCCGGCTGTCTGAAGCCCAAAAAGTCGATATTGCCGCCAGCTTCCAACGCACCGCCGTCGCCACCATAGTCGACAAGGCGGTTACGGCCTACCGCGAATTCTCGCCGGCCAGCGTCGTCATCGCCGGTGGCGTNNGCCTGCCCTACCCCGGCGGCCCGAGCGTGGCCAAAGCCGCTGAACTGGGTAACCCTGCAGCCTTTAAGCTACCCAAAGCCAAAATGTCGGAGCCTTACGATTTTAGCTTTTCGGGCCTCAAAACAGCCGTTCTAAGGCTGGCCCAGGCCCAAATCGGGGAAAGTTACGATTTCCCGTCTACCAAGCTCGCTAGCCGCCTGTCTGAAGCCCAGAAAGTCGATATTGCCGCCAGCTTCCAGCGCACCGCCGTCGCCACCATCGTCGACAAGGCCGTTACGGCCTACCGCGAATTCTCGCCGGCCAGCGTNNATCGAATACCCCGATATCAAACTCTGCACCGACAACGGCGCCATGATCGCCACCCTCGGTTGCTTTACTGCCTCTTCTGGCCAACCCGCCGCCGACCCCTACACTTTGGGCATCGCCCCTAACCTGTCTATGTAGCGTCATCCCAGAAACGAGGACAAGATGACCGGGAAATGCTCGAAAGCGATGTCAAAGCTTCATTTCACATGAAATATTGCCGATTTCATGAATTTTTACAGAGGTGATATGATAGAAAGCATATGAATTTACCCAAAATATACAACGCCGTTGATTACGAAAATGATATTTACGCCCTCTGGGAGAAAAGCCAGGCCTTTGTGGCCGACCCGAACAGTCACAAAGAACACTTCTCGATCAGTATGCCGCCGCCCAACGAGACCGGTACGCTGCACATCGGGCACTCGCTTTTTATCACCCTACAAGACATTATGGCGCGCCACGCCCGCCAACAGGGCAAGGATGTGCTGTGGTTGCCAGGCACCGACCACGCGGCCTTACCAGTTAACGCCCTAATCGAAAAACAGCTCGCCGCCGAAGGCACGACCAAGCACGCCATTGGTCGAGACGCCTTTATGGCCCGAACCAAAGCCTTTGTCGGTGATAGCCGCGATACGATCAACCAGCAAGTCCGCGCCATGGGGGCCAGCGTCGATTGGACGCGAACCCGTTACACCTTAGACGACGCCCTCAACCGCTGCGTCAACGAAGTCTTCGTAAAAATGTATAACGATGGCTTGATTTACAGGGGTCACCGCATCGTCAACTGGGATCCCAAGCTCGAAACCAATGTTTCGGACGATGAAGTCGAGCATCGCGAAGAGCAGGGGAAGTTTTACACCTTTCAGTACGGTCCGTTCCAGATCAGCACGGCTCGCCCCGAGACAAAATTCGGCGATAAATACGTCGTTATGCACCCCGACGACGAACGCTACGCCGACTACAAACACGGCGCTACGTTCGAAGCCGAGTGGCTCAACGGTAAAGTCACCGCTACCGTCATCAAAGACGAAGCCGTCGACCCTAAGTTTGGCACCGGTGTCATGACCATAACACCGTGGCACGACCAGACCGACTTCGATATCGCCGAGCGTCATGGGCTCGACAAAGAACAGATCATCGATTTTCACGGGAAACTTTTGCCAATCGCCGGCGAGTTCGCCGGACAGTCGATCAACGAAGCCCGGCCCAAGATTGTCGACAAGTTAAAAGCTAAGGGTTTACTGATTGGCATCGATGAAAATTACACGCACAACGTCGCTTTGAATAGCCGGGGCGGGGGATTGATCGAGCCGCAAATCCGCCTGCAATGGTTTATTGACGTCAATAAACCCGTCGTCGAGTGGAAGGGCCAGCGGCACAGCCTCAAAGAAGTCCTCCAGAGCGTTATCAACGACAGTGATATCGAGATCATCCCCGAGCGTTTCGAAAAGATCTACTTCCACTGGATCGACAACCTGCGCGACTGGTGTATCAGCCGCCAGATCTGGTGGGGACACCGCATACCCGTCTGGTACCGCAGCGACACCGATGGCCGCCAGGAGATCTATGCCGGCGTCCAGCCGCCGACCGACAACAGCGAAGGCTGGCACGAGTGGGAGCAAGACCCAGACACTCTTGACACCTGGTTTAGCTCGGCGATGTGGACCTGGAGCACGCTAATCGACCCGGGACTCGCCCAAGATTACTCGCTCGACCTCAAACAACTCCTCGAGCGGAGTCCTGATTTTCAGGCCTATCACCCGACAACCGTCATGGAAACGGGTTGGGATCTGCTTTTTTTCTGGGTCGCCCGCATGATCCTGACGACGACGTACACCACCGGCCAAATACCCTTCAAAACGGTTTACTTGCACGGCCTAGTGCGCACCGAAGACGGTAAAAAGATGAGCAAGAGCCACCCCGAGACCATCATCAACCCGCTCGACGTCATTCCGGAATTCGGTACCGACGCCCTACGACTGGCCCTCATCCAAGGCATGTCGGCCGGTAATGATCAACGGGTCGGTAAAACCAAGATTATCGCCAACCGTAATTTCTGTAACAAGCTCTGGAACATCGCGCGCTACATCGAAGGCGTTTTGGGTGACAACCCGAACCGGGAAGCCCCCGTCCCGGTCTCGGCCGCCGACCACTGGATATTGAGTAAACTACACCATTCTGCTGAGTTAATTAACGGTCATCTAGACAACTACCGCTTCAGTGAGGCCTACGCCGAGCTCTATCACTTCATCTGGGACGACCTAGCCGACTGGTACATCGAAGCCAGCAAAGCTTTACCGAACCTACCGCTGCTGGCTTATTTGCTCGAAGCCGTCTTGACGCTGGCCCATCCTTTTGCGCCGTTTGTCACCGAGACGGTCTGGCAAACCTTGCAGTGGGAAGGGGATTCGCTGCTCGCTACTAAGCCGCTAATTACGGTGCCCAAGAGCGATGCCAAACAAGCCGCCGCCTTTGCGGAGATCCAGAATATCGTAACCGAGACCCGCTTCGTGTTAAATGCCCTCAAGGTTTCCGGCATTACGCTCTATTACACCGACGAGCCGGCCTTGGCGGCCAACGCCGTCGTAATTAAGCGCCTGGCCCGCTTGCTCGACGTGACCGAGGTTCAGGACGGCACCGGCCTCTATTTGACAACCACCGGCTACCGCTGCTGGCTCGATATCGACCAAGCAACCGCCCAGGCCTACCTCGTCGAGCTCCAAGCCAAGCAAGCGGCCCAGCAAACGGTCATCACCCAGCTCGAAGGCCGTCTCGCCAATGATAGTTACGTCAAAAATGCCCCCAAGCAAGTGGTGGAGCAGACCAAAGACCAGTTGGCGACCGCCCAGGCGCTGCTGGCCAGCCTAGCTAAAGAGTACGAGCGCTTCAGCGTTTAGAAAATCGAGTTATAAAGTTCATAAAGTAAAAAGTCATAATGTTGGGCTGCGGTTCGCATTCCCGTCATCCTGAACCGCAGGTGAAGGATCTAGCCCAATCAATCCCAGGCTCAGATTCTTCACTGGCGTTCAGAATGACAAACGACTGCCACTCGAGCCAACTTTCAACTTTATAACTTTTCACTTTCAACTTAGCGGGCTGGCCGCAATGCTTCGCGAATCAACGCCACCGATTCCTCGGGTCGGGCGTAATCAAACCACAGGACGTTCCAGCCGTGTTTTTCGGCGGCGTTGAGGTTGCTGCGGGTATCGTCGACCAAGAGTATCTCCGAGGCCGGGACACCGGCCTGTCGGGTGGCGATTTCAAAGATCTCGGACTCCGGTTTGATCGATCCGACCTCTGAAGAATCGACGATCACATCATAATCGAGGGCCGGGACTTTGCCCAGTTGGCGCAAACCCGAGACCAGGCCGGGCATGATGTTCGTCAGCAGTCCGGTTTTATAGTTCTGGGCGGTCCAGGTGACTAACTCGTGCATGTCGGGGATCGGTTCGGCGGCGGCCAAATAGTAGTCGGCCCAATTGATAGTGCTGGCGCCGATGCGTTCCGCCAAGGCGACGTTAAAGTCGGACGCGCTGAGTGTACCGCGGCAAGCCGCGTCGTTAAAGTGCCAAAAAGCCGTCTCGACGACGTCGGCCGGGGCACCGGTCTCTTCGGCAATCTGGGCAAAAGCACGCTCGTAAAAGCGCACCAAGCAGCCGTTGACGTCGAAGTAAATAAAGCTGACGCCACTCTTGGTGGTGGAAAGCGTTCGAGCGGGCAGGGAAGTGGCCGAGCCCATCAGGGCGTCGAGGCCGAGGCCGAGCGCCACGGCGATGGATTGAATCGTAAAGATTGACGGGGCTTTGATGGCGCCACGTTCGATCTTGGCGAGCGTCGAATAGCTGAGGTTCGCCCGACCGCACAGGGCTTGCTGGGTCAGCCCGGCTTTTTGGCGGGCTTTTTGGAGTTGCTTGCCCAAAGCGTGCTCATCGAAAGCCGTTCCACCCGTTTTCATAGCCTTATAATACCACAAGCGGCGGCCTAAGGCCGACTAATTAATAGTACTAAACGGCTACTAAATATGGATAACGTATTTGAGCAGGGTGATAAAAACCAAGAAAACTAGCCCGAAACAGACGCCGACTACCACCCAGACGTTCTTAGCATTACCGTAGCCCAAGCGCGGGCCCATCTTGGCATAGACGAAAGCGGCAATTCCAGCGGCCATCATCAAGGAGAGTAAGACATCAGACATTAGTTACAGTGTACTAAAATGCTAGTGTTTTAGCTATCTCGGCCAGGGCGGCGTGGTCGGGTTCACCCTGTAAATCGGGCTTGTTGTGAAATTCTTCGGCGCTGTTAAAGGGAAAGAGCTTGAGGTGGGCGTGGGCAACGTCTAGTCCTTCTATCTGCAAGGCAACCCGGCTTTTGTCCGGGAAAGCCTCTCGTAGACGATTAGCTACTTTTTTAGCCGTCGCCATGACCGCTTGATAGTCCTCGTCCGGTAAATCCCACACAAACTTAACCTGTTTTTTAGAAATCACCAGCGTGTGGCCCGGTTGGATGGGGTGGATATCCAAGAACGCCAACGTCAAATCGTCTTCGTAAATCTTATGGCAGGGGATCTCCCCGCGAACTATCTTCGTAAAAAGACTGTCTTCCATATTTGATTATTATACTCGAGTTGAGTAAGGACTGCCGTCAATAACGCCCAGATGTTAAATACTCCTTAAATCTGGCGGAATTGTGGGTCGCTTATGCTTGCCGTTGGGTGCTAGGTACTGGATAGTCGAGGCCACCGTGATACCAGCCCCAACCAAACAGACCTTCTTTCGCGCCAGCAGCGTCCTAATAGGGCTTGGGCTCGCCCTACGCCTGGTCTACGGGGTTGGCGCCCAAGCCGCACCGATTTCCCCGCCAGCCCCAGCCTGGACGAGCCCCAGCGCCATGACCCTGCAAAAAGTCGGCGACATTCCGACTGACGGGGTCGAGCATTCGGCGTACGTCGATAATCTCGATTGCCAGACTTTGACTCGCCCGCTGGCGGGCAGTGGCGTCATGCAGAGCGGCTGTTTTATGAATACGGCTTTTGGCGCACTCGATGTTGAGCACGAAATGCTGAGCTTTAATGGTAGCGACGACAAGGTCATCCCACTGCTGCCGTATTCGCCGCACGAAGTTATTTGGCCCTGGCCGGGCACGGTTGACGCGCTGGCGCTCGACGCCGCCGTAACTGATGGAGTCTACCTTGATCTCTACACGAATATTTTGGGTAATGTGAGCGACCAGCTCGACCTTCTCGGCAATGTCATCGCCAAACAAATCACCGCTCCTCCGAATAAAGTGCTTACCGATAGCACAGGGAATAGGCTAATCGTCAACGCTAACAGCTTGACCTTCTCGTATGGCGGCAGCTGGCTCGTTGTCGAGACAATGATGGGGTCGTTTGTGCGCATTAATCTAGCGACCCTCGACGTCACGGCCTTTGCCCCGTCGATTGTCGGAGAGGGTGGTAGCCCCGGACTCAACCAATCACAACTGGCCGTCAGCGATGACGGTCGTTACGTCGCAATTGCCAACGTGGCGACCAATTCCTTCCGTGTCTACGATCTGAGCACCTGTCAGGCCCAGACTACCCAAGCGTTTATGGCCTGCAGTTCATACAATTATTGGCCGTTTATCAGTGGTCAGATTACCGCCATTGATAGTCTTAGACATTTACGGTTCCTTGATGACGGGCTCCTCAGCCTGATCGCTCGCAGTGGCAACAATAAAACGAGCTACGAGTTGGCCCCGACGACGGGCATCTCGGCCCTGACCGATTATTTGGCCGTCGGCGATTCTTTCGCGTCGGGGGAGGGCGCCTATACGTATCTAGCCGGTACTGACACCGCCGATAATGTTTGCCACATATCGGCGAATTCCTACCCCCTCTTGCTGTCGCACAGCCTGTTCAATGCCGGGAGCGGCCACTCGGTAGCTTGTTCCGGGGCCACTACGACCGACGTTCTACCGCCCAACCCAGCCGCCTATCCCGGTCAGGTCAAGGGCGGAGTCGCGCCCAGCCAACGAACCGCCGCGGCTATAGCTCAACTACTGAATGACTTCAGCCCGGGCTACCTGGCGCAGTCTGATTTTGTTAGTCACTACCGGCCTCGCGTGGTCACTGCCTCAATCGGCGGCAACGATGTCGGTTTTGGCGATATTTTGCAAGAATGCGTCGCGCCCCACATCAATGTCCACCTTACGGCAGCCAACAGCTGCTACGCGACCTATGAGGATCGCCTCGAACTCGCGCAGCGCATCGACCGTGAAGTGCCAAAACTTACCAGCTTGTTCAAACAATTGCGCGCCAAATCGCCCAATTCCGCCCTTTATGTCGTTGGCTATCCGCAAATTGCCGTCGACACTGGTAACTGCGCCCTTAATGTGCACCTTAACATCTCAGAAATTGCCCTGTCGATCGAAATAATCCAACACCTCAACGCGGCTATAAGCCAAGCGGCCCAAGCCGCCGGTGCTAATTACGTCGATATCAGCCAAGCTTTGGCCGGTCACCGCTTATGCGAGACAACGAGCGGTCAGGTGGCCGTCAACGGCTTGACCGCCGGCAACGCCAGTGGCATCACCATCACTAGCGAGGTAGGCAACAAGTCACTAGCCATTAAGTTCTTGAGCAAGGAGAGTTATCACCCCAATGTGCTCGGTCACCAGTTAATAGAGCAGGCGATTCTGCAAAAAACCCATAGCTTTACACTGGCCTCGACGCCCCTCGCGACGTACCAGCCAGCCGCCATTGATAGTCTGGGCCTGCTCAAGGCACCGAAATCTGGTCGAGCGACCAAACTGACCGCCAGTGATAATACTATCGTCAGCAGCCCAATTGCGGCCAAGGGTAGTCCTTTGCAAATAAGCGTCTCGAGCGAGAAACACAGCTTAAAGCCCTCTAGTAGTTACCGAGTAACCATCGGCACTGACGCGTCCAGCAGCGGTAGCCTCACCACGACCGTTAGTGGTGAACTTACTGGCACCATTACCGTGCCCGCCGCCGCACAATCAGGTGCCCAGATTATTACGATTAGTGGCGTTAATCAGCTCAACCAACCCATCAGCATCACAACAATCATCTATCTAATCGACAGCCCGGAAGATTATGATGGCGATGGCGTACCAAACAGTAGCGACTCCTGCCCAACGGTGATCAACAGCGGTGTCGACGCCGATCAGGACAGCATCGACGACGCCTGCGACGGAGAAATTGGCACCCCCTCAAACGGCATGACATCCTCGGGCACAACGGGGGGCGCGTCATCGAACAGCAGCGCCCCAACCCCGCCGGCTGCCGGCACCGACTCGAACGGTTCAGCCACGCCACCTGCCTTAGAAGTTGAACAAGTTATCCCTGTTACACTTACTTCCTCGAGTAACTCGTCTGCCGACCAACTGGCCTCACTTGACAGTGTTGAATCTGCCGACCAGGAAACTAGTGCCGTACCCGGGTTGAGCGTTGGTTCGTTGGCCATCAGCACCGACAGGGCGGTGACCATCTCCTCCGGGACAACAGAGCAGGCTAATGGTGCGGCGGCCAGCTCAAACGGCATCAAGGCCGTTTTGGGCCTGCAGACGATTAATCCAAATAGGCTGGGGCGAACCGCCAAACTACAAACGGCGAGCCATACCGCCGGACAAGCCCGTCGTTTTGGTGGTATTCGAGTTATCGATTGGTTGCCGTGGGCAAGATTATTTGGCATATCACTATTTTTACTGCTCTTAATAAACACGTTGCTCGGGCAGCAACTTAAGCGAATTAGACTGGCTAATTAGCGGGCCGCTATTTGTCGCAATTTGACTAGTGAATACAATTTACTTCGCTCGATGGGGTGTCTGAATACTTAAGTTGGGGTTTGATAGGCTAGCTCGCAAAAAGTTTAAAAATTAGCTGGCAGACGGAATCTTACTGTTGTAGAGGGGGGGATGCGGCCTTTGGCCTTTTCCACTGCGGCGTGCTCCGAGCAAGCTCGTGCGCCTCACACGTTTTATCCCTTCTGGTCAAACCTAGGGAGGGATCGCGCAACAAAGTTGCGCTCCGCCACAAAGTCATGCTCGGAGCGAGCTCCTGCGCGTGACTTTGCTCTGCCGAACCCTTCCGTTCGGATTAGCTACGGACCTTCTTTGTCGTAGGGGGGGATGCGGCCTTTGGCCTTTTCCACTGCGGCGTGCTCGGTGCGAGCACCTGCGCGCGTCCTCGCTCCACCGCACCCTAATGGCTGCGCCATAGGGTTCTAGTAGCCCTGCATCTCTGGCAAATAAAAAAGGCCTGCTTTGCAGTAGGCCTTTTTTATTTGGCGGAGAGGGAGGGATTCGAACCCTCGGTACCCTTGCGGGCACACTAGTTTTCGAGACTAGCCAATTCAACCACTCTTGCACCTCTCCAGGTTTTTGCGTAAACCATTTTTGCGCTTCTTGGGTACTGGCCCTATTCTAACAGATTACGTGTCGCTTTTCTCGGTCAATTGGGCGAACATTTTTTCGATCCGGCTAAGGCGGGTTTCGAGCTTAATAGCAGCTCTAATGTCATCGATGTATTCGCGGCGATGGCTATAGACCAGAGCTTCAAACGTTTCGAGCAAGCCGGCCGTTTCTAAGGCCAACTTTACGTCATTAGGAATGATAACTTCGCGCGGTGTGTCGTCGAGTTCGACGATGACTTCGACCGATTCGCCAGGCTCTTTGCCGAGTTCAACCCGGACGTCTTTACGGAGTAAAAGCATGGCCCTGGCACCGCCCATTTTAGCCAAGCTACCCCTGTAAATTACTTTATTGTCAAACGTCGCCTTGAAGGGCACCAAATTGCCGACGCCAAACGTTTCTTTGAGGTCGTAAGGGAAGTCGATATAGGCCGAGGAATTGCTAACGGCAGCATTGCGCTGGATGATAGCCGTGAATTTGATTGGACCGGGATTGGTGTAGCGTTTAGGCATACCATATTTTAGCACTCTGGCGTTTGTGATAATAATATGCTAGAATTACCCCTGTTGCATTAATAGGACTTTCACATTTTGTCATCGATTCTAGGGCTAAGCTGGCTTTAGCGAGAACAGTTCAGGTTATGGAGATGTAGCGTTAGCTACATCGAGAAAAGCTGAGCTGTTTGCAGCTAGCCAGGTTTGGCCTAGGGTGATGAGAAAACGCGAAAGTCCTATTTAACAAATGTACCCGTAGCTCAGCTGGATAGAGCGTCGGCTTGCGGAGCCGAAGGTCGTAGGTTCGAATCCTGTCGGGTACACCAATAAAACTGCCTCAGCTTGTCTGGGGCAATTTTATTGGTGGCATGCTGCAAGCATGCGAGAGCCTACGAAGTAGGTACGTTCATGAGCCTCGCGCGCAGGTGCTTGCACCGAGCACAAGGCGAAATGGTGCAACTTCCTGTCGGGTACACCAAAATTAAAACTCCACCTCGTGTGGAGTTTTTATTTTGGTACTCGCCGGTTCGGTTCTATGACCAGAGATTTTGCCTTGGCAAAATATCGTAGGTCGTAGGTTCGTAAGGAGGGAAGCCCGCAGAAGCTCGCTTCGAGGACTGGACTGACGGAATAGCGAAGCGTCATCCTGTCGGGTACATCAAGCAATAGCACAATATAAAAGAGGTCAATTGACCTCTTTTTTTGCTATAGTGTGCTTAATGAAGAAAAAGCGAAGTATTTTACTTGCACTAACACTAATTATTTTCTTTATTATTCTTTGTGCTATTTTTGTGAATTCAAAACTAAATTCTGCAGCGTTATCATTCACCGGCAAGGTAACCCACATAAACAACGAGTGTTACGTAGACGGCACATGCTCATTGACAATAGATAACAAAATAATAGTCATAACTGGCTGCGGCCTAACCGCAAATGGATCAACATGTGCTTCCTACGACCAGTCTAAGCTCAAACTAGGGGATAAGATTAGCGTAAAAGCGCAAAAAGAAAAAGGTACCTATACCCTTAACTGTGAAGGTTGCGGTATTTCAAAACAGTAGTATTTAGGACGGGTGTGTGCTGTTACATAAAGCCGTCTTTCTGCTGACTCCAATAATAATTGTTCGAAAATCGGACTCGAGGCTGCATCGTCAGCACAATATACTTCTTCGGAAGTCTATTTTGTTTGTTATAGTAATTTTATGGTAAAGCTTCGCCCAGTAGTTGGTACAGACCTAAACTACTTCTCGAAGTGGTGGCGTGACGAAGATTTGCTAAGAGTCACCAGCGGCAAGAACGAAGCACTAAGTAACGTTGCTGTTGCTAATTATTTTCGTTCCATCAAAACCACTTCTTCCGCGCTGCATTTCATGGTTGATACCGAAGACGGCACGATTGGCCATGTCAGTTTACAGCAGCGCGAAGAAGGTTGGTGGGAAACTCAAATAGTTATCGGCGAGAAGACGGCTCAGGGCAAAGGATTTGGCCCTGAAGCCATCAAGCTGCTGTTGGAGAAAGCTCGTGAGCAGCGTATTAACCAGATTTATTTAGAAGTCCGGCCAGAGAACGTAAAAGCAATAGGCGCATACGAAAAGGTGGGGTTTAGCCGAAAAGGCGATACGATATTTACAGGTAACCCAGACCAGCCGGAGTTGATTCGCATGGAGTTTCACCCTGATGCTATGGCCGGCCCGATTCTAACCTAAAATAGTTCTACACCAAAATAACAACTCCACCTAGCGTTCGGTTTTTTAATTGGCTCGGCTTCAAAAAGTAACTTGTGCAATTTTAACGTAAGCAGTATAACTATTTGTAAGTAATTTGATATAAACACAAGCTGGTAGTGATGTCGTCTCCGGAGCAAGAATTTCAAACACCGTTAAGCGCTAATGAGTTCATTATCCAGGACCGCTTAGATCTTCAGGTCGAAATAGCGGCTTGTTCGCAAGATATTGCCGATGCCCACAAAAGATACCAGGCCCTATTGGGCAGGCTGATGGCCTCCGAAGTGGAGATTGCCGCCAGAGGGATCGATAAGGCCTTTTTATACGCCACTGAACGTGGCATGCCACCGATCCTGACCCTCGTCGAAGACCAGTTCTCCTCCACGGAGCAATAGTAGCGCGCGCCCAGCCCAGCCTAGCGACCGACCGTTTTGAGGACTGTCGTTAATTGTGCAGGCTGAAGCGCTCGTAGTGGAGCTGTTTGGGTGGCAGGCCGCTCGCGAGCAAGCCGTCGATAACACCGGCCATCATCGGTGGCGGGCCACACAGGTAGATATCGCGGTCTTTAAAGTCGGGCACCAATCGCTGAACGACTTCGGCCGTGACGTAGCCCATCGCACTCTTAAAACCTTTGGGCGGATCGCTATAGACGTTGATGACGCGCAACTTATCTAGCGCACTAAGTTCGTCATTAAAAACGACGTCGCCGGGCGTGCGATTAGCGTACAGCAGAGTACTGTCTTTACCTTGATCGACGGCTTCTTTGATGAGGCTACGGATAGGGGTGATGCCGACGCCCCCGGCGATAAACAAGCGCTTATCGGTGACAGCTAGCTCGCTCGTAAAGCGGCCGAACGGACCCGAGACCAACGCGAAGGGACCCGGCTTGAGATCGACGATGGAATTCGTATAATCACCGGAGTGCCTGATGGTTAAGCGAAATTCGTCATTGGCGGGGATGGCCGACAGCGAGAAGGGATGTTCTTGGGCGCCGTATTGGCGACTAAGCAGGCGAATAAGCACGAATTGTCCGGGTTGGGCCGGCCAGGCTTTGAGGTTACGGCCCCGAATGTAGACCGACGTCGTGGTGGGCGTCTCGGCCACAACTCGGCTGACCTTGAACCTAAACCTCAGTAGGTTGAGCGTGGGCAGGCTAAAGCGGAAAAAAAGGACGTTAACCCCAACAAAGGCATAGACCGCGTACCAATAGCCCCGGGCAAGGGGGTGGCCAATAAAGCTACCGCCGACGGCAAACTGGTGGAAGAAGACCAAGACGATGGCCGCGTAGACCAACAAGTGAACGCTATACCAGCTCTCGAATTTGAGTTTGCGGCGGACGATATAAATCGAAGTTGCCACCACTAGGACGAACAGTATTTCGGCGAGCAAGGCCCACGACACATAGCTGTAGTGTTGGAGGACATTAACATAGGTCTCAATATAATTAGTGTGGCCGGCCAAGCTATAGCCCGCTATGACGAACAGGGGATGGATCAAGATAAGGGTAATCGCGGCTAAGCCATTGAAGTGGTGATAGCTAGCCAGATGATCGAGGCCAAACGGACGCTCGATCCAGAGAATTCTCCCCATCAGCAGGAACTGAGTCAGAGCAAAGACGGTCGCCAGAATACCGAGTAAACGGCCGATCGCCAGAAGTATACCGCCCGGGCTGCCGCTCGAGAGCAAGCTGGCCGAGGTGGTGGCCCACAAAACTACGGCGAGTAGTAAGTTAACATACCAGGTACCGATAACGAGACCCTGCTTAGTGGTGAGTTTTCCGGTCAGGAGTTTGGTCTTCACGGTGAGTCTCCCTGTTAACAAAGCCGACCTTGCTAATATTGGTCCGCTTTATTGTAACTTAGGTTGGCCAGTATATTCAGTTAACTGGTGGCGGCTTAGGCGCCTGGCGGGAGATCACGACTACTACTCTCGTCATTACGCAATTTTTCGCGCGCGGCGAGACGATGCAACCGTTCGAAATATTCTTCTAGATTCATCACATTCCCGTCAGAAACCGCCAGAGCGGACTCATTAAGCCCTATTTACCAAGCCTCTAGTCTACAAAACTATCGCCGGGCTGGCAGTTACATTTTTCACTTGACTGACTGTGAACTAGTTTCGTGCCTCGCTTTAGACCGAAGTCCGGGCCAGAAGTAAATTCCCGGTTTAATTTGGTGGCGTTATAATGTTTGTCATGCAAATAACTATCTTCGGAGCCGCCGGTAGGGTCGGACAAGGCGTCGTCGGCGAGGCGATAACCCGCGACTACACCGTGGCGGCTTTCGTGCATACTCATAACCCGTTCACCGCCAACGAACGGTTGCGCGTCGTGCGCGGCGATATCAACGATGCCGCCAGCGTCGCCGAGGCACTGCAGGGCAGTCAGGCGGTAATCAGCGTGGTGAGCAGCTGGCATACCAAGGACAAAAATATCCTCAACCGGGCGATGACAACGATCATCCCGGCCATGACGGCGGCCGGAATCACTCGAATTATCACCCTCACCGGGGCGGGAGCTATTTGGGCGGCTGATCGTCCGGGTTTCGGCGACAGAATTGCCCATGCCCTGGCGGCCGCGCTGGCTCCAAAAATACTCGCCGACGCCGAACAACACCTCAGACTATTGGCCAGTAGCGACCTAAACTGGACGTGCCTCCGTTCGCCGGTGATGACAAAGCAACGGCGTTCAACCTACCGGCTAACATCCGGCTTAGCACCGCCTCTCAGCCTGATTTCGCGGGCGGCCGTTGTGCAGGCCCTGGTCGACCAAGTCGAATCGAACGATGCCTACCGGCAAGCTCCCTCAATTTTATCAAAGTAATCATCTCGTTTCTGGGTGTTGAATCATGAATCAAACTACGTCTGGGGACTACTACCCAGCGGCCCAAAAACGGTAAAGGGCGATCTTTTGACAGGGTTGTAAGAAAACTAACAGATGATTCTTAATTCAGGGGATACGCTTAGGCGACTAACTTATTGCTCGGGGGACTGACTATGAAAAGAAGGCTAACTACCAATTCACGTTCTATGAAACAGACTGATCGATGGTGGCTTGAGTATTTGAAGTACTAGCGGCGACTAATCACGGGTTACTGTCGGTTTTCTGGCAACAATTTCGTCATGACAGTCGCCTACTGGGCGACTGTCATGTCTTTGGGTACAATCAGTTTTTCTTTGGTCGCATGGCGAGCGTTGATTTTCTTGTCGGCGGCCGTCGGATTGCCCATGTTGATGCCGCGCGGCCACAACCGACCAGACTTAACCGAAGTAATCTCGATGGCATAGTAGACGGTCTGGGCTTGCAGGTAAATCCAAAACAGTAACCCTAAGGCGATCGCGAAATAACTATACAGAGCATCGAGGTTCTTGAGCTCCCTGGTCATAAAGTAACCGCCAGCGACCTGCACAACCACCAGGCCAATCGCCGCCGCGGCCGCGCCAGCCCGCGTCTCTTTAACGGTGACGTGCTGGGGCAGGCTGACCTGAAGCAAAAATAGGAATAACCAAAAAAGAATAAAAATGTTAATCGCCAGTGATAGAACTGAAAAAATAATACCGTGGCCAGCCGTCGCCGCAAAGCCACTAATCAAGGAAGCGAGCATAAAACCACTACCGCCGACAACGACCAAGCCGAGACTTTTGAACAACGATTTTGGAAAGCCATCGCGCATCGAGTGGGGGACTTGCCAGATGTGATTAACGCCGTAGCGAAAGACGTCGGCGACACCGCGCGCACCGTAGAGGGTAAATAAAATACCGATCAAGAGGGCTAGGCCGGTTTTGTGGATCGTCTGGACATGCCCCGCTAATTGAGTGCCGAGCATTGGGAAATAATTCGTGGTACTGGCAATGATAGTCGCTTGCAGGTGGCGGCTGTGCCCCGGGATAATCGTCACGACCGTCGTGATAATCAGCAAAAGCGGGAAGAGCGATAAAAACCCGTAGTACGTCAGCAGCGCCGCCTGATAACCGGCCGCGTCGTCGCTATATTTTTTGATGACGGCATAGGGAAAGCCGAGCCCGGCGTGCCGGCGCTGGAAGTTATCTATTTTTTGGATGGTTTTATTAAATATATTCATTAGTCGAAGACTGCCGCTAACCGAGTCGTCGGTCGCGCTATTTCTTGGGGTTGTTGGTGACTTTTTTTATCGCCTCGATGACGGCCGAACCTTTTTCGGCCCAGTTGATGACCTGACCGAATTTTTCCTCGATGTGGCGGTGAATAGCCACGATCTTGATCCGAATCACGACGACGGTCGCGACCAGCACCAGCCCAAGCAAGAGCATTAAGCCCATGAACACGATACCAACGATATAGAAGGCGGTTTGTAAATCTGTCATAGCTTTAGGCTCCTTATGCTTGTTAGCAGTTTATACGAGACGTTGCCGTTTTACCACTAACTTCAGGGCTTTAGATTAGATGGGAAGGGTGTTGTTGGCCACCGCTTGGCGGTGGTTTGGACGAACGTGAAAGCGCGGCTATCCCCTCCAACACACCCCCACTGGGTTGGATTTATCCACTGTGTGAAAAAAATTACAGCTAACACGAAGGCATAAGCTTAATAATAGAAAATACCAAAAATAAAAGGGGGTATCATGTCCTACGAAGAAGCCGATCAACTTATGGATAACTTTGAAAAGTGGGATGCCAAGTCGGCCCGCAAGGATTTTCTGGCCCGTATGGAACACAAGTTACGCCATAAAGAGAACTTCTCCCACCGCTAAGCCGCACTCTGCTGAATCTGCCAATCGCCCGGTAACTCGGGCGATTTTTATAAGTCGTCGCCTATCTCTTTGGCGGTCGAAAGTTCGTAAAGTTGACTCGGATAGCGCCCGCAGGGCGCAAATTATTGATGGATCCCAGCCTTCGCTGGGATAACGGGGTGCGCTGTCATCCTGAACGAAGTGAAGGATCTCTCTAATCCGCTAGCTCAGATCCTTCACTATGTTCAGGATGACGGGGGGTAGGGAGGTGGCGTCGAATGACGCTTTTGAAAGAGTTCTAGAATCTAATCCGACTCATCAAACGGTCGATTGGGTCTTTGCCTAGATCCTCGGAGGGTAGCCGAACGGCTAACAGGTCAACGATGGCGGCTTCGTCTTGGGGGGCATAATAGATCGATATAGCCGGGGCAAAGCGTTTTAAGGGCATGAAGATGATGCTCGAAAACGCCCCCTCAGCGACGACCGAAAAAGACCGAAAACTATCATAAGCGTAATACTTTTCACCGATGGTTAAGCCGGTCTCATCCAGAAGGTACTCGAGTTGGCGCGGCTGGCGGCCGGCGTAAATACCGAGCATCAGCGCCCCGAATAGGACGACAGCGGCTGAAATCTTATCTTTGGTGAGCAACCACACCAAAAAAGCCCCAGCAATGGCGCCGCTCGCAAGTGTCGCGTACCAACCGGGTGACTTATGGTGGGCGATGTATTCCGAGGCGGTCCAGGCGATCGAGGTAGTCGGTTCGGCGGAACTGGGAGCGGTCCAAGGGGTTTCTTCTATCGATACTGGACTGGGCGGCAGTTGGGTGATTGGCGCTGGAGCCGGGGGCTCTGCGACTGGCTGAGTGGGTGGTTCGAGGTTTGATGTGGGGGTTGGAGCTATTGGTTCGTTCGGCAGACTGCTTGGAGGAGCTATTACTGATCCGGGTTGCGGCTGCTCGGTAGGAAGTGGTTGGTTGGGGGTCTCGTTTTCTGCCATAAGCGTTATTGTACAGCAGGGGAGGAGGGTGAGCAAAATAGGGGGTGGTGATTTAGCTCATTTCCGTCATCCAGCGAAAGCTGGGATCCAGTCAATAATGCAGTTCACTAGAGCTCTTTCCGACCGGACTATTTTGCTTGATCTACTATAAATTTCTGAGGGGGGGGAGGCGGCCTTCGGCCTTTTACATTGCGGCGTGCTCGATGCGGGCTTCGGCTCATTGACTATGGACTTCAGTTATAGGGAGAGAGGGATCGCGCAACGGAGTTGCGCTCCGCCGCTGCGGCGTGCTCGGAATAAATTCCTGCGCGCGTCCTCGCTCTGCCTAACCCTTCCGTTCGCTACGCTCTCTCGACGGGTTCGTATCCCTCGCAAATTAAAAAGACCTGCTTTACAGCAGGACTTTTTAATTTGGCGGAGAGAGAGGGATTCGAACCCTCGCGGGAGATTGCTCCCCCCTAATGATTTAGCAAACCATCCCCTTGAGCCACTTGGGTACCTCTCCAGACTGGGCTATTGTACTATACCTTGGCGCTGGGTGCCACGACTAGGGCTATCTTAATAATAAAAATTGTCCTTCTGATAATCTCGTGCTGTGAAGGGTTGGGGTGGGATCGCTCCGTTACACTGCGCTCCGCCACAAAGTCATGCTCGGAGCGAGCTCCTGCGCGTGACTTTGCTCTGCCGAACCCACGGTATGTATCGACTTCGTCGCTACACCGTGGGTTCGGGTCGCACTGCCAAACTAAAATAACCTACCTGGTGGTAGGTTATTTTAGTTTGGCGGAAGGGGTGGGATTCGAACCCACGGTACCATTGCTGGCACGACGGTTTTCAAGACCGTTTCCATCGACCACTCGGACACCCTTCCACGGGCGTAACGGAGGTGATTATAGCATGCAATGGCCGAGTAAGCCATTGCGGGATAGTGGGTTGATGGTAGCTGGAGGGTGGCTCCCGCTCTTCTGTCATCCCAGCGCAGGCTGGGACCCAATCAATAATGAATTCTATATCGATTGGATCCCAAATCAAGTTTGGGATGACGGTAGGGGAACCTAGGCTTGGGCGAAGACGATGGCTTCGACGCGCTTCGCGCCGGCCGCCTTCAGGGCTCGCGCCGCCGCTTGCAGTGTCGCACCAGTAGTGAGCACGTCGTCGACCAATAATATATGTGCCCCGGTTACGCCGCTGGACTTAACCCGGAAAGCGCCAGTTAATTGCGTTAGTCGCTGGTGGCGCGAAGCACCGACCTGGTGCTGTTGGCCGACGCGGGTCAAACAGGGGAGATAGCGCCGCCCCAACCGGTCTGCTAGCTCCCGAGCCAGCAGCTGGGCCTGATCATACCCCCGCTGGCGAACACGTTTGCTCGATGTCGGGACGGGAACAATCAGAATGTGAGCCTCGGCGGCATAGATTGTTGCCAGATATTCGGCAATCTGGCCGGCCGCCGCTTGGGCGCCCTGAAATTTTAAGCGCCAGACCAGTTCTTTGGCGATAGTTTCGTAATTAGTACCGACGGTCACTCGGTAGAGCGGACTCGTCGCGCGGCACGAGCGACAAGTACGGCTCAATTTGGTGACGGCTCGACAACGATAACAACGGGCTGGCAGGCAGGTTAAGGCGCTGCTACAGGCGCGGCATAACAGAGGCCCTTCGTCGCCGCAGCCGACGCAGCGGTGGGGAGCAATAATAGCGATTAGGCGGTCGAATAAGCTCATGTTGTGATTATTGTGTTGTAAATATGTAGTTTGTTCGTTGCACACCTTGAACAACCTAAGCTATACTGTCAGTAAGACAAAAATGCAAGACTCTTAAAGAAGAATTAATCAACCGGAGGGTAACAGCTTATGGCGCGACGTAATCGCGACGACGATCTTTTGCTTGAAGAAGACGAATTAACAGCGGCTTTTTTGGGTGACGATGATCTCACAGTACCAACCGAGACCAACCAACCACAGGCCTCACCAACAACTGATGAGTGGGACGAAGACGATACCGTACCCGGCCAATTGGCAGTCGACGTGTATGAGACTCGCGAAAAGCTAGTCGTTAAAGCTCGCACCGCGGGCGTTAACAAGCACGACCTCGACGTCAGTATCTCTGACAACCAGTTAACGATTCGCGGCACCCTGAGTGCCGGCTTGGAAGAAGGCGTCGAAAACTACTTCTTGCAAGAATGTTACTGGGGTGAATTCTCACGGACTATTGCATTGCCCGTACCTGTCAAAGAAGAAGAGATTGAAGCCGTTCTAAAAGATGGCGTTCTGACAATCAGCTTCGGCAAAGTCAAGCAAGACACGATCAAGAAGATCCAAGTCTTATAGCCGCTTTGGTTTAATCGCCTTAAATAAGCCCTTACTCTTGTAGGGGCTTATTTTGTTACCAAAGAACCCTTCCATTGCCACCCCGCACTCTTCCAACATCCAACCTTTCTTTCTTGTCATCCCAGCGAAAGCTGGGACCCAGTCAATAACTAACTCCTTACAGAGGTTTTTTGGGAGTAGCTACCGCTACAAAAAATATACTGGGTCCCAGCTTTCGCTGGGATGACAATATGGGGGGAAGGGTCTATCGCGAAAGCAAAAGAGCCCTTCGCAGGGAAGGGCTCTTGAAGTGATGTTGCTGAAGAACTATTACTAGCTGATGCCGGTAGTTGATGTCGTAGCCGTGTTGATCACGAAGTGAACGATGATTTGGGCTAGAGCCACGATAATAAGGCCAATGATAGCGTATATTAAGGTGTTCTTGGCGCCAGACACATTGCCGCTGTCACCACCGGAGGTGATGTACTTGAATCCTCCGTAGATAATCATCAGGACGGCCACGATGCCGACGATGATCGAGAATATATTGACTATTTTTGAAGCGATGCCACTGAGATCGGTCGTTCCGCTTGTTCCAGCTGTACCACAATTATCGCCAGCCGTTCCGGTGGCGTTGTTAACTCCCGTACAAAGGCTGCTCTTGATGGTTGCCGAGGCAACACCGCCCAGAACAGGCACTAACATCGGGACCCCCAGCGTCAAACTAGCGACGGCGACGAGGAAAAAGCTTTTCATTTTTTTAATCATATTTACCTTTCTTATGTTTACTTAATTTATACTACAAAAACACTCTTCAAATCAAGCTGCCATCTACTTACATCGTCTATCGCTTGCAGAGATCGCAGGGTTAGAGGTGCAGGCGCCGGTGGCTGAATTAACTACAAAGAAGACAATTGCCTGAGCTAACGCTACCACCACTAACCCGACGATAGCGTACACTAGCGTGGTTTTGGCACTAGCTATCTTGCTGGCGTCCCCACCAGAGGTGACATATTTAAACCCACTTACGAGAACCATAACTACCGCCGCGACACCAACAATAAACGACAGTATGCGGAGTATTGCGGCGATTATATTCGTAATAGCCGTATTGCTAGCAGATCCACAGCCTTGCGTACTATCGACGCTGTTTAGGCCGTCACAAGCACTACTTTTTAGCGTCGGGGGTGCTGGGGCGGGTGTAGTGGCGGCAAAACTGGGGGAAATGTTTGGCATAGCCGCTACCGGCATAGCAAACAGCAAGCCACTTAGGCCTAGGCTGATTGCTAAAAAGTTCAGTAACTTAGTCTTCATATTCATTCCTTAAATTAGATTTTATTAATTACAAACGCAATGATTGATTGGGCGATTATAACCACGACTATACCGATGACTACGTAGAGCACGCCATCGCGCGCAGACTTCACGCCGTTGGCGTCGCCATTTGAGGTAATCAAACGGAAGCCGCTAACAACCAGCACAACGGTAGCAGCAATCCCTGCTATGAGGGACAGCATGTTTAAGAGCTCTTTCAGAACAACGATAACGGGGTTTGTCTTTGCTTTAGTCTGGGCACCAACATCGCCACACACAACCGTAGATTTGGCACTACCACTACATGGCTGGAAAACGTCTACGGCACTGGCCGTACTGGTGACTACCAACACCGGGAAGAGAAGACTGGCTGCGATTGCTAATGCGTATATAAATTTCTTCATAATTCTATAACCGATTGAGCACAAATGACACAATTAATTCACCGCTAAGGGCAATCACTAGTCCAGCGGTGGCATAGATAATAGTATTGCGCGCTTTCGCCGCTTGTTGGGGGTTACTGCCTTCCGTAATAAGACGCAGGCCTCCCCAGATAACAATAATAACTACGGCCACGACAGCAATTATCCCGAATACTATTTGCAAAATACTTTGTAGGTTGGCCTGACTGGCCGCAATTGTAGGTAGACCCGTATCACAGTTAGCTGCGTCTAGACACTCCACTTTGGCCGTAGCCGCCACTACGCCAATCATGGCTGGTGAAAGAAGCGTGATCATAGCTTTAATTTATCCTTCCCGCCACAAAAGCAATAATGGCAGCGGCCGAAATGGCGAGAGCCAACCCTATCAGGGCGTTGACAATCGTGCGCCTTGCCTGAGCGGTCTTATCGGGCTCTCCTTGGCTCAACATGTATGACACCCCGCCATACATCACGAACGCGACCGCCATTAGGGCCGCTACACGAATAAGTATTTCAATGATTGCTGCGACGACAAGCCAGGTGTCGGCCAGGCTTGCCAACAGCGGCGTACACATCGGAAGACCGTTTGGATTGGCCACAGAAACCGCTACCGTTGGCTGGAGAGTCCCACTCAAGTACTGGTACCAGTGTGGGAAACTCAAGAAACTAGTCACCCCTTTCGGAAAAGTACAAGCATCACCGATCTTAGCGGCGACTACCGCAGCAATTACTGGACTGATCACTGGAAGAATCCTGCCGGAATTAGATAGTTCAATATCGCGTAGGCAAATATGAATATGAGCAGGGCCGTGATATTGCTCCTGATACGCCCCATCGCCTCGGCCGTCGCCTTTGGATCACCGCGCGACGCGGTGTACTGGATGCCAGCAAAAACCATTGAGCCAGTCAGAACTAACCCCACGCCAATGGAAAGAAAACGAATAATCGCAAAGGCCACATCAGTAATTGGATTGCCCTTACCGGTACAGCCGATATTTATCGACGTCACAACACTGTTTGGAGCTGCACCACAGACATCACCGGGGGCGGCGGCAGCGGCCGCAAAGCCGGTGACTAGCGGTGTTGCCGAAACATTTGGGGTTGCCAGAAAACAGAAGCCAAGCACGAACCCTAAAATTATTAAACCGTTTTTATATTTATGAAGCATTAACACCATTTATATTGGATATCTCCGTTTTTTGCAAGCCTAAAGCTCTATTTACAACTTTATCTATGGGTGATGGTCGGCCGCGGAATGTAGCCCATCTTACGAGCTGTATTACTTCAAACTATACTTGGCCGTCTTGCCAAAATCAACCTTGCACCTGATATAGACGGACCAACCAGTCATGCCAAAAACTAATAGGGCGCTCTATTCCTGTTTCTAGAGTCGACTCACCCCTTTTATCACCATATATATGGTTATGCCATCGCCGTTAAATCATTTGACCCGAACCTAACCATTAGTGTTTAATTAAACTAGTTGGCTTATCTATGATATTGAAAATGAAAATCCAGAAAATGAAGAGTCGCAGCCTGTTGGTGTTACTGGCTTTGGTGCCCGTATTGTCTACTGTTATAGTCCTCGGCACACCCGTCCTAGGGTCGCACGCCGCTGCTGCTACGGCTCCACTTCCGGTTGATGCCCGTGTTTTCTCCCGCCAATCCTACCTTATGATGACTTCTCAATGCGGTTGGACCCGAGGCGTAGGAGCGATCCGCGCCGTCGCGGAACCCGGAATACCGTTCACTCCAGCCAATGGGTGGATGGCGACTGATCACAACGGGGCGAACATGAACAAGTCTGTTGGTAGCGCTTTCAGAAAGTTCATTCCTATGAATGATGATACTGCGAGAATGGATTGCGATAACGCCGAGGGTTGGGTAGACAAAACCCTCCAAGTTTGGAATTTTAAAGATCCAATAACTTTCTTATGGGCGGTCCGTGATGCCGGTGGGCTGAACTGGAATAAGGACATGGGTGCCTTCTCGACCAAAGACGGAAGTAACAGCAATGCGGAAAATGCCGCCATTACTAAAGTCGTCCAAAAAACACCTTTTTCGGGGGCAACGAAAGGCCTCGCTCCCGACGAACAGTATTACGACTGGCTAGTCAATTTCGAAACACAGTGTTCGGCAACTTTTTCAAATTCACCGGCCGCCACCAGTACCGAGATAAATGGCATAATGAGCGCCCAAGCCCTTCTTAACGGCACCCCGACGCCCGGTTATTGGCACTTTGATAAAAGAGTTGGCATAGACGTGGATGTTGGCACCGCTTTGATTGCTAGTGACGGTGGTTCTAACTGCCCTGAGATAGCCAATCATGTTGGTAACCCTATCCTTATCAATGCTTACGCCGCCTACGTTAAGGCCGGTGGTACGGCACCGGCCGTGACTGGCGGTGGAGCTGCGGCCACTTCACCCGACTGTGAGTCGCAGGGTGGTGCGTTGGGCTGGGTACTATGCCCAATAATAGATGGTCTAGCCAAGACTATTGACGGCCTCTACAGCACCATGATTCAGCCGCTACTAGTGACTAGGCCAATCGACATTTTAGGCAGTAGCAGCGACCCAACGCATACCTATCAAATCTGGTCTAACTTTCGCATATATGGCAATATTTTCCTGGTAATCGCGCTGCTGGTGATAGTGTTTGGCCAATCAATTGGTGGTGGCATGATCGAGGCCTACACCGCCAAGAAGGTCTTGCCGCGCCTATTAGTCGCCGCCGTCATGGTCAACCTATCCATTTATCTTGTCGCTTTCGCCGTTGACCTGACGAACATTTTGGGGAACGGCCTAGCCACGATTATTAGCGCCCCCTTTGCCCAAACACCGGGGTTCTTCAAACTCAGCATTAGCGGCACGACGGGTGGCATTGGGCTCACCGCCATAGTAGGTACTGCCTTTTGGGCCGCCATAAGTGCCGGCCCGCTGTGGACGTTCATCTGGACATTCTTCTTGATGCCGGTTTTGCTGACAGTTCTTGCCATTCTGGTAACGGTAGTCATCCGGCGCGGTTTGATCATCCTGCTCATAATCGCCAGTCCGGTGGCCTTTGCGTTGTACTGTCTCCCCAACACCGAAAAATATTTCAAAAAGTGGTGGGATTTATTGATAAAAACGCTGCTTGTCTACCCGATTATTGCCGTCATCTTTGCCATCGCCAACATACTTGCTGTCACCATCAATTCGACCAGTCAGAGTGGCGGCATCACCGGAGTCGTTGGCCAGTTCGTGAGTGTCGCGGCGCTAGTGGTGCCACTTTTCCTGATTCCGTTCGCTTTCAAGCTTGCCGGCGGCGTCATCGGTCAGCTGCACGGTGCCCTAGGTGGGATCAGTAAACGCGGAGCGGAAGCCTACAAGGGCAACGCCAACGACCCCAACAGTCGCCGCAACAGGGCTCGCAATGGTTTGGAAGACCGAAATATACTGAGCCGGGAACGGGGCGTTAGTAGGGTTGGCGGTCTTCAAAAAGCTGGAGTGACGGACAATCAATCAGCCCAAACAGCCAGATGGAAGCGTCGGCTGGGACGGACACTCAGCCCGGTTGGCCGAGTGCTCAACTCGGGCGACCTAGAGGCCAAACGCTCGGCGCTTACCAAGAAACAGGCCGAATTGCGGGAACAAAAAACAGGCTATGGTCCCGACGACAGTGTGCGTGCTTTCTATGCTAAAAAGGGCGACGACGGCCTCTGGCGCTCATCAACGAGTGGCAAGGTGTTCTCCGACCTCGACGTCCAAAAAGCCAATTCACTCTACGGTCGCGGGGCGGGTTTATCGGCCTCGCAGGCCGCCATTAACTACGAACTCGGCAAAGCCGGAAACGACTCAGAATACAATAAGTTTCTGGCGGAGACCCCAGCGATGCTGGAGAAGAAAGGCTACAATCATGATGAAATCAATGGCATTATGAAGGGTGTTGGTTATGCCAACCAAGCCAAGCGGCTCGACCTCAAGCACTCTTCGTTTAGCAAGAATGAAGATACTGGATTATGGAAGCGCAGGATCGACTACGCCACCATGTCCCAGGACGCCGCCGAGAATTTTGGTTCGTACCCGATATCCAACATGAAGGACTCGCCGCTCTTGGCGCTCAGTGAAGGCCACACCGCGGCCCAAGGCGCCATCGCTGACGCCGCGCTCATTACCGGCACCGACGATGCATCCAATAAAGCCAGGCAGGACGTCTTCGACAAAGCCGGCTTTAAGGCAGCCGCTCTGTCGGACGGCACAAAGATGGGCGGTCAAGCTCTGGCGGAACGGACTATCGCAGACAACAAGACGACCGCCAAGATTCTGGACACCCGCATGCGCCAGGGCCAGGGCATCGGCAGCATCGGCGACGACGGCACCGTTATTCCCAGCGCTCCCGGTATCGGTAGTGGTGCCAATATCAGTAGCGGGTCCGGCCATGTCGATGCCGCGATCGCCGACTTTGTTAATCAAGTTAACGGCCCACTACACCCACGACCAGGAGGTCCAATTGCCCCATAAACAGTACCTCTCCAGCACGGAGAACTCAGGGTATCTACAGGTGACACATGGCATCATATAAAGTTATCCAGAATATCGAGGCCGAAGACAAGATTCTTGGGCCGTTGACGCTGCGGCAATTCATTTTTGCTTTGATCACCGCTTTCTTTCTATATCTCTGTTTTGTGGTGGTTACTAAGGGCGCTCCTTTCATGTTAGCCATCTTTCTGCCGCCAGCCCTGTTTACGGGCTTTTTTGCGCTGCCGATCGGCAAGGACCAGCCGACCGAGGTGTGGGCTTTGGCCAAGCTGCGCTTCTTGTTCAAACCGCGCAAGCGCATTTGGGACCAGAGCGGCGTCAAAGAGCTCGTTACTATAACCGTGCCAAAAAGGGTTGAGATAAATCGGACCAATGGGCTCAGCCAAGTTGAGGTGCAGAGCCGTTTGAGCGCCCTCGCCAACACCATCGATAGCCGGGGCTGGGCCATTAAAAACGTCAATGTTAATTTGTACAGTCAACCGAGCCAGCTAACCATGGGGGGTGAATCTGACCGCTTGATCGATCCGTCGACAATGCCGCAAGCGGTACCGGATTATGACGTCCAGGCGTCCGACGATATCCTCGACGAGCGCAGCAACCCCATCGCCCAGCAATTCGACCAGATGATCAACGCCTCGAGTCGGGCCCACCATCAACAACTCGTCAACACTATGAACGGCGTCCGCGCCGAACCGACCGCCCAGGTGCCAGTCGCGCCCGAGAATTACTGGTTCCTAAACCAAGCGCCGACGCCGCCGTCCGACGGGCAAGCCGTCTTTGCCCAAGCCCAAGTCGTGCAGCCAGGTCTAGTCGACGACGGAGCCACGCCGCCTGCAACCGCCGCCGAAGAGGCTTTATTAGACAACATCAAGGCCCGTAATACGACCCAGCAGGTCTACAGCGCCCACATGAAAACGTTGCAACCACTGGGGGCCCAGTCGGCCAACCCAACCCCCGTTAATCAAGCTCCGGCCGTCGCGCCGGTACTGCCGCCCAAACCGATGACACCCCCTCCCAATCCTGCTATACTGAACTTGGCAAGTAATAACGACTTAAATGTGGCGACTTTGGCGCGGGAAGCCTACAAAGTAAAGAATCCTCAGTCGCCGCAGGATGAAGTTGTCATTTCACTACGCTAGTCTTAAAAACAGACTGCGTTCTAGTAATAGGGTGGGCTAAAAACATATGAATCCGTCAGATCCAAATCAATCCAACCCTTACCCACAAGGGCCAGCCCCTACGCCCGTTTATCCCAACCCCGGGCAACCGGCTCCACCGGCCCAAGCTTACCCGGCACCGGCCGGCTACGCCGTCCCCGGGGCTACTACTGCGCCCGGGTCGACCGTCTTTGCGGCCGACGCCACCAGCGCCGTCAACGTCGCCGCCCCGCGCGCCAACCCCAACAGCACCCAAAACGCCCTTCAGATAGCAGAAGTCCGCGATGGTATCGTCATCATGAACGACGGTTCGTTCCGTTGCGTCGTCATGGTCAAGAGCATCAACTTCGACCTGATGAGCGGACAAGAACAGGAAGCCGTCGAATACAGCTATCAGGGCTTTCTAAACTCCTTGTACTTTCCGATTCAGATTTTCTTGCGTTCCCAGAAAATAGACCTCCAACCATATATCGCCAAACTCGACAAAATCCGCACCGAACACGACAACATGCTGCTCGCCCTGCTGATGGAAGACTACATCGGTTACATCGACGCCCTCAGCCAACAGACCAACATTATGGACAAGAAGTTTTATGTCATTATTCCATTCTTCCCGCTGGCCGACGTCAAGCAGACGCTCGCCCAGAGCAAAAACTTCTTTAGCGGTATCGCCACGATGTTTAACAACAAAGAACAGCACGTCACGATCCACGAAGCCGACCTCGAAAACGCCAAAGCCGAACTGCGCAACCGCGTCCAGGCGGTGCTGTCGGGCTTGCTGCAATGCAGCATCCAAGGACTGCCGCTAGACACCCAGGAACTGATCGAATTGTATTACGACACCTATAACCCCGACACCGCTACCCGCCAAGAACTCAAAGATTTTAACCAGATGACGGCCGATATCGTCACTAAAGGGCAGGGGACGGCCACCCAAGCCCACCTGCAGAGGGAATTACAGTAATGTGCTCACAGTTGAAAGTTATAAAGTTCATAAAGTCGAAAGTATTAGGGGTTCAGGCCAGGTTTATGCAGCAGCTAACTTTCAACTTTCAAACTTTCAAACTTTCAACTAGTGCAACCAAAGGGAGCGCCTAATGGCCTTCGGCAAACAACCCGCCCTCGACCCAGTCGCCATAGCCCAGGCCCAGCGGGCCCGTGAAGAGGTCGAAGTCCAGGCCGCCTTCCAGAAGGGCGTGACCGCCCTGCGTGACTTCATCGCCCCCAGTTCGCTCGAGTTCAGTAGTACCCACTTCCAGCTCGGTACCCGCTACGCCCGCACTTATTACGTCTACGGCTACCCGCGCCAACTCTACACCGGCTGGTTGAGCGGCATGGTCAACCTCGACGAAGTCATCGACATGAGCATGTACGTCTACCCGGTCGAAAGCCAAGTCGTGCTCGAGAACTTGCGCAAAAAGGTCACCCAGCTCGAGGCCGGCATCCAGATCGACGGCGAAAAGGGCCGTATCCGTGACCCGGGCAAACAGGCCGCTATCATCGACGCCGAAGAGATGCGTGACAAGTTACAGGTCGGCGAAGAGCGCTTCTTCCGCTTCGGCCTGTACTTTACGGTTTACGCCAACTCGATCGAAGAATTGGAATTTGTCAGTCACAAAATCGAGTCAATGCTCGGCCAGCAGTTGGTCTATTCCAAACCGGCCACCAGCCAGCAAGAACAGGGCTTCAACAGCACCGTGCCGCAGATGAACGACCAGCTCCAAATCCGCCGCAACATGAGCACCGGCGCCCTCAGCACCAGCTTCCCGTTCACTAGCGCCGACCTGACCCAAGACACCGGTATTTTGTACGGCATCAACATGCATAACTCCGGTTTGGTCATCTTCGACCGCTTTAGTCTGGAGAACGGCAACTCGGTCGTCTTCGCCAAGGCTGGGGCCGGCAAGTCGTTCACCGTCAAGCTCGAGGCCTTGCGCAGTATGATGTTTGGCACCGAGATCATCATCATCGACCCCGAGAACGAGTACCAGCGGATGTGTGAAGCCGTCGGTGGCGCCTATGTGCGGCTCAGCCTGAGCTCGGCCACCAGAATCAATCCGTTTGACCTGCCGAAAGTGGTCGACTCCGAAGAAGCCGACAACGCCCTGCGCTCCAATTTGATTACCCTCCATGGACTGCTACGCCTGATGATGGGTGGCGCCCAAGCCCAAATGCTCGGCGGCGCTAACGTCATGACACCGGCCCTGGCACCGAGCGAAGAAGCCGACCTCGACGCCGCCCTGATCGAGACCTACGCCAAAGCCGGTATCACCAATGATCCGTTGACCCACACCGGCCTACCGCCGACCATCGCCGACCTCTACGATACGTTGCTGCACATGGGCGGTAACGGTCCGCAGCTGGCCCAACGCTTGCGTAAATACACCAGTGGCACGTTCGCCGGCATCTTCAGCCAGCAATCCAACATCAACATCAACAACCCGTTAGTCGTCTTTAACATCCGTGACCTCGAAGACGAACTGCGTCCCGTCGCCATGTATATCGTCCTCAACTACATTTGGAATAAGACCAAAACCGACCAGCGCCGCCGCATCCTAATCGTCGATGAAGCTTGGCAGCTCATGAAGTATGAAGACTCGGCCAATTTCTTGTTCTCGCTGGCCAAGCGGGCCCGCAAATACAACCTCGGTATTACCACCATCACCCAAGACGTCGAGGACTTTATGGGTTCACGGATGGGCCGGGCGATCGTCGCCAACGCCAGCATGCAAATCCTGCTCAAACAGTCACCGACGGCGGTCGATCTATTGAGTACCGTCTTTAAGCTAACCAGCGAAGAGAAGAAGCGCCTCAGTCAATTCCCGGTCGGCCAGGGACTGTTCTTTGCCGGTCAAAACCACGTCCACATCCAAGTCGTGGCCAGCCCGACCGAGACGGGGCTGATCACGACCGACCCGCAGCAGCTCCAACAGATGAAGACCGCCAACGAGCAAGGCGAGTTCAACCAACCTCAAGGCACTATCGACCTCAGTAATCGCTTGTACCCTGGTAGCGTATAATAAGTTTTGTAATAATGTGGAAATAAACAGTTATGGGCGAACCAGCCTTCAATTTACCCGAGGATGATCGACCGGATATCCGACCAGACCTACCTGGACTCCGCGCCCTAGAAGGTGGCGGGGAGGGCGATGGTGTACCACGCGGCGAACTCCACTCCGTTAAAGCCGCCGATGATGAATCCGACAACAGCTCTAAAGCTGTTAGTTCCGGCGGCCTAGCCTCGTCTGAAGCGGGGCTTGGTCTGGCCGCCAAACAACTTGGCAGAGGTTTCACTGGTGGCGCCATCTCAAAAGTAGAGACTGTCAAAAATCTATTTTGGAGCAGCAAAAACCGACGACGCAGTACCGTTGGCGGGGGGGTAATCGGCGGCCTAGTCGGTATCGGGTTTATGCTGGCCGGTATTTCGTCCGGCCCGCTGCAAGCTGTCCATTTGTCCCAGATACTTATGAAGAATTTCCATGGCTCCGAAGAAACCTCGGCTGTTCGCACCCAGGGGCTGTTTCGGTTTGCGCGGTCCGGGAATGTCGGGGAGACCCGTGTCGGCAAACTTGGCAGCCTAACCTTCGGCAAGACCACGGCCCAACTAAACGATATTGGCATTACCTATGAAAGAAGCCCGTTGACGGGCAGCCCTAAAACGGTGACCTTTAATAAGGCCAAAATGGCCGAAAAGTTTCCGGAGCTTAAAAAAATGAACAATACCGAAGCCCGCTCCTTTATCGAGAAAACGTTTGATCTTTCGCCTGGAGATCTAAGACAATTTAGCGACGGTATGTACAACGTCAATACCCGGGGCTTCAACATCAGCGCCACGCGGGCCTTAACCGATAAGAGCATGAGCTTGCTCGGCGACGGCAAAATAACAACTGCCGTCAAGTTCCGAGTTTTTAATAAGTTCAATAACACTCCGTCACTGCTTCATCCAATCGAGCGCGTAAAAGCCAGCGCCGAGAATACAGCCGGTCACGCCCTTGATGCAAAAAAAGCCGAAGAAGATCGGGCCAAAGCTAGAGAACCCGCCCCAACCGAAGAAACCGTAAAAGCTAAGGCAAATATAAAGGACAGCCTGAGTGGCTATAAGGGGGCGGCCGCCGGGGCCCTACTGGTCACCGCTGGCATGTGTTTAGTGCGCTCGATTGCCGACGATGTCGTTACGGTAAACCAAGCCGCCATTGTAACCCCCGCCGCCATAGAAGCGACTGATAAAATAGCGGTCGGGGCCCAGGTCCAAGCGGGGCAGGACGTTAGTATGCCCGCAGTTGGGGCGGTCGTCCAAAACTTCACCAACAACCAGGGTCAGACTATCTGGGCCGCCAAAGGTATTCAGGAAACGGCGACTCCGGGTTTAGCGGGCGGGGAAGACATCACTCCGGACTACAAACAAGCCTTCAATAGCAACACCACGGCCGATAATATCCGTAGCACCATCGGTGGGGGTGATTTCGGCAAGGTCGCTTGCAGTAAACCCGGCTTAGTTATTCAATTTGCGGCCGGTATTGGAATGTTAATTGCCGCTGCCCCGACCGGGGGAGCCACCGCGGCGGCTTATTTCGGGGCCAAAGCCGGGGCTGGACTAATTGCGACGGCTGGGGTGTTCTATATGCTCGAACAACAGCTCACCAACCTATTTTCGACTGATGCGATCGCTCCAAAAGTAATGAGTGGGCCGATTGGTGGAAACCTACTAGCCTATGGTGCTCGAGCGGCGGGCGGTATTGAAGCGCGGTCTTCGGGAGGAATAGCGCTAAGCAACCCCGAATCGGCCATGCTGGAGCAACAGCAACAAACTCAGAGCGTCAAGGATTTTCAATCCAGGAGCGTCTTCGCTAGGGTATTTGACGTTCACGATTATCGGTCACTGGCGTCGCGGGCCATCGACACGCAAAGCCCGGACCCTGGCCAAAACCTTAAAAACATGGCCATCGGTCTAATTAGCGTCAATAAGTGGCTACCAACCATATTATCTTCGATACTTCCGCGAGCGCACGCCGCCAGTACGCCTTATGACTGGGGTTTCCCGCAGTATGGCATCCCGAGCAGTATAGCCAACGATCCCAAATATGAAGACCCCTATGATAACGCTGATAAAGTTGCGGCCATCCTCGACCACGACACTACCGACAACTACAAAAACCGCGCCCTGGAATGCTTTGGTGCCACACTAGCTAAAGGCGGTGATGGCTGGAACGTTGTCGCTGAAAAGGAAGTTAATCCTAGCACCGGGGCCTATACCGGTTCAAGCTGTAGTGATACCAGCGATGACAGCTGGAAAAGGATTATGTTGTTTGTTTTCGATACCCGTACTATGGACGCCATCTCTTGTTATCACGGTGACGACGACCAAGCCTGCAGCGATGTCGGCTTTGGTTCTCCGGCCGCAACGACTCCGGGCAGCGGGGGTGGCGGCTCGACTTCTGGGCCGGTCGCGGAAGGCACGAATTCCCAGCTGGCTCAAAAAATTCTCGACTACAAAAAAACCGGGCAGTATTCTTGCGACAACCCCGGGGACTGCGCGGACCTGCAAAAAGTAGTCGCCGGACATACGTTGTCGGGTAGCCAAGGCTGCACCGCCCAGACGCTCGACACACATGTTTTGCAGCTGATGCTCTACGCCATAGAAGTCGGCAAGTTTAAGATTGGCACTTACTCGTTGTGTGGCGACCATAGCCATGACGGTGCGCACGGCCACTCCGGCGGCTATGCCGTTGATATTAGTTCTGTCAATGGAGTCGGCGTCAATCAAAATAGCACTCAAGCCAAAACTAATACTCTAGCGCTGGACAAGTTCTTAAATGCTCTACCAGCCACTCTGACATTGAGCCAGCAAATATCTTACGGCTATGGTAACCACTTCGACGCGGATTTGGCAGCCACCCAGCAGTATGGTAGTAAATTGTGCACCACTAGCTGTGTCAGCATCTATACGTTGGGCGTGGAATCGGAACACGAGAATCACATCCATGCCGGCTATTAAGATTAAACCGATTGGCGGCCAACGCTCCTGGTTCCTCGCAATAAGTGTCTTGGTTTTGTTGGTGTCGCCTTCGTTGGTCAACGCCCAAGCTTTGACCGGAGCTCAAACCCAAGTCCTTCAAGAGGGCATACTCTTCTTTGACACCGAAGTCGCCGGTAGCGCTACTAGCAATAGCGGAACCTCGTCGTGTGCTTTGGCCACCTTACCGGCTATCAGTGACGCTAGCCAAGTGGCGAGCGCGATTGATAAATTTGTGCAGGATAATGGCGGCAAAGGCTCGCCGTTCGATGGCCTGGGTAGCCACATCGTAGCCGGTTCGCAGCGGGCCGGAGTCAATCCATTCTTAGTAGCGGCCCAAGCCCTAAAAGAGAGTAGCTTTGGTGTCCATATACCGCCGGGATCTTTTAACGCCTTTGGTCGTTCCGCCACCACTGGTCAACCGGCGGTCCAACTCGCTGGTCGGTCGTGGTATAAGTGGTCGTCTTGGGCAGCTAGCGTCGATAGTGCGGACGACGAGCAAAGCCTGATAAAATCCGTCTATATCGATGCCGGCTTGATACAAATTATCGACTTAGTTAGCAAGTATGCACCGGCTTCAGACGGTAATAATCCGACTAACTACGCGAAACAAATAACCGGCTGGATGCAAGAAATGGCCGCCAATGCCGGCACAGCCGTCGACTGCGGCCAAGGGTCGACCGGTGGGGGCGCGTCAGCACCAGGTAGTCCAACCGGCAACGCCGCGATCGGCAAGCAACTAGCGGCGGCCAATGGCTGGGGTGATGGCACCCAATGGCAGTGCTTGTATACTCTCTGGCAACATGAATCGGGCTGGAATGAAAAAGCAGGGAATCCTAGTTCCGGCGCCTATGGCATACCCCAGTCACTACCAGCCAGTAAAATGGCCTCGGCGGGCAGTGATTATAGAACAAATCCGGCCACACAAATCAAATGGGGGTTAAGCTATATACAAGGCCGCTACCAAAACCCCTGTAACGCTTGGGCGCTGTGGCAAAGCCGTAATCCGCACTGGTATTAATTATGAATAAGAAACAACTAACCATTTTTGTCTCCGTAGCTACTGTCATCATAGTGATGGCGGTGACACTGTTTAACCACCACGGTACCTCGTTTTTAAAACCGTCAGGCAATCGAACCCTCTATGCTAGCCAAATAATCGGTCGTAATGTCCAGTTCCCAAATTTAATCGATAATAATACTCTGGAATTCTTCACCGGCAGCTCATTTGCGACCATCGATCTCCGAACTTCACAAACCAAAACCTTTACGCCGGAATTCAACCTACCGAACGTTATTGATGTCGTGTGGAGCAAACAGCAGGTCTTGTTCGAGGTCGGACCTGTTTCCGCCCAGGATGATCTCTATGCCCAAGCCGACCCATCCGCCCAACAGGGGGCCAACTCTTGGTGGTTGTGGAGCCCAGGACTTAGCCAACCGCAGCAAGTAACTGGTGGGCTGGACGGCACCGTCAATCAAGCTGTTTGGAGCTCAGATGGAAAAGCGATCATCGCTCTCACCCAACTCGGCACAGCCGCTAAGCAAACGATTGAGCACCTCAACCCGGCTTCGCTGGCCGTGACTAATAAATTCGCGGTTAGTAATTCCAGCTTGGTTGGCGATACCGCCCAAGGAGTTTTGGCCCATCAAGACGCCAACTTGGTAGTTTGGAAAGACGGCCAGCGGACGGTTCTGCCAATAACCGCCAACACGACCCGCCAACCCGTCGTCACCGCCGATCACAACGCGGTCATCTACGAAAACAATGCCGCGGAGCTTGACCCAAAAACCAACTCCACCGCCCACGCCGATTTGTACATATACGATCTGGCGCTACACAAATCTTATCAATTGCTAAGCGCCGCCCAAAATACCAATAATTACACGACCTTCCAGAAGGGCATTTTAGCTCTGCCCGCCCCAGCCGATAACCTCAGTCCAGCCCAGTCGAGTACAGCAACGGCCCGCCTGACCACTGGGTCGGCCAGCAAGCAGACGGCCTATAGCTTGACAGTGGCCGATCAAGACCTCCAATATATTGGACAGTTGCGCAGCGCCTGGGATATCTCCGGCAATTCCGCGACCGCCTTTGCCACGACCAATACCAATAATGATTTAGTGCTCGTTAGTACAAATAAGTCCGTTCAATCTCAAGTCTCGCCTTACCGAGTAGTGTTTGTGGAAAATCCAACCGCCACAGTAACCGTTAACGGCTCAGCTATCTACTACCTAGACTACAACGTGGCGACCAATGGTTTAAAGATATTTATCAATAATCCAACCGCCGACGCGCAAGCCGATCGAACCGCACTACTAAACAACCTGACCGACTCACTACATGACCCCAACCAGGTCCAAAAAGAGTGGCAAACCAACCAGAATACCGAATAACCCCCTGAGGAGATATTGAGCTATCCAAAAGCTGGCTATTAGCTCCCCAGCGGGAGGATGTGGCAGGTTTCGGTGAAGTGCTGCAGGACGACGTCGGCGTCGGTCGTCGTGATAAAGGTTTGGTAGTCTTTGAGATAGTTGGTCAGGGCCCGGCGGCGGGCGCCGTCGAGTTCGCTGAAAACGTCGTCGAGCAGCAGCAGGGGGGCGACGTCGTGGACGGCCTGCAGTCGGCCGAGTTCGAGGATTTTGAGCGCCAGAACGGCCGTCCGTGTCTCACCGCGCGAAGCCACGTCGGCGGCCGGTCGGTTATCAAACAGTACCAGTAAATCTTCGCGGTGCGGGCCGGCCGAGGTAAAGCCACGCAAGCGATCGAGCTCGCTGCTCGCCTCGAGCTTTTTTAATAAGTGACTGTCATAGTTATCGGCCGGCCAGCGGCTGTCGTAGACCAAACGCACATCGGTGGCGCTGTGCGATAGGTCGTGGTAGAGCCCGCCGATCTCGGCATTGAGTTCGGTCGTCAGTTGGCTACGATAGCGCACTATTTGGCCGGCCAGTTCGCTCAAACGAATGTTCCACGGGAAGAGCTGCATGTCTAAGCTCGCGCCGGCTTGTTTGAGCAGGCTGTTGCGCTGGGCGAGCGTCCGTTTATACTGGCGGCGCAGCGTGCCGTAGCCGCTGACCGTCTGCTCTAACAAATCATCTAAATATACCCGGCGCTGTTCGGGCGAACCAACCAAGAGTTGCAAATGGTTTGGTTCGAACAAAACGATTGGCAGCCGGTGGGGCAGGGTCAACCGGCTGTAGACCTTACCGTCGAGTTCGTACGATTTGCCCGGCAGCGGTTCGCGTATCAACTTAACCGTCCGGTTATTGCCCAGTGTGTCCTGGCTGTCGAGCCGAGCCCATGGAGCATCAACCTGGAGCAGTTCGCTGTCTCGAGCGCGATACGAACTGCCGGTCGCGACCACCAAAATCGCCTCCAGCAAATTAGTTTTACCGCTGGCATTCGGCCCGACGACGATATTAATCCCCGGATCAAACTCGAAAATCTCATCGCTGTACGAGCGGAAGTGCTGCGCCCTTAAATTAGCAATCACAGGATAAAACCCTAAAAGGTGTTAATTCTATATCAATCATATACATGCCAGTATACTAAACTCCTTATTTGTCTTCCTGAACTTTACCCACTCGTCAGCCTAGACCCCCCCTTGTCATCCTAGGGCCTTTTTGTCATCCTGAGCCATAGGCGAAGGATCTGAGTCCTCATAGCGCAGATCCTTCACTCCGTTCAGGATGACGGAATACTTTGTCATCCCAAACTTGATTTGGGATCCAATAGATAAGGATTCTTCTATAGTGCTCATTGATCAATTTTCATTTAACAAATTAGTTACCAGGTATCATTTGTCAGATGGCCCGAGTGTCCGGGTGCAATGGTAAATTAAGAAATTTACAAATAATTTGTTAAATGACAAATGTTGTCTGTGAAATTGCTTTGGGCCCTAGCCTTTAAGGGGCATGATGACGTGGCGGTAGTCATCGCTCGCCGGGTCACGTAACAGGGTTGGCTCGAGCTTGCCGTTAAAGCCGAAGCTGACTGTATCGCCCGATAGGGCGTTGAGGGCATCGAGTAAATAACGAGAGTTGAGAGTAATACTGCCGCTACCGGTCACTTTGGCTTCAGCCGTGGCGGTGTTTTCGCCGAGTTGCGAGGCGACCGAACGAATGCTCAGGCTGCCTGAGTCCTCGTCGACTTCAATCGTCACGCTGCCGGCACTTTCGCGCGCAAACAAGCTAGAGACCTTCGTGACGTTCACAAAGTCGCTGCGCTTGAGGGTGGCTTCAGACGTAAAGCCGCTCGGAATCAATTTTTGGTAATCGGGGTAGTTGCCGTCGACTAAGCGGGTGACGAGTTCGACGTCGCCGACTCGGAACAGCACTTGCTGTTCGTCGTGCGTCACCGAGACGTCGTCGCCACCGTCGCCCAAAATGCGCAACAGGTCGTGCAGGGAAGACGCCGGGATAAGCAACCGAATAGCTTCTTTGTTGGTGCCCAAGCTCTTTTCGGCCAGGCGGTAACTGTCGGTCGCGGCAATCACCAGCTTATTGTCGATCGTATGGAATAGCACCCCTGTTAAGACCGGGCGGGTTTCATCGCTCGAAGCCGCAAAGACGACTTGTTGGAGGCCTTTTTTGAGCAGCGCGCCGTTGACGGTCCAGGCTTTTCCGCCCGTAATGGCCGGCATGACGGGGAAGTCGTCGGCTACGATGCCGTTGACTACTGAACGGTATTGGTCGGTTGTGACGCGGAGTTTGGTTTCTTCTAATTCCAGGTTGATAACGCTGCTCGGTAGGCTATTAACGAAGTCTTGCATTAAGCGGGCCGGGACGGTGATCGAGCCTTCGGTGCTAACTTTGGCGCCAATATAGTGGGTAATGGCGATATCGAGGTTGGTCGCCGATAGGCTCAAGCGATTACTACTTGTTTTGACAAGTACGTTAGCTAGTATTGGTAGTGTGTTTCGACTATTAGCAACTCGTGCGACTGAACCTAGAGCACGGTTGAGGTTTTCCTGGGTGACTTGCAATTTCATACGGGGCTCCTGACGGGTATTAGTAATAAGTAGCTTTTTAAATAATTTACTTTGTTATTGTTTTTATTGGCGGTGTGGATAATAGGGATAAGTAGTTGATTAACAGCGGTCAAATAGCTTAAAATGCTGGGCACAACTAGGTGGTTAAAACGGGGCTTGGCTGCGCATAAAGCATAGTATTTGTACTCAGCCCACGAACAGCCCCTTCGACTACCTGCGCATAAGCCCAGGTTATATGCACCGTGAACCAATCCTGTGTACACATGTTGTACCCAGGCGGTGCACAGGTAGTAGGAACTAGAAACTAGGAAATGGGAAGTAGAAACTAGCGATTTAGTGTCACTTTTGCTCATTGTTTCGCCTTCCTTTGCCACGGCGTTCACTAACTTAAAGCTATCTTGCAGTCCAGGCACGAAGCCTCGAGACGACCTCGCAGTATGCCAGAAATTAGTTAAATTTAAATTAACTAACGCAAAACCGCCCGGCAGCCAACTAATTCCTAATTCCTGCTTCCTATTTCCTACCTTAGGCATAGAGCCGCTCTTTAATCTCTGATAGCGTGTGGCGCAACCCAGCGTCTTCGCGCGATTCTTTCTCGATTTTTTCGACCGAGTGGATAGCGGTGGTGTGGTCTTTGCGCCCCAGTTCGCGGGCAATCTTCGGGAAACTCAAATGCAACTCGCTGCGCAGCATATACATGGCAATTTGACGGGGGACGACGATGTCTTTGTCGCGTTTCGGACCCATGATTTCTTCCATCGGGATTTGGAAGTGGCGGGCGGTCCGTTCGATGATTTGTTTGGCGCTCAAATGCTTGGGCCGCGTCTTGCTGACGCCGAGCAGGCTGCTGACGATTTCGAGTGACGGCTCAAGGGCGCGCATTTCACAAAAGGCCAGCAGTTGGTTGAGGGCGCCTTCGAGTTCGCGGATGTTGGTTTGGACGTTGGTGGCAAGGTACTCGACGACGTCGGTCGGCAAGACCATATCGTGTTCTTGGGCTTTGGTCTGGACGATGGCACAGCGCGTTTCGAAGTCGGGGTTTTGCATATCGATGCTCATGCCCCAGGCAAAGCGGCTGCGTAAACGCTCCTCGAGGGTGGCGATTTCTTTGGGTGGCTTGTCGGAACTGATGATGATCTGGCGATTACCTTGGTGGAGGGCGTTAAAGGTGTGGAAGAATTCTTCTTGCATCTTTTCTTTGCCGGCGATGAACTGGATGTCGTCGACGATAAGTACGTCGGCCGTCCGGTAGTAACTGGCAAAATCGGCCGTTTTGCGGAAGCGCAGGGCGTCGACGAACTCCTGCACGAATTGCTCGGTCGAGATGTAGAGGACTTTGGCGGCCGGGTTTTGCTTAGAGATGGCGTTGCCGACGGCCTGAATTAGGTGGGTTTTGCCGATACCGACGCCGCCGTACAAAAAGAGCGGGTTGTACTTGTTGCCTGGCAGCTGGGCGATCGACTGGCAAGCGGCGAAGGCCAGTTCGTTACCGGCCCCGACGATAAAGTTGTCGAAGGTGTAGCGTTCGTTGATGCCTTGGCGGTAGGAGTGGCTGAAACTGTTGTTGGTGCTGGCCCGAACGGCGCCCGAGCCGGCCGGCTCCTGGTTGGTGGTGGTGACGAAGATCGGCTCGTCGAACTGCGGCGCGCGAGTCGTCGTTGAGAGCGGTGAGATTTTATATTCGATGGTAATGGGGTTGAGGCCGTTTTTGGCCAGGGTTACCGAGATCAGGTCGTTGTACTTGCGCTCCAGCTGCTGCTTGATAAAGACGTTGGGCACCCCAACGGTGACGGTCGTGTCGTCGTGGCTTAGCAGTTGGGTGCTTTTGAACCATGTCAAAAAATTGCCGCGCGACACCGAGAGCTCAATCTCTCCTAATACTGCCTGCCACAAACTGTCCTTTTGCATCCCGCTCCTTAATGTCTAACCTAAATATACACCAGCCGGGGTAAAGTTTTCCACACCTTTTGTAAAAAGTGTCGGCCGGACCCGCTAAAACACACAATAAGAAGTAATCTTATGCACAGCCGCTCGCCCCATCTAGTAATCTGTGGAAAGAATTTGGCGGATGGTGGAAAACTTGGTATTATACGAGGGTTAAATATTGTCAATTCTACGTATGCAAGCATCAAAAAACATGCTAGACGGGCAATCTTCTCAGTAGTGGGATTTCATCAAATAAACGAAGTGACGTAAGATAGACCTATGCCTAAAAGAACATTCCAACCAAAGAAACGTAGTCGCTCCCGTGAGCACGGCTTTATGAAGCGCATGGCCACCAAAGCCGGTAAGCTCGTTTTGAACCGCCGCCGCAACAAGGGCCGCGCCCGTTTAACTCATTAGTAAAAAGTTATAAAGTTCATAAAGTTGAAAGTTAGCTCGGACTGCAGCCAACTTTTAACTTTATACTTTATGAACTTTATAACTCCCGTAGGGAAGTGATGATTACAAGGTCGCACCGCTTTCATGGAAACAACAGCCTGCGGGCTGTCTATCGTCGTGCCCAAACACAGCGTGGGACGCTCGTCAGCCTCAAAACAGTCGCCAATAAGCGCCCCGGAGGCTACCGCGCCGCCGTGGTCGTCAGCCGCAAAGTCAGCAAGTCGGCCGTCGTGCGCAACCGGATCCGCCGCCGGATTTACGAAATTATTCGCTCGCACGCAGCTCAGCTCAGCGCCAGTGACCTCGTCCTAACGGTGTTTGGCGAAGAACTAGCGACGCTGCCCCACGCCCAACTGGAAGCCACCATCATCGACCTCCTAACCAAAGCCGGCGTCCTCAACTCTACCAGAAAGTTATAAAGTTCATAAAGTTGAAAGTCAGCTCGGGCCGCTCAGCCGCCCAGGCCCGCCACCACAACACCGTCATTCTGAGCGATAGCGAAGAATCTGAGCTAAGGGTTCTTCGGGGTGAGATCCTTCGCCTGCGCTCAGGATGACGCCAGGGCGGTAAAGTGAGCTTAAATGGCGAATAGAAATTTGCTAATAATTGCCAAACCAGTAAATGCTGTCTGTGAAATTGTCGCCCATACCTGTTATAGTAGAGCCTAACGAGAACCCAAAGAGGAGCCAGATAAGACAATGTTTACGACCTTTATAGTCCAGCCAATCTTTAACCTGTTAGTGTTCATTTATGCCCTTTTGCCGGGTCACAACTTCGGTCTGGCGCTGATTATCTTTACCATCATTATCCGCCTGTTGCTGTGGCCGCTGGTGCGCAAGCAGCTCCACCAGGCCAAAGCCATGCGCCAGCTCCAGCCCGAGATCAAGAAGATCAAGCTCGCCACCAAAGGCAACCGCACCAAAGAGTCGGCCATGATGATGGAGCTCTACAAAGAGAAGGGCATCAACCCCCTCGGCACCTTCCCGACGCTGATCGTCCAGATGATCGTCCTGCTCGGCCTCTACAGCGGCCTGCGCAAGGTGATCGCCGACCCGCACACTTTCGTGTCCTTTGCTTACCCGGCCCTGCAGCACCTGCCGTGGATTCAGCACCTAGCCGGCAACATCAAGGCCTTCGACAGCTCACTGTTCGGTGTCGTCGATCTGAGCCGCCCCGCCATCAAGGCCGGCAGCGGCCTCTACCTGCCGGCCTTGATCATCGTCCTCGGTAGCGCCATCGCCCAGTACTTCCAAAGCAAGCAGCTGATGCCGACCAGCAAAGACCAGCGCGGTCTGCGCGCCATCTTGCGCGACGCCGGCAACGGCAAACAAGCCGATCAGTCAGAGGTCACCGGTGCGGTCGGCCAGAGCACGATCGTCCTGCTCCCGGTCATGGTCTTCTTCTTTACGGTCAACTTGCCAGCCGCCCTCAGCTTGTATTGGTTGACCGGTGGAATCGTGGCTTATATTCAGCAGAGTATCGTCCTGAACAAGGACGAAGGCGAGATGGAGAGTATCGCCGATGAACCAACCAAGAAGGACCTCGGTAGCATCCCCGAAGCCGAAGTCGTGGCCGACGCCCCAAAAAAGGTCATTAACCCCGGCAAAAAGTCCAAAAAACATAAGGCGAGGAGACAGCGATGAACCCATCAATCGACGAAGCTACCCAGTTCTCTAAGAAGTTTCTAGAAGATTTGTTGACTTTCTTTGGCCTCAACACCGAAGTCGAAGCGACCGCCGACGGCGAAGTCATCCAGTTGAACGTCCCCAGCACCAGCCTGAACGGTTTTTTGATCGGCCAGCGCGGCGACAACATGCGCGCCTTGCAGTACCTGACCAGCACGGCCCTCAAAAACAATGATTTTGAACACGCTCGGGTCAACGTCGACGTCGCCGAGTATAAAAAGCAACGCGCCGACCGCCTGCGCGAAAAGGCCGTCGACTGGGTCAAGCAGGTCCAGACTAGCGGCGAACCGATGGCCCTCCAGCCGATGAACGCCGCCGACCGCCGCGTCATCCACCAGTTGGCCGTCGAGTACGACTTGGCCAGCGAGTCGGCCGGCGATGGCCGCGACCGTCACATCGTCCTCAAGCCCTCCAGCAGTGAATAGTAATCAGTAATTAGGAAGTAGGGGAGCTACCGTAGCTCAATCTATTTCCTATTTCCTAATTACTATTTACTACATCACGCAATTGACAATAAAGCATAACCATGATAGTCTATGGTTAAGTTAAGGCACTTTAAGCCGGTACTAAAACAAAAAGGAATCAATCATCATGAATAATCAATCAATCTCCGAACTCGGCCTCGTAACTCGCGGCGAGCGAATTCCCGAAGCAGAATATCAGCAGTTCCCCCGCACCCCCGATGACGCTAAGGCCGCGGTGCAAACCGAGATGAGCGGCAAATGGGATTCCCACGAACAAGCCCTGACTTTGCCACCTGTGGTCACAGAAATAGGTATCAAAGCCGTCGAAACAGAGGCCGTCGTGATCCCCGTGACCATTAATAACAGCGCTGATATCGAAGGCGCTCTCTAAGCCCGGTTTAACCAAGCTCCGTTATCTCGTCTCAATGCCCAACGCTCCCCAAAAAAACAAAAAGGAATCAACGAAATGAAACACCAATCACCCCAATCACACGAATCGTACCATTCAAACTACGGATTAAAGCACGAAATGTGGGAACGCACCGGAGCCGACGCGCTCGCCGCCTTCAAAGACAACAAAGCCGCCGAGGAAGGTAAATGGGACGGTGAAGCTCGACCTGGGGGCGACTTTGAAGAAAAGGTTCGAGAGATACCCACCCAGGCCGTCATGGACATGGTAGAAATGTTTCCTCCGGCAGTCGCTTCCAAGACCACTGGAATCGAAAACACCCTCTAAACAGGGCCCAACCAACCTTAGCGGTTTAGTCGCATAACCGCTAACTGTAAGATGCGCTCCTGGACCCAACCCGGAGCGCGTTTTTCGTGGACCAATACTTTGCAGTCTCGTCATCCTGAACGCCCTTTGTCATCCTGAACGGAGTGAAGGATCTGAGCCCAACCAAATCAATGCTCAGATGCTTCGCTGATGCTCAGCATGACAAGCTAAAAGATGCTTCGCTGATGCTCAGCATGACGGGGTTCGCTGACGCTTAGCAGGATTAGTTATTTGTCGGTGAGGGCGGTTTTGTAGACGGCCAGGGTTTGCTCGGCCATACGTTTCCAGGAATAGGTGGCCGCTTGGGTGTGGCCGGCCGCGATTAGGCGGGCGCGCAGGTCTTTATCGGTTATGACTTCGTTGATGGCGTCGGCCATGGCTTGGACGTCGAGCGGGTCAAAGTAGTGGGCGGCGTCGCCGTAGACTTCGGGCAGGCAGGTGGCGTTGCTGCTAACGACGGGGGCGCCGTGTTGCATGGCTTCCAGCCCCGGCAGTCCAAAACCTTCGCTTAAACTGGGGAAGACATAGGCCGCGCAGTGCTCATACAGCCAGCGCAGCTCGCCCTCGCTCACAAAGTCGGTGAAGATGACGTTAGCGGTGCCCTTAGCAGCCACCAGCGCCGCTGTGCGCCGATAATTGGCGTCGGTTTTGCCGGCCAGCACCAGGTGGAGGGCAGGGTGGTTGGCGCGCAGTAAAGTAAAGGCTTCGATCAGGCGCTCGAGGTTCTTGTGCGGCGTCGGTCTACCCACGTACATAATAAATTGCTTATTTTGCAAACTGGGGAGGGCAGCGGGGGAGGCGACGATCGGGTCGGCCGCCTCTAAGGTGACGGTAATTTTGCCTGGGGAGACGCCCGCAAACTTGGCCAGGTCGGTTTTGACGAATTCGCTCGGCGTGATGACGGCCAGCGATTTACGCGCCGCCCGGCGGATAACTTCTTTGTAGATCGACTGTTTGAGCTTGAACACCACCTTGTTCTTAGCCGGATTGTCGAATCTAACAGTGGTCAGGTCGTGAATCGTGGTGACGACGCGGCCGCGGTAGAAGACCGGCTGCTGGACCATGCCGAAGTGCACCAGGTCGGGTTTCAAGCGGTCGAGCTGGCGCTTCAAGCCGATTTGTTCGTCGAAGCTAAACTCGTCATGCGGGCACGCCACCACCTGCCAATGTTCGTTTTTTGTTCGCCAACCCGCCACGTCCTTCGTTCTGAGCAACACCACGTAGTCGTTCTCGGTATCGACCTCCGGTAAATAATGCAACAGCCGCTCGATATACTTGCCGGTACTGGTCCGCAGTTCCCTCGCGTCAATCACGATTTTGCTCATCAGGCTAGGTCTCCAACAGATATTTTAATTAGGGGCATGGCTTAACTATAGCAAAACCTAGTCAGCCGACACCCTACGAAGCCCTGAAATCTTTGAGAACTTCTCTTAGCGTTCGATGGCGTGACGGGTCTGAGAAGGGTTCTGATTTTATTAGTCGCTGAGACGGCATTGAGTGTACACTTGAGCTAATTACCTAAACATAAGGATTATTCTAATGAGCAAATTCCGCCAAAACCAAACCGGCAGTGTCGTGATCGTAGTGCTAGCTTTAGTTATCGTGGCCCTGACCGGTGCCGTGGGCTACTTGGTATACCAAAACCAACACAAGGCAGCGCAAGCTTCGACTCCAACAACCGCCGCCGTTCCTAAAACGACGACCACACCAACCGCACCAACCAAAACCACCCCTAGCCCAACCACCTTTAAGGTACCAGAATTAGGGATACAGCTCCTGAACGTTCCGACGACTATTAATGATTTGAACTATGCCGTTACAATCAACAGCTCAACCTTATCGAGTGCACTATTTTCGACGATTAGCCTCAGTAACCTAGACAAAGGATGCTCGCCGACCGGGATTGTTTCTAACGGCGCGCTAGGAAGAAACAAAGGAACTTTTGATGTCAACAACGACGGTCTCTTCACGACTTTTGTTAAGCAGTTCCCCGGCTTCTGGATTTCCTACGAACACCCACAAGCGGCCTGTTCGGACAACCCCGCAGCTGAAACGTTGCACGCTTCACAAACAACCATCTTCCAGAAATTGGTCATGAACCCCGCCAACATCGAAGCCATCCAGTAGTCAGCCGCCAGTCACATACAACGGTTTTTGTTTCCAGTAACAACGCAGTCCTTATGCGGTGTCATCCCAGCGCAGGCTGGGACCCAGTCAATCAAGTAATCCGCTAGAAAGATCTTTCCAGCCCGGATTATTTTCTTCTATCAATTGTAGCTTCCAAATTCGCCTCCAAGCCTTGATATTCTTCTCTCGTCTAATCGCTTCGTCGACAAGTTCATAAGTTTCGTAGTGCACTAACTCGGTAACATTGTACTTTGTGGTGAAACTGGAATATGATTTTGAACGATGTTCGTCGACGCGACGCGCCAAATTATTGGTAATCCTAGTATAAAGCGTTCCGTTGCGCTGGCTAGCTAGGACGTAGACGAAATACTGTTTCATGACAACATAATAGCGAACGCCAATTAACTAATTATTAAATGGTGTGCTTCCGCACGAATATTGACTGGGTCCCAGCTGGAGCCTGTGCTGAACTTGTTTCAGTGCTGGGATGACACCGTACTTTGTCATCCCAAACTTGATTGGGGATCCAGTCAGTATAAGGATTCTATTTTGACTGGGTCCCAGCGTTCGCTGGGATGACAAGAGGTAGTACTGGGATGACAATGTGCAGTTAGGGTTTGCCAGTAAGTTTCCACCAGCGGGCGCGCAGCGATCGGAGAGCTTTGGCGTTGGGCGGTAGGTCGTGGGTTAGGATGCTCCAGATGTAAGCATCAGACACGGTGCGCGTTTTTTGGATGCGGCGGCGGGTACCGATGTTCTTGATCAGTAGCAGGGTGCCACGGGTGTCGCCTTGCAGGGCGATCCAGCCTTGGCCACGGCTGATGGCGCGCAGAAAGAACAGGGTCTGGGCGATCGTGAAGCGCCAGCCGACCCGCCACAAATATTTCCGCGGCATATTCTTAAACAGCACCAACTGCTGGTTCTTCATCGTCTGGTAGGTGGTAAAGCCCTTTAACTTGCGGCTGGTGGCACCGATCTGGTGGTAGGCTACCGCGGCGGGTACGTAGCGCACCTGCCAGCCGGCCAGCTGAGACCGGAAGCTGAGGTCGACATCTTCGTAGTAGGCAAAGAAATCCTCGTCAAACAGCCCGATTTTCTTCAGCATGCTCACCCGGTACAGGCTGGCGCCGCCACTGGCCCCAAAAATGTCGGTTTGGTGCTCATGCTGCTTGGCGTCGGCCTCGCCGCGCCCACGCGGATAGGGCAGGCCCCAGACGGTATACTGGTCGCCGGTGCTGTCGACGTGTTTGTTATCGATGCTCATGAAGGCGCAGGTGGCGATCCCGACGCTGTCGTCGTCCATAGAGCCGACCAGACCAGCCAGCCAGTCTTTGTCGGCCACGGCGTCGTTATTGAACAGCGCCACATAGTCGCAGCCTTGCTCGATGGCGTAGCGGATACCGACGTTGACGCCCCCGGCAAAGCCGAGATTCTTGGGCTGGGCCAAGACGGTGACACCAGGGTAGTGCTCGGCCAAAAACTCCACCGAACCATCGGTCGAGCCGTTCTCTACCACAACGGTCAGATGCTTCTGGGTCTGGGCCATCAGCGAGTCCAAACAGGCTTTCAAGACGGCTTTCCCGTCCCAGTTCGGAACGACAACAGCTATCTGAGAGCCTGTTTGTACTTTTTTTTCGGCCTTGATACGTTCGACTTCAGTCATTTCTTCCTCTATAATACCGCAAGACGATGAGACAATACGTATCTAAACAAAACCGAGCCTTATTGAGCGAGCTCGTCCGTACCGACTTCAAGCTCCGCTACCAGGGCTCCGCCCTCGGCTACGCCTGGTCCCTCCTCCGCCCACTGCTGTTGTTCGTGATCCTTTACGTTGTCTTCGTGAAGTTTTTGAAACTCGGCAACGGCATACCACACTATCCTGTCTATTTATTGTTCGGTATCGTACTGTGGAACTTCTTTAACGAGATGACGGTTATGAGCCTGGGATCGATAGTCGGCCGGGGTGACCTGATTCGTAAAATCCGTATACCGCGCTGGATAATCGTTTTCAGCAGCAGCCTATCGGCGCTCATCAACCTAGGCCTTAACTTGGTAGTTATTCTCGTCTTTATGTTAGTCAATCACGTTGATCTGTACCGCACAGCGCTGTGGCTGCCGTTAATACTTATCGAAATTTATTTATTCGCCCTTGGGCTTTCGTTGTTCCTGTCGGCCGCATTCGTAAAGTTCCGCGACATCGGCTATATCTGGGAAGTTATTATGCAGGCAGGTTTTTACCTGACGCCAATCCTCTACCCGTTATCCAGAATAACTAACGTAACACTGCAAAAGCTCCTCCTGTTAAACCCAATGGCCCAGGCCATCCAGGACGCACGCTACAGTACTATTACCCATGAAACCGGTACAATTTGGCAGGTTTTTGACGGTGGGTGGTATTATCTGATTCCGTTTATCATCGTCGCGGCCACGCTAGTTGGCGGTCTGCTGTACTTTAAGAGTCAGGCCGACAGCTTCGCGGAGAATATATAGATGGATAATGAAACTGCAATCAAGGTAGACCATGTCAGTAAGACCTTTAAGCTTCCTCACGAAAAGAACAACTCCATCAAGGGTGTAGTTGTAAATTTTTATAAACGCAAAAAAACATTTGAGACCCAGCAAGTCCTCAAAGACGTTTCGTTTGAAATAAACAAAGGTGAGTTCTTCGGTATTGTCGGTCGCAACGGCAGCGGTAAGAGTACTTTACTCAAAATGATAGCCGGCATATATGCTCCCAGTGAGGGAAATATTCATGTGAATGGCAAAATTACGCCTTTTATCGAGCTCGGCGTGGGCTTCAGTCCCGAATTAACCGGTCGCGAAAATGTTTTTCTTAATGGCGCTCTCTTGGGGTTCAACCGCAAAGAGATGGCAGCTATGTACGAAGATATTGTCGCATTTGCAGAAATTGAAAAATTTATGGATCAAAAGCTCAAGAACTATTCATCGGGCATGCAAGTACGACTTGCATTCTCGATTGCTATTAGGGCGCGTAGCTCAATATTGCTGCTGGATGAAGTGCTCGCAGTGGGAGATGAAGCATTCCAAAGAAAATGTTTTAACTATTTTGAAACACTTAAACGGAATAAAAAAACTGTAATAATTGTTACCCATGACATGTCCGCCGTAGAGCGTTTCTGTAGCCGGGCAATGTTCATTGAAGACGGTGAGATTAAACTTATAGGTAAGCCAAACACCGTTGCGGCTGCTTACAGCCGAAGCAATGACGAGAACTATAAAATCGCAAAAGTAGAGAAAATTGTCGAAGAAGTTCCGCAAGAAACATACGGCCTGACCATAACAACTAAAAACGACAGAGGCATCAGTACTAACAAGTTTACCTCTAATGATTTAATGACAGTTTCTCTAGCTTGGGATAACCCAGAGGTTAACAACGCAAGCGTAACTATTATCAGACAAAGTGGAGAATGTATGTTTGGGACAGGCACATACCAAGACAAATTTGAGTTCAGTCTTCACGATAAGGTTGATTATGAAGTTGCTCTTAACCTTCAAGAGGGCGAGTATTATCTTCAAGTTGGTCTGGGGCGCGAGGGGCAAGTAAAACCGGTTGTATTAATAAACAATGGGCCGAGTTTTGTAGTTAATAGAGACAAGTCCGATTCGCGATGGGATGGATTCACAAAACTGAAGCATGAGTGGAAACAGTAGAAATGTCCCAAAAGACATTAGCGTCTCCCATCTCAAACAAAGGTACTCTGGATGTTAGTGTAAATATTACCGCACATAAAGAAGGCTATTATATTCACAAGACAATAAAGGCAGCGGTGGAGTGTTGTGAGTACGCCAGAGTTCATGGATCTATCAGCTCGACGATACAAATTCATTTAGATAACCCTGATTCTTTAACCGAGCGAATCGTCGAACGCGCGATCACAAAATACCCCAACATAATAAAATATAAAAATAATTTTGGTGATCCATCCGTATCAAGAAATTTCCTGATTTCCAAATCGAAAAGTTCTTACATTCTATTTTGGGACGGAGACGATTTGTTTACGGAGAATTATATCTATGAGTCATATCGAGTGGCCAGATCTTATAAACATCCGTGCGTAGTATCCGCTAAGAACATTATAAAATTTAATAATAATGTCGATCCGGTTGTCTATATGGCAGAATCAACACTCGATAAACCCGAAATTAAGTCTGCATTTTTCGAGACTAACCTATACATATCACAAAACTTTGTGAGCACAGAGGTGTACAAGACCTGTAAATATGAATCTAATAACGACAACTACGGTTTTGAAGACTGGCACTGGAACACAAAGGTAATAAACGCGGGTTATGAATTCCTTGTTGCGCCGAATACATCATTTTTTTACAGGCAGAAGCCCGACGACAAATCACTTCTTAAAAAGCACACAACATCTAATACCGTTCTTCGCCAATCAAGCTTATTTAAACCCGTCAAATTTCAGACGTTAACCCATAAAGAATATTACCGTGCCTCACCGCCAAAAATTGAAATTGCATACCAAAGCCCTATAAAAACTAAGGGCAGAGAAGTTCTGAATCGGATATCCCCAAACAACGGTGCCTTTTATCGTGGTGCAAAATTGACTTATCGTACTATTCAAACCTCTGTAGCTCCGGCACTTCATCATCTAAGAAGTAAAACTAGTACATCACGCGAAGATTATTCTGCTATACAAAAGCCCCAAACGGAAACTCATAATAACAATAGTGGGGTGAAAAAATTTTTTGTAATAGAAGAAGAAGTAAAGTTTTGGAATAAGCTTAATAAGATCGAACCATTATTGTATTTCAGTAAATCTGTAATAGCAGGACTCCATGAATACAAATACACTTTTGAGCACAGTTTAGCTAGTGCGTATTATCTATTTTGTAAAACTTACGCAAAAAAGAAATTTACCGACATAATTTTTGTTCCATGGATAAACAAAGGTGGTGCAGACTTGGCAATTTTAGATTTGGCAAGGGTTCTAACGTCAAATGGAAGATTTGTGCTGCTAATCACGACTAGTGGCGTAGAGTCGCAATGGTATCAGGAAGCTGCAAGTATCAAGGGGCTAACAATCATACAGAGTCATGACAAAATATTTAATGACTTAGACCATCTTAATATTAAACTTTTGTTTTTGCGTATTATTCAAAATTGGGGCATCAAAAGCGTTACGGTAATGAATTCTTCTATTGGTTTTGAGCTTCTCAATAGATACGGTAGGGCTATTAAAGATGCTGGGTGTAGAACCATAGTCCATAATTTTGCCTTTCCTGAAGACAACGGCCTAATGATCGAAGCGTTTCCTTCGTTTTCAGCTAGCCTAGAATTTATCGACTTTGTTATTGTAGATTCTTTGCAGCACAAACAATTAATCGAAGAAATATACGGGCTCCCAGATGAAATCATTACAAAGATACCTCTACCTATGACCGAAGGTCTGATTCAAAAAAATAGCAACCCCACAAAGAAAATATTATTCGCTAACCGTTTGGCGCGCGAAAAGCAACCCCAGGTAGCACTTGAGGTTGCCCGGAAACTTGCAAATGCCGGTATTCACATGGATATCTACGGTACTAAAGACGAGCAATTCTGTAATGAGATTAAGTTTGATGAAGTAGTCGCAGATATCCAAAATGTCAGTTATAAAAAATCTTTCAATGGCTCAAAAGTATTGAATTTCGATGATTATGACATCTGTTTTATGCCCTCGCTGTACGAAGGCATACCACGGATTGCTCTGGACTCCATAAAGGCTAATCTTTTTGTAGTCTGTACTTCTGTAGGGGGGTTGCCGGAAATAGTAATGGACGGAGAAAACGGAATATTATTACCGTCCAATGCAACCGCAGACGATTTTGCTGATGCAATAATGAAATATTACAAAACCCCATCGCTTCAAGATATTAAAAAAAGAAAAAGCTTTAATAGTAAGATTGTTGGGTTGCATTCTTACGAATATCATAAAACGCTTCTAGAGGGTATATACCTGGATAAGAACGAGGGCCGATAAAATGGCTAAATGTATAGTTTTTGGAGCAACGGGCTTTATAGGCAGCCACTTAGTTAAGAAGCTGCTTGCGGATGGGCATGAGGTTACTACCTTTGGCCGCAGAAAATATGATCCTGAAGCTCCAGATAATACAAAGTTAACACAAATTATCGGGGACTTTCTAAACGGATCTGATATAGACAACGCAGTTGCCGGGAATGAATATGTTTTTCATTTCGTGACGCTTACGAATCCGGTTAGTTCCGACTCGGATCCGTTTATTGATATTGAAACGAACGTAAAAATGACGATTGTACTTCTAGAGGCTTGTGTGAAGCACGGCGTTAAGCGAGTAATTTACCCCTCAAGCGGGGGCTCTGTATATGGAGACGCAAAAAGAAGCCGGCATAAGGAAACCGACCCCACTAATCCGATGTCACCTTATGCAATTGGTAAAAATACCGTCGAGAATTACTTGCGCTATTACCACCTTAAGTACAACTTGGACTACCTATGCCTCAGGGTTTCAAATGTCTATGGTGAAGGACAAGAGCTTGGCGGCAGCAACCACGGAATCGTTGCCGTATTCCTCAATTTAATTTCAAACAGCGCTAAACTTAGTATATTTGGTGACGGTTCTATGGGCAGGGATTACATATATGTTGAGGACTTCGTAACTCTAGTTGCCCGAATATTCGATATTAAAAAGTTGAACTACACTACATACAATATCGGTTCGGGCGAAGGCAGGAGTATATTGGATGTTGTTTCGACAATTGAAAACACTGTCGGCATAAAAGCAAAGCTAGAATTCTTGCCAGCCCCCAAATCATTTGTACAAGCTGTCGTCCTTGACTGTAGTCGCGCACAGAATGAATTTGGAGAGTTTATGTCTGTGCCATTCGAAGATGGCGTGCGCGCAACATGGGACTATATGTCGAACAAAAAACATCCCGACAATGGCGACCCACTTTTAAGGGACGAAAATTGATAGACAAAGTAATGAATCGGAGCAAATATTGAAGAAAATTGCAAAGAGTGCTGCACGACTTACAGTGTTGAATATTAGAAAAGCGATTGCAAAAAACCCTCGTTTAAAAAACTCCATTAAACGCGTAATAATTGCACAATTAGCGTCATCGAAAAACAAAAATACCCACATTGACTGGCTTAGTAAAAATTTGCCGGACTTCATCGACCTTATCGGCTTAAAAGCCTCGAGTGACGAATTGAGATTCAGACCACTAATCTCCATTATTGTCCCGACTTACGACACTGACATCGATTTTCTGCACGAATGCATCGATTCTGTCCGGGCACAGGTTTATGAGAATTGGGAGCTTTGCATCGTCGATGACGCATCGCCAAGCAGTGAAGTCCGCAAAGAAATTCAAGCGTACGCTGAAGCCGACGAGCGCATCAAGTACAAATTTCTTAAGACCAATCGCCACATTGCCGGCGCGACCAATGCCGCCATTGAGCTCGCGACAGGAGATTTCATAAGCCTGCTTGATCATGACGATATTCTGTGGCCCAATGCTTTGTACGAAGTCGTTAAGGCGTTGAACAAAGACAAAACACTCGATCTCATATATACCGACGAAGACAAGATAACCGAGGATCGCCACGAACACATCGGGGCATTCTTTAAGCCTGATTGGAACCCGGATTTCCTAAAAAGCGTCAACTATATCACGCACTTTGCGACCCTAAGTAAAGGGGTACTTACAAAAGTTGGCGGGTTGCGCGAGGACTACAACGGCGCCCAGGACTGGGATTTGTTTTTGCGGGTGACCGACGCCACTTCAAAAGTTCACCACATACCGAAAGTCGTTTACAGCTGGCGAGTCCACGATGGGTCGACGGCCAAAGACACCAACGCTAAGCCGTACGTCGTCGAGGCGCAACGTCGTGCGCTCACTGATGACTTGGGGAGAAAGGGAATTACCGACGCCAAGGTCGAGCGGGATAAAAAACATACCGGCTACTGGAATGTGACCTACCCCGTGAAGGGCGCACCACTCATCTCGATCGTCATCCCCAGCAAGAACCAATACAAAGTAGTTAAACGCTGCATTGACTCAATCTATGCAAAGACAACTTATGCTAATTTTGAAATAGCTCTTGTTGATACGGGCAGTACCGATAAGAAGGTTTTGAAGTGGTATCAGAAGCTGCAAAATCAGCACAGTAACTTTACGCTCGTGAATTGGCCCGAGCAGCCCTTTAGCTATTCGCGAAGTTGCAATAAGGGAGCCGAGATTGCAAAGGGTGAGTTGCTAGTAATGCTCAACAATGACACCGAAGTTTTAACTCCAAATTGGCTCGAGCTGATGGCGGGTGACGCCCAGCGCAAAGAGATTGGAGCCGTTGGCTGTCTGTTATTCTTCCCCGATAAGATTCACATCCAACATGCCGGCGTCGGGGTTGGTTTGGGCGGTGTGGCGGCGAATTCTTTCTCGATGATGACCCTATCGCAGCCCATGACCCAAACCCAGCACCTGATGCTGAACACCAAGCACAACATGACGGTAGTAACGGCCGCCTGTCTAATGATTCGCAAGGAACTATTCACTACAATCGGTGGCTTTGACGACGCTCTGCGGGTCACCTACAATGACGTCGACCTCTGCTTAAGGATTTACGACGCTGGATATCAAAACCTCTATACGCCGCACGTGCGTTTGCTGCACCATGAATCAATCAGTGTTGGCTTGCCGGGTGAGATCAAGAAGCGCGACACGACAGAATTCCGGGCCGCCAAAAACCTATTCATTAAACGCTGGGCCAAATACGTTGAGCATGACCCTAATCTCAATCCCAATCTGAATAAAGATAACGCTTTTTACGACGTATAGACGCCAAAATCGGTCACGATTGTTTAACTACTCGTATTTGGGATTGCTAAGAGAATAGGTTAGGAGGATTTCTCTTCGTGGTATTCTTTTTCAACGTTTACGTCCCATATGTTGTCCTTGTCTTTGCGCCCTGCAATGATATTCTGGACCGAAGTCATTGCGGTTAGCATTGAATGGTCCTGGTTGTTGTAACGATGCATACCGTTACGACCAACTAGGAATAGATTCTCGAAAGAATCAGTAAATTTACGGACTTCGCTAAAGCGGCTGTAGGTACCAAAGTATGCTGGGTATGTCTTCTTGATTCGGATAACCGTGCTATCGATGACGTCTTTTTCGTCTATAACACCGATACTTGCCAGCTCTTTGATGCCAAACGCAGACATATCCTTGTCTTTCTTAGTCCAGAACTCATCCCCTTCGTTCACGAAGTATTCCATACCAACCCAAACGTTGTCGCTATTTTTGACGAGATAGGGGCTCCAGTTATTGAAGATTTGTAAACGTCCAACCTTAACATTAGGTTCCTGAATATAAATCCAGTTGTCAGGTACGACGTTATTCTTAGTTTTTCGTTCAGTCTCGTTTTTTATTTTAAGTTTTTTCATAAGTAAACCGACAGTTATAAAATCTCGATATGGTAGGCCGGCGGCCACTTCTTTTACGTTTTTTGGAACTTTAATGCCTTCAAACGAGGCGATAAGTTCGTTAACTGGCATGGTTGAAAAGAAATAATCACCCGAAATCTTTTTAGTTTTTCCGGTCTCAGTGTCTAAAACATCAACGGCTAAGATCTTACCTTTTTCAGCATGAATCTTGGTAATAGCACGGTTTTTCGTAACTATACCGCCTTTTTTCTGGATGATCTTTGTAACTGTTTTCCACATGTGACCAGGTCCAAGCTTAGGGTAGAGAAAGTACTCAATCAGACTTGTCTCGGTATCTTTTTGTGAGATATCACCCTTACGCTTGGGGGTGACTGCTTTCTTCAGAGCGTGAGTGACTGCTTTAGTGACTGATAAACCTTTTACTCGTTGTGCTCCCCAGTCGGCCGCGATTTCAGAGCAGGGAACACCCCAGACTTTCTCGGTGTAGTCGCGAAAGAAGGTGTTATAAAGCTCTCGGCCAAAACGGTTTACATAAAAGTCTTCCAAAGATTTCTCTGGAATTGGCTTGATTCGTGCTTTGACGTAGCTGACTCCCATTTTTGCAATTCTGCCGACACCTAGGTTTTTGATGGTCGATGCTTCCAGGGTGATTGGATAATTAAAGAATTGCCCGCCATAGAATATACGGCTCAGGCGGCTCCTGACTAGCATTACATCGTTAGTTTTTGTTGGGTCTGCACCATCGCCGCCGGCTATTTCTCTAGACTTGCCCTGATAATTGAGCGTGAATGATTTCGAAGCGTCTGTCTTCTCGATTGGCAATATATTGTGCCACCACTGCATAACTGTATCTGATTTGCTGAAGAAGCGGTGCCCACCAATATCTATACGATTGCCTTTATAATTAACGGTTTTCGATATGCCGCCGATTGCCGGTGAAGCCTCAAATACAAGGGGCATGATGTTGGACTTATGTAGCAACTCATAAGCGGCCGTAAGGCCTGCGGGACCAGCACCAATGATGATAGCTGTCTTTTGTTTAGATTTCATTTGGAACTCCTGGTTAACTAAATATAAATTTTTTACGAGCGCCAAAATTCCAGAAATAGACAATAACGGTAGCAATCACCTTTGAAGTAACATAATAAAGAACTAGGCCACTAACTAAAGCCCACATTATCAAATCCGTTAGGCCTAAACCAATCAGCCCGATTATAGAGAAGATAATGAAGTCACGCCATTGATTCTGTGAGCTTGAGTGGTGAAAAACCCAATAAATGCTTAAGCCATAGTTTAATAGCAAGCCTGCTACAAAGGAAATGGAAGCGGCTAGAAGGTAATTGATGTGAGCGTATTGTACCAGTATCACAAGCCCGACAAAATCTACAGCGAGTGCTGCAACGGACACAATACCGTAGCGCAAAAACTGCACACGTAAATCGGTAGACCTATGGATAAGTAGATTTTTTAGCCTCATCGATTGGATTGTATCATACTATGCCACTACTGTAATCTATGCCCCTTATGTAATGTATAATGATCTGTAATTCATGAATAAACCAAAACTTTCAAGTTTATTATGCCACTCTAACTCGGTATCGCGCACACCAATAACCCGGTGTAATTCGTCGATCTGGGCTTGGCTAACGTTGGCACCGTTCTTCTTGCGTTTATTCGTGAATTGCTCGGGCAAAGCTTGCTTGGCAGCATCGCGCCATTTAGTAATTTGAGTGGGATGAACCTCATACTGAGTGGCTACTTGGTTAATGTTTTTATCACCTGCCAGAGCCGCCAAAGCGACTGTAGTACGTATATGTTTTCGCATACTGCAATCTACTTATGGTTCGATAGTCAACCAAGCCTACCGGCTCGCTACTACCTATAGTATGTCCAGAAAAGAGATTTTAACGGGCTTTGTGGTTTTAGTCGACCACTATACTGCACTACCGATTAGGTACTAAGTATAGAAAGTATACTTCGTCATCTTTAGCAGCTGATCGATTGAATTTAGCTATAAATTTTACCTTTTTTGCTTGGTAGGCATTAAATTGAAAAGGGCTTATCAACAAAACATCGCTATTTTTGTCATGTGCAATTTTTACCGAAACATCAATTTCTCGATTAAAAGTGTTAGGTTGTTGCCTTCTTAAGTCCCATATAACAAAACTACCCCATCTTGCAGACTGAGGGTAATAGGCAGTTTTATTTAAATAACCTAAGACAGGCGAGGTATTATAATCTAAGTAGCCAACTATAGGTAAACTTTCCAGGTTACTAGATTTTATATAATTAGCTGCTGTCTTTGCGTCCGAAAATGGAAAGTTTATATCTTGATAGACAGCTACACCACCTGCGATAAACTGCAATGATATCAATAGAGTGATAATTATCTGCTGGTATAGGATTAGTCCCTTACCCGTTTTATACTTCTTCTGCTCTGCAAATAACAGCCAAACACATGCAAAAAACAAAATATACAAATAGCCGTGATGCCGCAGTGATGCTAAATACTTTAGCTCAAAAAAACTAATTAGTATCGCTGAGCCAACTATATATGTAGCTAATATTTTAATATTTCTTGAGAAGAAAATCACGGCTGCAACAATTAGTGAGCTTGACAGCAAAACAAGGTCGTTGACTCTCGTTACAAAGTTACTGCCCCAAAATGTTGCAATACGTTGGGGTATTGGAGCATAGCTTTCCCAAACTGTTGCAATTGCGTATCCAATCCCAGTAGATTTGGGGCCAACGACAGGTACTTCGTCAGAAGGTGGCCTGACTTGAGCGTAACAAAGAAGTAGCCCAACTATACTAATCAGTCCCACTAGAACGAGTGGCGACCAGCTACGATTTTCCTTACTGGTGCTCAATAAGAAATTCCATAATACGTATATTATCAATGCAGGGACTAATAGCACAGCGATTGAGTTTGATTGCGTAATTAAAAATATGCTAAGACCAATAGCTAAGTAGTTCTTATGTTCTGCTGTCATTAGAACGCAAAAAATAATAACGAATAATACTCCTAGTCCGTAGCTACGAGCTATTATTCCGTACTCATAAAAAGAAAAGTATCCAAATGCGATTAAGATTTTCTGTATTCTATTAAATGGGGAATATCTTGCTATAAGGTAGACTGAGGCTGTAGCTATTGCAATACTAATTAGCTGCATGGCTATAGGGTTGCTCGTGAATCTTGATAAGCAAAAAAGTAATAAATGCCACAGAGGAGGCGACCCTTCATACCGTATATTATGAAAAAGGTTAATTGGGTTTGTGCTATGAACTGCAATTAGCCAAGCTTGAAGTTCATCCCGCCACATTTCATGGAAATGCATTACTGCGAGTTCGCATATAAAAAATATTGAAGTTAGGCTTAATGTAAATCGTGTATTTTTTACATATTCAACGAGAGTGATACGAATTGTCTTATATTTTTTGCTGTAGAGATAGTGCATTAAACTTTTGGGAACAGAGTTATTTACGGTTGATACCAGGCATTACCTTCCGCGCGGAAGGTGCCGTTATTAACGAGGACCGATTTTTCCCACGCATCGGTTGTAAAGAAGTGTTCGTAAGATTTTGGATTATATAGTCGATATACGGGTGCACCTGCGTTCGACGGATTGCCATACCAAGCGATACCTTCATCTTGCCAGCCGGAAGTACTTATAAGTACCGATTTTTCCCAGGCATCCGCCGTAAAGAGATGTGACCCGAGAGCGGGGTTATATAATCGATAAACGGGGGCAGAAGTGCTCGTTTGACTAGCCCGCCAAGCAGCGCCTTCATAGGTGTAGCCGGCTTGGATCATCTGGTCGCGTTCGTAGACATCTTCGGTCCAGAAGTGTGTGCTGCCAGCCATGTTGCCAAATCGATAGACTAGCTCCTGTCCGGCTGGCGGGGCAACTTCTTGGCGGACCGTACTAATAGAAGTAAAAGCCACGCCTTCATAGTTATAGCCTTGGGCAATCAAGTAATCACGATCTGCAATGCTGGCCACCCATTTGTGAATTTGCATCGTTGGGGAATACAATCGAAATACTGGGTAACCGGTATTGGTATTGCCTGGGTCGGCATAGAAATCTACGCCCCGACCAGTATATCCAATTGCCACTAGGCCATCATACTCTGCCTTGCTGGCAGTAATGAAGCCATCCCCAGCAGGTGAATCAAGTAGGTACACAGGTATATTCCCAGTCAGCGGCACCACGTTACCGTAGAAGGCAATGCCTTGATAGTCGTAGACGGAGTTGTCGACGAGATCTTGCCTGAGGGCAACTGAAGATGTGTAATAGGGTTTTCCTGTCGGGCTGGTCAGGAACCAGATACAAGATCGGGTCGTGTTGGTCGCCACGGTACAGCCAGGCATAGGTACTGATTTAGTACTGCCAAACCACTGCGTGAAAATATTGTAAAAACTCTGATTCCCCGGGAAGTGCGGGGTATACCAATAGAGTGCCGCGGTCGCGCCGCTTTGTACTTGAACAGCGGTGCTATCGATAGTCAATAGGCCGTCGTGATAGGTTGCCGCTGCGCTCGGACAGACCGCAAAAGTACCGGCAGTGGTCGGACCGCCATAACAAGACTGCGGGTCATCTGAATTGTCCCAATTACCTTTGATTACTGCCCAGCTAACGTTGCCGTGAGAACGTTGCTCCCCAAATCTAAGCAGCCACGTCGCCCGAATAACCTGCTCGGTAAAGCCGGCTTTGAGGGGGCTGTTAACGCAAGTGTTGGTGACGGAGTTAACGGGTGTGCCGTGAGAATAAAATAATGGCGTCGATAAAGTCCCAGGGTCGGTGCCGTTGGTGTAGGTGTAAGTATGGCTGGCGGTGTCCGAATCGGTACAGGCATAACCCGCGACCGCCGACAAGGCCAAGGCGCTACACCCGTAGGGGCCGTTGCCAACCACCGTGCCTTCCTCTTTCTGAAGCGTAGACAGAAGAACCTGCGGGTTCAGCCCATAGGCTTGGGCGGCATCGTAGATTACCTGGCCGGCCGAGACAGGGGCTCCATAGAGATAGCCGTTCGTCGGGTTGTAGCCCGTGGGATCAGGGGCGCTAAAGCCATTGTTAGTGCTAATGCAGCTGCTGGGAAAACCGTTGAGAAAGGTGTCGATCTGGCCCGCGTTCATCGAGTTAAAATTATTAAAAACAGAGTCATCGATGATGTCGTTCTGGTCGAAAGTGTAAGCGTGGGCTGTGCCCGAGACTCCCAGACTAATTAGTACGGCTAAAACCGCCAGGGAATAGAGTTTTCGCTTGATCATGGCTTTATCTCGAGGTTGGTAGCGTCGGTGCCCGTTTTGGTCTGTCCATTAAGCGTGGCAACAGCACTCACTTGCCAGGTGCCAGGTGTAAGTCCAATGCTATTCGGTGTCCAGCTAGGCCAGTAAGCAGAGCCGCCACTGTCAGTAGTTTCAGAAGATAAATATCGAGTCAGGGTACCGGACGTAAACGCGATTTTGCAAGTCGCACCTACTGTCGTGTTACAGACCGATGAGAGTGCCGTGCTGGATGGTACGTTGGCATGGGCACTCACGAAATTACCAAATGGAGTGATCAAGTCGGCAGTGGTGACGGTATTGCTTTTTGTGTCGCCGGGTTGGCTGGTGTTGGCCGACCCAGAAGGGGTCGAAGCCGGTGTCCCTGAATTTTGTTGGCTTGAATTGGTGGTAGCGGTCTTTTCGCCTTTGGTCGACTGACCAGCGCTGACAGCTGGCTTTGTGGGGCTGTTTTTGTGAAAGAGATGGGTCGTGTTGGTCAATTCAAGCACCGCTAAAACTGCTGCAAGCGCCAGCAACAGGGCTGCCACAATGAAAAGAGGGCGTTTATAGGGAGATGGTTTTTTGTATGTATACATGATGTTTATTTTAGTTTATTTGTATAACAAGTATAAGCTTTTTAAGCAATTCGAGCAAGTCGGTAAGCGCCAACCAACAGATTAATACAACGAATTAGTCAATAAAATAAAGGACATAAACATGATATGATGACCACCAAGAGTTATGAAATTACCAGTCAGACCGTTTGCCAGAATTGTGCGTTGGCTCGCCAGCAGCCCGATCAAGTTTTTTGTCGTCACTTCATTAGTATTTGGTTTTGCGTTTATAATCCTAGTTCCACCTTTCCAGATTCCTGACGAGTTTACCCACTTTACGCGCTCTTACGAAGTGAGCGAGCTAAAAACTGGACACGGACAATACCAAAAGAAGCTATATGTTAAGGGCAGCGAATTGCCAAAAAGTATCTTGCTTACTTACAACAAGACTTGGTTGCACCACAAACAAGGTACGCCAGACGTGCCCCAGGCACAAAAGTATTCCTGGAACCAGACGTCGGCATCCTTAAATATCCCACTAAATAAATCAATCGTTAGCTTTTATAACACCGGCGCTGTGCCGGCATATGTTCCTCCGGTTTACGTGCCCCAAGCAATCATTATAAAAGTACTAAGCTTGATGAATGCACCTGTCATTGTAATGCTGTATGCAACGCGCCTTGTCGGCTTACTGATATGGATATCATTGGCGGTGCTTGCTCTGCGGGTAATGCCCCCTACGAAACGAAGGCTAGCGTTAGCGAGCGTACTTCTACTGCCGATGTTCATAGCTCAAGCGTCGGTGAGTACAGACCCGCTTCTTACGGGTACGACCGTGTTATATCTGGTATTCATAACAAACATGCTCATCAATAAAGAGGTTCTGACGAAGAAAAAACTTATTCTCCTGACGGTGCTTCTACTTATTATGGTCATGGCAAAACCGGTGTACATCGCATTCGGTATATTACTGTTCGCTACTCGCACAAGACAGAGTGCTCTCAAGGGTTTTATTATAAAAACTCTCGGCATTGCTACTCCATTTATACTTTATTGCTTGTGGTCGGCACTTACCAAGGATCACGGCGGTCCTCTATATATTGACGCTATCGCCAGTAGCCACGCCGACCCATCAATGCAAGTTGGCTATCTCGTGCCGAATATATTTAATTTCTTTGAACCATTTGTAAACACGCTGCTACTCGGATGGGGCGACGGTATATACGTGTCGGTCATAGGGGATTTTGGTAAGCTAGACACTCCGCTGCCACTTTTCTTTATCGCCTTAGGCTACACGCTTACTTTGATAGCTGTATTTGTGGGAGTAGATGAAAAAGAAGATGAGCGTGACGCGCGAGCTTTCTGCGCTAGAAAAAGCAGCATACTGTTCGCGTTACTCACTTCGCTGATTTTTATAGTCGGTGTTTATCTAGCTATGTATGTTTACTCAACCCCACCACACGAAAGAGTCGTTACGGGCGTACAGGGCAGGTATCTACTACCGCTTCTGCCGCTACTGACACTATTTGTCGCAAAGAGCTGGGTTACGATGAGAGAGACCGCCTACGACTTAATAATGACCTCGTTGCCACTTATTTTGCTCGTCGTATCGACAATAGTCATATTCCTTAGATTCTACGTGTTATATCCTTAAAGGGTTGCTTATTGGGTTCGACACTATCTATTTTGGTGGAGCATGCACAATGCTTGGCCGCATAGATTAATAGTTACCCATGGCACTTATACCTTGACAGCACGTAATCAGGGGTGTATACTAATTAGTATGAAAGCTATGAAATACACCATAACAGACCTGAGAGCGGATTTTCCAGACGACGCTGCTTGTTTGGGATGGCTGAAAGACTACTTGTTTCCTGACGGTATCAGTTGCCCGACCGAAAACAAGGTCACGCCCCACCATAAACTTAGTAAGCGCAAAGCTTACTCTTGTGAGTTATGTGGTCATCACACTTACCCTACCGCTAATACTATCTTTCATAAGTCCTCTACGCCACTGACACTATGGTTCTACGCTATCTACTTTATGACCGCCACCCGTGCAGGGATTAGCGCTAAACAGCTTGAACGTGAGCTAGGCGTGACTTATAAGACCGCATGGCGTATGTTCCACCAAATCCGCTCTATGATGGGTGACGATAGCGAGCTGTCTGGCGAGGTTGAAGTTGATGAAACTTATATACACCCTGACCCATCTAAGAATAGCCGCCTTAAATCTGAATCGGGCAAACGCTACCACAACAGCCAAGTAATATTTGGCATGGTTGAGCGTGGCGGCAAGGCTAGAGTAAAGCACGTAAAGAGTGCTGGTAAGCGCGTACTAGTGCCTGAGATACAAAAAGGCATTAAAGTTGGATCTACAGTTTTTAGTGATGAGTGGAAAGCTTACGACAAGTTACCTATGTATGGCTATCCACATGAGAGTATTAAACACTCTGCTAATCAATACGTTGCTGGGCGTATCCATACACAGAACGTCGATAACTTATGGTCAAACATGAAACGTGGCATTAAGGGCGTGTACCGCCATGTGGACGCTCAGTATTTGCAAGCATACGTCGATGAGTACGCATTTCGCTACTCACACCGAAATGATTTTCAACCTATGTTTTGGGCTTTGATTGGGCAAGTGGCCAAGAAGTAAGCAGTAGCGTAATAGACATAGTTTTTATGCTTATGGTACAATTATATTACTAATGAATGTACGACTGTAGGGGCGCCAGAAGTAACATTATATGAAAACAAAATATTTGACACAAACATCTAAAGCTGCTATTTTTAGTTTCTCAATGTGGGAAATTAAAAAGAGCCGCTTTACCGAGTAATGCGACTCTTTAAGAACTTGTAGAAGAGTTCTAAACTAGCGTTAGCTGCCTGTTCCTATGGAATGGGCAGTTTTCGTTGTGAGTAACAAACGGAAAACATTTCAATCCATAGTCAGCTGCTCGCAGCACCTTGCCGTTAGGCAGGCGTCGCGTCGCGCTGAAGTGAACAGGGCAGCCGCAAGTGATTTTTCTCACGGGCGTGCTCCAAATTTTTAAATAACGTGACAACCATTGGTCATGCTTACGTTGATACGGTTTTTGTTTTAATTCCTCTTTGGATCTGCGCTAACTCGGATTGTCATCCCCGCTGTTTATTTCCAACAAAAAAGTCCCATACCAATATCTGGCATGGGCGTGTGTTTATTACGCCGATAGGCATATGGTCTTTTGGGACCCATGCCAGATATCGAAACAGGACTAGATTATTAACACAATTTAACCCACGGCGACCAAGCCATAAAAGCGTTGTGTGCGAAGCCCAAAACTAGACTTATACGACATACTTTAAAGCATTAGCGTCGTTTTTGCAAGGCAATCGTGATGTGCTATTTACTTACTTTTCTTGCGAGCGACTTTTTTTAATACCTTAAAGAACTGAGATTTGCTAGGTGGCGTGACGGGTTTATCCATGCTTCCAGTATACGCCGCTTTAACCAATGGACAATCATAAACGGCTACCTTATCCAGTCCTTTGGCTGGTAAGCCAATGGCCCCGAAACGAATGCTGATGGGACCTTTTCTATACCGGCTTTTGATAAACGACGGCAGATACAGGAGGGGCAAAGCAGGCCAGCACCGCCCTCCGTACCAACGCCGGGGCCAAAAGGGGTTATTTTGTTCCATGCCCAGTTAGGGATAAGTAGGTCTGGAAAGCCCGGCTCACCGTATGGTATTTTACAGTCAAAACACTCAGCTTTAGGTATCATGAACCCACCTAAGTTTTAAGGAGTATAGCAATGGCAAAAGTTTCACCGTTTCATTCAAAACTACCAGAAACAGACGTGTACCACGATAATAGCTCGTGTACACTTGGCGACAATATCGAAAGCTACAACCGGATAGCTGGTACTGGCGGCCTTCGTAAGTGTAGCCAATGCGCCACCCTATAACTGGCAAGTACTGAGGATAAAACGCCGGCAGTGAAAATCGCCGGCGTTTTATTTTATATAAGTTACGTGCTCTCATGGTATAAGTGCCATACCCATGAGTCGATTGAGTTGCGTTGCCGTGTGGGCTCCGGTCTGCTGCGGCGTAGAGTAGGGGCTGACGATGGGATATTAGAACAGGCGAATACTGGCTAGCTAAAAGAGGCTATTGCCCGTTCCAATACTGGGCGATCATTCCAATCCCTGCGACTAAGTTGTTGTCCCAATTGCCGCCAGCAGGCAGACCCGAGACTGTTCCGTTGACCGTAAAGTTTGCGCCGTTTTGGGTACTTCCGTTGGTTCTCGTAGCCGTTAGTCCATGGAAGTTGAAATCGGTTGTATTCCAGGTACCGTTAAGGCCGCAATAGGTGGGGCAAGTGTCGCCGACTGCAACCTGTGTATTTGTAAATGTATCATTGACCGAATCACCGTTAAGACGGGCATTACCTTCGACGTTGAAGAACAGTCTAGGTATGAGATTGACGGATATGTTTGCAACCGGTGTTGCTCCTTCGTAAAATACGGCCGTTTGTTCACCTTTCCACCATTTGAGGGTTACCGGGTTGTTCCCGGCTGCTGCTGGGCCAAGGTATTGATAGGTAAAGACGCCGTTCTGGACGCGTTCCCAAATATAGTAGGGATTACCCTGAGACTCCGGTGCCCCGGTATCTGATTGAATACCGATCGAGATAGCATTGTTACTAGCGTCGTGGGCATTGATATACGCCGAGTGGCCGGTCCCGGTTCCTGCTTGAGACAGCGTAGCACTATAAGTTAAGTAGGGGCTACTTGCCGGTATGACGATGGGGTCAGCCACTACCGAGCCTGGTGAGAAGTTGATTCCGCTAAAAGTTGTGTCGGCGATATCGCCGGTGTTACGCCCGGCTCCCAAGAACGAGATGGACGGGTTAGTGGCCGCGACCGGGTATGGGCCGAGAGTTACATTGTTATCAATCGTGACGCTAATTCCTCCGGGACCCCAGTTAAAGGCGAACAGGTGTGAAGTGCCAGTGATAGCACCGCCCGGCCAATAGCCACCGATTGGCTGGCCGTTCGCCGAGCCTTCGATCATTATGGTCATGCCGTTTGGCGATACTCCCGGATCATGGATCAAACCAAAGGCCACAAAGTTTGCCGGGTCATTCCAGAACTGCACAAGACCTTTGTAGCCCGTACCGCTGCCGTAGGCACATGCTCCCGGACAATATGAACCATTTAGCACGACATTGAGCGAGCCAGATGACGCTGCGCGCCAGTTAGTCGTCGAGCCGGATTGGTAGTTGACGCCGCCGGTGCCCCAAGCACCTGAAGTTGCGCGCTGACCCCACGAGTGTGCGGAATCGTCATACGTCCCTTTTGTTGCGAATAGGCCTTGGTCCCAGCTATGGGGGACTAGTAGTGTCGTGTCCGCAGATACCGCAGGCGAGATAATCCCTATGGCGAAAATATTGATGAATAAAGCTAGAAAAAGTTTTTGTTTCATACTATTAAGCGTAAGTATAATAGCTTTTGAATCTAAAATACAGCGAAGACCACACGAACAGACAATATAACAACGCATGGAATGGCTCATTCAATAGTTTGAGTCACTCGTGCTGAGCTGGTTATCTACTAAGCTTTGTAGTTTCATGTAGACTAAAAACATGATCTTGAAAGATAAACATTTTAGAATCTTACGTTTTTTAGTTTCTGGTGGTTTGGCGGCTATAGTTGAGGGAAGTTCGTTTTTATTACTCCATCACTTGAAACTACCAATAATTCTTGCAAATACGGTCAGCTTTTTATGTGGATTAATTGTGAGTTTTCTTATGAATAAGTTGTGGGTGTTTGCCAATAAGGGTGACACCTCACTTCAGCTCATCCTTTATTTTACCCTTGCCGGAGTAAACCTCGTCCTGAGTAATCTTATAATCTGGCTGCTGGTGAACGAGACGCCCGCCGCTCCGCTAATTGCAAAGATATTTACGATGATAGTTATTGCAGCGTGGAATTATGCATTTTTTTCGAAACTTATTTTTAAAGACCGCCATATAGATGCCTAGTTCTTATTGTCTTTCGACAGCCTGATTGAAAGTTCCTGATGTAAATCTTGGACGCGTCGTTCCAAAGCTTCAAGTTTGATGCGCGAACGATTCGCTATAAATAGCACCAGTATGATGCCAGTAATTTGCATGACATCGAATAAACTGAGCGGCTCTGTATGGGTGAGGCTATTCGAGAACAAAAAATCGTAAATAAGTTTGGTGGATGCAATGCCGGTAAAGATTACGAGCCAAATTATAATCTGGCCGATGAGCTTTTTCTTGGGGTACTTTCCCATCTTGTAATCAACCAGAGCGCTTAAGAGCGCAGCTATAACGAGGGGGGTGTTCAATAGTACAAGTATCAAATACCTACTCACTGAACATCTCCACGATCCGTCTTCTTAATAAGACTTTAACGATATTGAAACCATTCCAGTTGTTTTGGCCCTTAGCACTGGAGTATTCCGTATAGATAGCTTTGATTGGAAATTCATCAATATTTAACCTGATTTGTTTGGCGCGCCACAACATTTCGGAGCAAAACTCGTAGCCGCTCGTTTTCCACTTCAGCCCGGACAGGGCGCGCTTGGAGAACACGCGGAGGCCGGACTGCGAGTCGGTGACGTTAATACCAAACAATACGTAAGTAATGAAGCTTAGGCCTGTATTGCCGAGAATCTTAACGCGCGACATGCCGGCTTTGTTCATCAGGCGGCTGCCAATCAGCAGATCAACCTCGCTCTTGGCTAATATGTAGAGGCCTTTTAAGACATCTTCGGCGGCGTGCTGGCCGTCGGCATCGGAAGTGGTGGCCATGTCAAAATCATTTTGATAGGCGTAGCTGAGGCCGGTGGCGGTGGCGCCACCGCTGCCGGTATTGAGGATGTGCTTGATGACGTAGGCACCGGCCTTTTGGGCTTCAGCAATGGTATTATCCCGAGAAGCATCATCGACGACGATAATTCTATAGTCGTAGCCAGAATTCTTGAAAGTAGCATGCAAATCACTGATGACGCTGCCAATAACCGTACCTTCATTGTAGGCGGGGATAACCAGGGCGACCTTCTTTATAGTGTGACTCGACATACTCTAGTTTAATTTTAGCAAATATTTGCCATATCCGCTCTTATTCAGGGGTTCGGCTATGGTCTCGAGTTGGTCTTTGGTGATAAAGCCTTGGCGGAAAGCGGCTTCTTCGATACAACCGATCTTGATGCCGGTACGCTTTTCGATGACGCGGAGGGAAGATAGGCTAGCCGGAGTTTTAACAATCAAGCGCTAACGAATTACATAGAAAATCACATAGTACTGAAACTGTTAACATAGAATTCACATGGCTTGGATCCCAGCCTGCGCTGGGATGACGGGACGCACAACACGTGGGTTAGGCTAGGGCTTTGAGCTGGTACCTAGTCATCATCAGCCGTAAAAAGCGATACGTAGCGATCGTACACGTATTTCTGGCCGTACGTACCGGCTTCGTCGCGCGGCTTCAGAATATCAAGCTCAATCAGCCGATTAATGACTTTATAAGCTCCCGGTCGCGAAAACCCCGTCCACTTAACAATGTCGGCGACACCGACGGTGGGCAGGCTATACAGTTGCCTGACGACGTTTATGACTGTCGGGGCGGCGACTTTTCCAAGGCCTTGAGCTTTGCGCATGTCCGCTTCGCGTAACCTCGTCACCTGTTGGCAAGTGTGGATAGCCGACTGGGCAATTTCAATGATGCCATCTATAAAAAACTCAACCCAGGGAAGTATCTGGCTGGGCTCGGCGTGGTAGGCATCGAGGCGCTCGTAATAAACTGCTTGGTGTTTTTTGAAGTATGCGGACAAGTATAAAAGGGGCATTTCGAGCAATTTTTCGTGCCATAAGTACATCGTAACCAACATCCGACCGGTGCGCCCATTACCATCGGCAAACGGGTGGATGGTCTCAAATTGGGCGTGCAACATAGCTGCTTTAACAAGCGGCAGGTAATCGTCTTCGGCATGAATGAAGACCTCTAAATCATTCAGCGATTGGTGCATTTCGTGAACTGGCGGTGGCACAAAGCTGGCATTGCCCGGGCGTGTCCCGCCGATCCAGTTTTGCGAATGTCTAAATTCTCCGGGATAGGCATTGTGAGTGCTGCGCGCCCCGAGCATGAGTTTTCCGTGCAGTTCCGTTATTAAACGCAGGTTAAAGGGGAACGTTTTAGCCCGATGTAAACCATAGTTAAGCGCATCTATATAGTGCAAAATGTCGTCGACATCGGCCGGCAGACCAGTGCCACGCTCGACGTTGGCCGCCTCGATGGCGTCCATCATCGTCGCTTTGGTACCCTCTATTTGGCTAGATGAAGAAGCGTCCTTCCTAACAAACATCTCTAAAAAGTAGTCTCTATCTGGCAGCAACTCGGCTATGCCATCTAATTTGCCCAATAGCCGAATGGCTTCGGTGTGCTTGACTACCAATTCTCGGCTGAGCGGGATGCCGACTACTGGCGGAAAAGGGCTCGGGATAAAAGCCTTGAAGCCAGCCGTCTGTTGGACATACGTTCCGATATCACTCATTGCTTTGTTTACATCCTATTAACTAATGTAAACAATATAGCACTTTTTGTTTACATTAACAATAGCAATGTAAACACCTTGCTTAGAGTCAGTTCACTCGCCGCCGTCATCCCAAATCACTAACGCTGTCATTCCAAACTCTCAACCCCGTCATCCCAAACTCTCAACCCCGTCATCCCAAACTTGATTTGGGATCCAATCGATATAGAACTCATTATTGACTGGGTCCCAGCTTTCGCTGGGATGACAACGAGGGTGCTGGGATGACTAAGGGGTGGCCCAGGACGGCAAATGGCTCGCCGGTTAGTTGAGGCGGAGGAGATATTTTCCGTAACCGCTCTTTTGGAGGGGTTCGGCTAGGGTTTTGAGCTCGGCGGTGGTGATGAAACCTTGGCGGTAGGCGGCTTCTTCGATACAGCCGATTTTGATGCCGGTGCGCTTTTCGATAACCCGGATGTATTCGCTGGCGTCGTTCATTGATCCAAAGGTGCCGGTATCGAGCCAGGCCGAACCGCGCTCCATGGTCTGGACTTTTAGCTTGCCGCGCTTGAGATATTCTTCGTTGACGCTGGTGATTTCTAGTTCGCCGCGGTCGCTCGGCTGGATGTTCTTGGCGATCTCGACGACGTCGTTATCATAAAAGTAGAGGCCGACGACGGCGAAGTTGGATTTGGGCTGGGCTGGCTTTTCTTCGATCGAGACGGCGTGGTTTTGGGCGTCGAACTCGACGACACCGTAGCGGGCCGGGTCGGAAACTTCGTAAGCAAAGACAGTGCCGCCATCGGGGTCGGAACAGCCTTTCAGACTAGCGCCGAAAGCCTCGCCGTAGAAGATGTTGTCACCGAGGATCAGGGCGACCTTATCGTCGCCGATAAAGTCTTCGCCGATTATAAAGGCCTGGGCCAGGCCGTCGGGCGAGGGCTGGGCGGCGTACTGCAGCTTGATGCCGAGCTCGCTGCCGTCACCGAGCAGGCGCTGGAACTGGGATTGGTCGTCGGGCGTGGTGATAATCAGGATGTCGCGGATACCGGCTTGCAGCAGCGTGCTGAGCGGGTAGTAGATCATCGGCTTGTCGTAGATCGGCATCAGCTGCTTGGAGATGCCTTTGGTAATGGGGTAGAGACGGCTGCCTGAACCGCCGGCTAAGATTATGCCTTTCACTTCGCTAACTCCTTCTGAATATATGTGCTTAAGTCTTCGTGCCAATCGTGTCCAGTATACCCAGTCGCTGCTAGTTTGCTGAGGTCCATGATGCTGTTGAGCGGTCGGGGGGCGATACCGTCTTTGCCGGCGTAGTATTCGGCGGTCGAGGTATCGGTGACTGCTAGGTCATAACCGGCGACTGTGAAGATGAGGCGGGTAATGTCGGCCCAGCTGGCCGGCTCGCCGCTGTTGGTGGCGTTGTAGGTACCGTAGGCGGCGTTGGTGGTAACGAGGTGGTCAATTATGGCGACGAGCTCGCTAGTGAAGGTCAGGCGGCCGATTTGGTCGCTGACGACGGTCGGGGCGATGCCGCGCTGGCCGAGGCCCAGCATGATGCCGACGAAGTTCTTGCCCTCGCCGATCACCCAGGTGGCGCGCAGCAGGTAGTGCTTAGGGGCGAGGGCCACGGCGATATCGCCGGCGGCTTTGCTTTGGCCGTAGACGCTGAGTGGGCTGTAGTCTTCAGTCTCGGTGTGCGGGTTGAGGGTGCCGTCAAAAACGTAATCGCTCGAGATGTGGACGAGGGTGATGTCGTTTAGTGATGCAATCTGCGCCAGGTTGGCGGCGCCATTTGCGTTGATTTTCCAGGCCAGTGGGCGACCATCGGCGGTTTCGGCACCGTCGACGTTGGTATAAGCGGCAGCGTTGATGATAGTTTTGACGCTCGACCAGTCAAAGTCGGCCAATTGCTGGGCGGCGGTGATGTCGAGCAGGTTGCTATCGACGGCTTGGGCGGCGGGGTACTTGGCTTGCAGGGCGCGGCCCAGTTGGCCGTTGGCACCGATGATTAACAGGCCGGCTTGGTCCACTCTAAAACTCCATCGGAATGACATCTTTTAATAAGGGGTGGGCGGCGTCTTTGGCTGAAAAAATGGCCTGGGCTTGGGCAATCGGCCAAGCAATGTCGAGGGCCGGGTCAAAGGCGTTGACGAAGGTGTATTTGGCTTCCGGCGACCAGTGGGCGTTGACGAGATAGGTGTAGTTGACGCCCTCGTCGAGGGTTTGGTAGCCGTTGGCGACGCCGCGTGGTACGTAGACGGCGGTGCCGGGGTTGATCTCGAGCGTTAGGCTTTGGCCGAAGGTCGGGCCTTTACGCAGGTCGACCCAAGCGCCAAAGACGCGGCCGTTGGCGACCGAGATATATTTGTCCCACGGTTCGGCGTGCAAGCCGCGGGTGACGCCGACTTCGACGTTATATGAAAAGTTGTTCTGGACGACATCGAAGGGCGGTAGGCCGAGAGCTTCCAGCTTGGCTTTTTGGTAGTTTTCTTTGAACCAACCGCGTTCGTCGCCGTGGACGGGCAGCTCAATTTTATAAAAGCCGGGGATGACCGTCTCGCTGACGCGCAGTTCGTTGTAATCGGCCGGGTCAAAACTCATTAGTACGATTGTACCATTTACTGACGGCTACCCGGTGTCAATTATCGTCAGGGCAACCCCCTGTAGTTGTCATTCTGAGCAAAGCGAAGAATCTGAGCTGTTGTTGGTAGCGCAGATCCTTCGCCTGCGGCTCAGGATGACGGAGGTGGCGGCTCAGGATGACGGCGTACTTTGTCGTCCCAAACTTGGTTTGGGTCCAATCGATAAGGTCTCTATTTGTAGTTCAGCCAGCTTAGCTCGGGAACAAACGCTGCAATGCTTGGATGCCGAGCTGGATATCTTGGTCGTGTAGTAGTGATAGGTCGAGCCCGCACAGCGGTAATGACTGGATGCCGGCGACGTCGTCGCGAGGGGTGAGTGCCGCAGTGGTGGTCAGCCGGGTCCAAAAGAAGACGGTGATGACGGGCAATACTTCGCCCTTGAACGGGTACTGGCCGGCGCCACTGGTTAAGTAGCGCAGAGGCTCATAATCGGCTGGGGTGAGCGCTAATTCTTCGGTTAGTTCGCGGCTGGCGGCGGCCTCGAAGGTCTCATCACCGTCCAGGAATCCGCCAAACGAATCGAGCATGCCCTTATGCGGCTCGATGCCGCGGACGGCCAGCAGGACGCGGTTATCGGCGGTTACAAAGAAGACACCGACCGTCGGCGTGGCATTGGCATAAATCGGGTGTTGATTGGCGCACTGGAAGGCGTGCGGCCCGGTCGGCGTGAGGGGTGTGCCGCAGCGGCGGCAAGCGGTCATCTCCATGAGTCGGCGCTAGTGCCCAGCGGCTTTGTATTTGGCTTCGGTGGCGTCTTTTTGGGGCTGCCACCAGGCCTGATTGGCGGTGTACCAGTCGATGGTGGCTTGGAGGCCGCTGCGGAAGTCGGTGTATTTAGGTTCCCAACCTAGTTCGCGCTTTAGCTTGGAGGCGTCGATGGCGTAGCGTATATCGTGGCCGGCCCGGTCAGTGACGTGTTCATAATCGTTAGTGGGCTTGCCCATTAACTCTAGGATCAGTTCGACAACTTCTTTATTGTTCTTTTCGCCGTTGGCACCGACCATGTAGGTTTCACCGATTTTACCTTTTTCTAGAATTGTCAGGACGGCCGAGCTGTGGTCTTCGGTATGGATCCAGTCGCGGACATTGGCACCGGCGCCATAAAGACGCGGTTTGCGGCCGAGCAGGACTCCGCTGACTTGGCGGGGGATGAATTTTTCGATGTGTTGGTAGGGGCCGTAGTTGTTCGAGCAGTTCGAAATCGTCGCTTTGACTCCAAAACTGCGCGTCCAGGCGCGGACTAGCATGTCGGAAGCGGCCTTGGTGCTCGAATAGGGACTCGACGGGTTATAGGCCGTGTTCTCGGTGAACTTGTTGGGGTCATCGAGCTCGAGGTCGCCGTAGACTTCGTCGGTCGAGACGTGGTGAAAACGCCGATCGTATTTGCGGGCGGCTTCGAGCAGGGTATAGGTGCCGACGACGTTGGTGTCGAGGAAGGGTCGCGGATCGTGCAGAGAGTTGTCGTTGTGCGATTCGGCGGCAAAGTGGACGACGGCGTCGACCTCGGCGAACAGGCTATCGACTAGTTCGGCGTCACAAATGTTGCCGTGGACGAAGCGGTAGCGTGACTCGTCAAAACCTTCGAGATTTTTAAGGTTACCGGCATAGGTCAGGGCGTCGAGCACGGTAATGTGCCAATCCGGCCGTTCGCCGTACAGGTAGTGGACAAAGTTTGACCCAATAAAGCCGGCACCGCCGGTGACGAGTATTTTCATATGACCTCCATTATACCAAGAACACCGGGCAAGTCACCACTTAAGTTATAGACTTTCAACTTATCACTGTCATCCCAGCGAAAGCTGGGACCCAGTATATATCTTGTAGCGTTAGCTACTCCAAAAGAGCTACATAAAGGAACTTGTTATTGACTGGGTCCCAGCTTTCGCTGGGATGACAGCAGCAGGCGTGGAATGATGAGAGAGGGGTGGCTGCAGCCAACTTTATAACTTTCAACTTGCTAAACTCTTCCCCCGAACCGAGCTTCTGCCATGCCTTATGCCGGCCGCTCTGGTATGATGAACGGATGATTAGAAGACTCCAAAAGTGAAAATTATCGTGACAGCTGGCGGCCAAGGCACCAAGATGTGGCCCTATTCGCGTCAGGATAAGCCCAAGCAATTCCAGTCGATCATCGGCGACGTATCGTCCTACGAACAGACAATCAAGACTCTTCTCAAGGAGTTTACGCCCGAGGATATCTACATATCGACCAAGCGTAAGTTTATCAAGTACGTCTCCGAACAATCGCCCCAAATTCCGCTCAAGAACTATATCGTCGAGCCCGATGTCGCTAAGGACCGCGGGCCGGGCGAGGGCCTGGCCTTTGTGCGCCTCAGTATCAATCATCCGAATGAACCGTTTTTTATCGTCCAAGCTGATTGCCTGCGCGACCCCGAAGAAGGCTTCTTGCAGATGATACGCGAAGCCGAAGCGCTCGTTACCGAGCACAAGCAGCTGGTGACGGGCGGCATCAAGGCAACGGAGCCCGACATGGGCGTCGATTACCTGCGACTCGGCGCCGGCGTGCCCAAGACGCGCGAGGGTTATATGATCGACAAATTCCTATTCCGCCGTAGCAATGTCCGCGAAACACGTAAGCTGATCGGTAATTTCCACGTGGTGGCCCACTGTAACCACACTTGCTGGTATCCCGAGCTAATGCTGGAAGCCTACAAGCAATACCGCCCCGACTGGTACGAGGCGCTCATGAAGATCAAAGACTGCATGGACAAACCGGGCGAGAACGAAGCCATCGAGAAAATATACGCCGAGATGGAAAAAGGTCCGACCGAAGATGTCACGAATCATGTCATGAACAGTGGCAAAGCCATGGTGATTCTGCTGCCCTACAACTGGACCGATGTCGGGACCTGGGGGTCGGTGTATGACTTCTTCGAAGACGGCGTCGACAACTACGAAGACGGCAACGTCATTGCCGTCGGCACCACGGGTTCACTGATCAAGACTAGCAACAAGAACAAGCTGATTGCCGTCGCCGGACTGCAGGATATGATCGTGGTCGATACCGAGGACGCGCTGCTCGTAATCCCCAAAGATGACATCGATAAAATCAAAGAGTTGCAGAAAATACTAGCCGAGCGTAGTGAAACCGAATATCTATAAAGCACAAGGAGTATTGAAGTGAAAAAAGTTATAGCATTTGATTTGGATGATACCTTGGCGATTACCAAGTCACCAATCGACGACCGGATGGGGGTGCTGCTGACCCGGCTGCTTGATAAGTTTGACGTTTGTATTATTTCAGGCGGTAAGTTCGAACAGTTTAAGAAGCAAGTCATTGACCGCCTGCAGGCCACGCCGCAGCAGCTGAGCCATATGCACCTGATGCCGACCTGTGGGACGCGCTACTACCGGTATGACGAGGTTACCAGCGAATGGGCGCAACAATATGCCGAAGATTTAACCGAGCAGCAAAAGACAACGATCACGGCGGCTCTCGAAAAAGCTGCCAAAGAGCTTGGCTATTGGGAAGCGGCACCGGCCGGGGAGATCATCGAAGACCGCGGTAGCCAGATCACCTATTCGGCGCTGGGCCAGCAGGCCACCGCCGCGGCTAAATACGCCTGGGATCCAGACGGTACTAAGAAACAGAAGTTGCGGGCTTTGGCCGCCAAAGAGCTGATCGACCTAGAAGTGCGCGCCGGCGGTACGACGTCGATTGACGTGACGCGCATCGGTATTGATAAGGCTTACGGTATGCACAAGCTCATCCAAGAGCTACAGATTAGCAAAGAGGACATCCTATTCTTGGGCGATAAGCTCCAGGAGGGCGGCAACGACTACCCCGTGAAGGCCATGGGCATCGACAGCCTAGAGGTCGATCGCTGGGAAGACACGGCGCTGGCGCTGGAGGCTATCCTGCACGTCCTTTAGGGTATGTAGTTAGATAGTGAAATAGTGGATAGGAAATAGGAAATAGGAATAGCTTCAGCAGCAGCATTGTCATCCTGAACGGAGTGAAGGATCTACCCTAGACAAGTCCAAGCTCAGATCCTTCGCTTACGCTCAGAATGACGAAGAGCCAAAGTCCGAGATAACTTTCAACTTTATAAACTTAGATAGGGGCAGAGGATTTCAATGAGTAACGATGACATCCAAAAGACAGCAGAACTGCTTAAGAAGCTCGAGCCGGGCTTTTTGCCGTTTCCGATATTTGAACAGGTGGCCCGGCTGGTGGCCCTACCAATTGTTGAATTTATCCCGCTGCGCCGCAGTAACGGCCAAACCGAGGTCTTGCTGATCGCCCGACCCGACGACGACGTCTTGTTTCCTGGCTTGTTGCACACGCCGGGGACGGTGGTGCGGGCCACTGATATTTCCCGTGAGGGCGGCACCGATTGGGTGCCTTTTGAGCGTATTCTGCGCGAAGAATTGTTCGATACCGAAGTCGGTCCCCCGCACTTTTTCGGCAGCCAACTTCACGCCAGCAAACGCGGCGCCGAACAGGCCCAACTCTATTGGGTAGAAGTATTGGCGGCGCCAAAAATCGGCGAATTTTACGCCGTCGATCAACTACCGACCGGCCTCATCGAGTCGCAGCTCATTTTTATCAACGAAGCCGTCAAGCACTTCGACCGCCACCACTCCGCCTGAGCCGGTCAGACCGTTCGGTCAACCATTGTCACGTTCGGTTAACTATTGTCATCCCAGCGAAAGCTGGGACCCAGTCAATCAAACAATCCTTTTTATAAGCTTTTAGTAGAGTAGCTAGCGCTACAAAATATGTACTGGGTCCCAGCTTTCGCTGGGATGACATAGGAGGGGGCTGGGATGACAGGGTGTTAGGGTTTGCCGCTGGCGTAGCCGTCGGGGTTCTGTGATTGCCAACGCCAGGCGTCGCGGCAGGCGTCTTGGATTGTTAGTTCGGCCTGCCAGCCGAGTTCGGCACGAGCGAGCGCCGGGTCGGCGTAACAACTGGCGATATCGCCGGGGCGGCGGGCGACTATTTCGTAGGCAATTTCCTTGCCGGAAGCCATCTTAAAGGCAGTTATCATTTCTAAGACCGAAGTACCTTGCCCGGTGCCGATATTGTAGGCTTTGTAGACATTGGGGTGATCGAGATGGGCCAGGGCGGCGACGTGGGCCCGGGCCAAGTCGACGACGTGGATGTAATCGCGGACGCCGGTGCCGTCGGGGGTGGCGTAATCGTCGCCGTAAACCCGCAGCCGCTTAAGCTTGCCGACGGCCACTTGGCTAATATAGGGCACGAGGTTATTCGGCGGACCGTTGGGGTCTTCGCCGATGGTACCGGAGGCGTGGGCGCCGATCGGGTTGAAATAGCGGAGCGACGTGATGTTCCAATTTTCATGGGTCTGGCTGACATCCTCGAGGATTTGCTCGATCATCAACTTGGTCTGGCCGTAGGGGTTGGTGGCCGATTTGCGGGCTGACTCGGTTATGGGCAGCACCTCGGGGTCGCCGTAAACGGTGGCCGACGAGCTGAAGACTAGTTTAGTGACGGCAAACTGCTGCATGACTTCCAGTAGGGTGAGCGTTGATTCCAGATTATTTTGGTAGTAGTAGAGGGCTTTGAGGCTTGATTCGCCAACCGCTTTCAGGCCGGCAAAGTGAATCACGGCGTCAAAGCTATGAGCTTTGAAGACCGCCTGCAACTGGGCGCTGTCGCGCACATCGAATTCGTGGAACTCGATGGTTTGGCCGGTAATCAACTCGACACGTTTTAACGACTCGACGCTGCTGTTGGCTAAATTATCGACCACTACTACCTCGTGGCCGCTGCTAAGTAGTTCGACGATGGTGTGCGAGCCGATATAGCCGGCACCGCCGGTAACTAGGATGGTTTGTTTCATACGTCTATTCTACCTGAGTCTCAAACTACTACTGTCATCCCAACGTTGTCAGCCCAAACCACCTTTCCCGTAATTGTCATTCTGAGCAAAGCGAAGAATCTGAGCCGTGACTAGATGAGCTCAGATCCTTCGCCGTCGGCTCAGGATGACAGTGCACCTTGTCATCCCAAACTTGATTTGGGATCCAATCGATATAAAGATTCTTTATTGACTGGGTCCCAGCTTTCGCTGGGATGACGGGGAGGACAAAGGGGGCGGACGTTATCGAGTTTTAGGAACCAGCTTGTCGGTAGCGGCTTGAACCGAGGCGGTTTTAAGTTCGATAGCTAGGCGATTTAGCTCAAGCTTAGTCGTGATTTGATCGAATCGGGCGTTCATATTCTTAAACTCAGCCTGCAGATAGTTGAACAGTTTGGTATATTCGTCTTGGCTCATCGTAGATACATTGTACCACTGGTCAGTGGCCGACCAATGCTATTTTAACCTCAAGTTAAGGTTACCCCCACAGTTGTCATTCTGAGCGCGTGCGAAGAATCTGAGCCGTAGCTTTATGGGCTCAGATCCTTCACTCCGTTCAGGATGACAGGGGGGAGTGGGATGACGACGGGGCGCTGGGATGACAATGCTGGGCGCTGGGATGACAATGCTGGGCGCTGGGATGACAATGCTGGGGGCTGGGAGGACTGGGTCTTGGGGCTCGGGCTATTCGACCGTCACGGATTTGGCTAAGTTGCGGGGGCGGTCGACGTTGTGGCCGCGGGCGAGGGCAATGTAGTACGAGAAAAGCTGCATGGCGATGGCGGTCAGGATCGGCTGGGTTTGTTCAAGCGTTTCCGGAAGGTAGATCACGTCGTCGGCCAGATCAGCAATGTGTTTGTTGCCAACCGTGGCGATGGCGACGACGGGGCCTTTGCGGGCGCGGATCTCTTCGATATTGGAGTAGGTTTTGTCGAGCAGGAACGAATTGGTGGCCAGGGCGAAGGACGGGAAGTCTTTATCGATCATCGCCAGCGGGCCGTGCTTCATCTCGCCGGCGGCGTAGCCTTCGGCGTGGATGTAGGACACCTCTTTTAACTTGAGGGCGCCTTCTAGGGCGCAAGGGAAGTTATACTGGCGGCCGATAAACAAGAAATCGCGGTAGTCTTTATATTTGGCGGCAATCTTTTTAATCGTCTCGGCCTGGTCGAGGACGATCTGGGCTTTGGCCGGCAGGTCGTCGAGTTCTTTGAGGAGGGGCTTGAACAGTTTGGTGCGGCCGTTGCTGAGGTGCAGGGCGATCTGAATCAGGACGGTGACCTGGGCGATGAAAGCTTTGGTACTGGCGACGGCTTGCTCGGGCCCGGCGTGGCAGTAGACGCCGGCGTCGGTCATGCGGGCGATCGTGCTGCCGACGGCGTTGACGATGCCGAGGCGCAGCACGCCGTAATCCTCGACCTTCTTAAGGGCGGCGATCGTATCGGCCGTTTCGCCGGACTGCGAGATGGCCAGCAGGGCCGTACTGCGCGAGAACGGCTCGTGGCGGTATTTAAATTCGCTGGCCAAGTGGACTTCAACCGGGATGCCGGCTAGTTCCTCGATCAGATACTCGCCGACCAGGCCGGCGTAGTACGACGTTCCGCAAGCGACGATGACGATCCGGTCGATGTACTTTAGCTGGGCGACGACACTCTCCAGGCCCCCGAGTTTAACGATATTCTTAGCGGCCAGGCTGCGCCCGAGGGTCGCCGAGCGGATGGTGGCCGGGGCTTCATGGATTTCTTTGAGCATAAAATGGGCGTAGTCGCCGAGCTGGGCCTGTTCGTTGTCGAAGTCGAGCAACTCGACGGTGTGTTCGATTGGTTTATCGCGCTTCAAATTATGGACGCTAATTTTATCGGCCGTAATGGTGGCCAGATCGTAATCATCGAGGTAGAGCACCTGCTTGGTGTGTTCCATGATGGCCGCCGGGTCGGAGGCCAGATAATGTTCGCCGTCACCGACGCCAATCACCAGCGGACTCGACAGGCGGGCGGCGTACAGGGTAGTGGGGCGGATGGTCGTAATGACGGCGATGGCGTAGGCGCCGCGCAAGTCGGCCAGGGCAGCTTTGAGAGCGGCCGTGAAAGACGGCAGGCGTTGGCTATAATAATCTATTAAGTGGGGGATGACTTCGGTGTCGGTCTCAGAGACGAATTGGTAACCGAGGGCCTGCAGCCGATCGCGCAGTTGGACGTAATTCTCGATAATGCCGTTATGGACCACGAAAATGGTCTTGGCCGTATTGGTGTGCGGATGGGCGTTAAACATGCTCGGTACGCCGTGGGTGGCCCAGCGGGTGTGGCCAATCGCCAAATGATCGGGTTGTGCTTGCGGCTCAACGGCGGCGGTCAGTCCGGCGACGCGGCCGACTTGCTTGGTCAGGGTCGCCCCAGTGGCGTTAATGGTCACCAGTCCGGCCGAATCGTAGCCCCGGTACTCGAGCGCCTGCAGGCCGTCGAGGACGATCGGTGCCCCGGCGCGCTTGCCAATATAGCCGACTATTCCGCACATGCTTGTCTCCTTGCATTTAAGCCCGTTGTTGGGCAATAACCTATCGGTTTGAAACGATTGCTTGTCCGGATCTTAGTATACCAGCCGCTTGGGGGCTAGAAATTAGGAAATAGGAAAGAGTAGTAAGTGCCATGGTCGACCTAATCCCTAATCCCTAGTTACTTTTAGGTGCTCAGGGAATGATGAAGCGGCTGACGGCCTTTTGGGCTAGGGTGTTGAGGTTGGTTGAAAAAGTGTTGTCGGCCCAGCGCCAACCCGGCTGGTTGTAATAGATAAACGTCAGGGCGCCGCCACCTTGCAAAAACAGCAGCAATACCACCGCCAAGAGGACGATTTTGGGGATGGGCTTGGCGGCCAGTAAGCGCTGCCAACCGAGCCCGAGCAGCAGGGCGACGGGTAGGATAACCGGGAAGAGGTAGCGGCTGTTGATGCCAAACTTTTGGCCGGTCTGCAGGTAGTCCAAGTAGTTACGCAGGAACAACACGGCCACATAAAAGACGGCGATACCGACCAGCAACCCGAGGGCCGGATAGCGCCGCAGCAATTGGCGGTGGTAGCGGATGACCGCCAGCGAGCCGACGATGAACACTACTAGGGCGGCAATCGTAATGCCGGGCAGCGGCGCGACGTTGACGTACATGGCGTCGGCGTGTGAGCCGCCGCTATTGCTGTAAAAAGCGTATTTGAACATGCGATAGCCCCAACCGGCGACGTAGCGGGCGGGGTCGGGGGTGGTGTTGTTGGTATTTTCGGCAATATAACTGCGCAACCAGGTGCCGTTGGCCTTACAACGCTCGATGCTTAGGACGTTGCCACAAGGGGGAATCGGGTTGTGGTACTTAATGACATTGACGCCGTAAGCGTGGACAAATAAACCGCTCGCCAAGACAATCAGACCGACGCTGGCTATGGTGTAGATTCGTTTGGTGGAGCGCCAGCTGTCCAGCAGGCCATTGCCAAATTGGGCGGGCGATCGATTGAGTCGATAAAATTTCCACAGCAAGAAACTAAAGTAGGTAATCATGGCCACCAATATTGGCAAGAACTCAAACTGGGCCAGGCTGGCCAACAGGCCGACCGCTAGGGCTATCAACAGACGGCGGCTGTCGATTTGCTTGGTCGTAACGAAGCGCTCGCGAACTTGTAGCGTCAAAAGCAGGCCGAGGGCCGCTAACGGTAAAAGTAGGTTATCGTAATTAATCTGGGCCGCTAGGAAGGGTACGAGCGGCGTTAGCACGAAGAATAATAGTGTGACGTGGACGATGGCCGGTGACGCCTTGGTGGCGAGCAATAGCTTGCGGAACAGCACCAGCGCCACCGCAAACAGCAGAATGCCGACGATGCGCAGGCCGACGATCTCGATAAACTGGCTGTGCGTCAGGCCTACCAGTATTCGGTCGGGAAAGCTCATCAGGTAGTGAAACAGGTACGACGGGTCCCGGGCAAGGGCCCCGAGGCCGTCGGCGCCGATGGGCTGCGACGAGAAAAATGGACTCCATTGCCGGGCGTAGACCCGGATAATCGCCAGGTGGGTGTTCTCGTCAAAAATACCGGGGAAGCCGGCCGACAACGCCAGCCATAGCGACTCGACGAAAAATACCCCCAATGTTATCCCAAAAAAGAGGCGGCTTCGCACGAAAGCGGCTATTTTTATGCTCATAAACTCTTCGGTAGTATAGCATGAGCATGATGCCCAGCAGGGGCCAAGCGGACTTTTTGGAGCGTTACTGCAAGACCCTAGTCTAATCCAGTGGGAGTTGTAAGTCGGGGGCAGCCAACTTTATAACTTTCAACTTTATGAACTTTATAACTATCTAGTGACAACTAACGGAATATTAAGGTGTTAATTTGTGCTGCCCTAAGTTCTTGACTAGAATAGTAACTAATGAAGATAGCAATCGTTGGAACGGGGTATGTCGGGTTAGTAACGGGTAGTTGCTTTGCCGAAATGGGCAATTCTGTGACTTGTGTCGATATTGACCAGGCAAAAGTTGAGCGCCTGAAGCGGGGCGAAGTACCGATTTATGAGCCTGGTCTGGAGGAGATTTTCGAACGCAATATCGCTGGCGGTCGACTCCAGTTTACGACCGATTTGAGCGCGGGTGTGGCCGCGGCCGAGGTGATCTTTTTGGCCTTGCCGACGCCGTCGACCGACGACGGTTCGGCCGACCTGTCGTACGTGTTAGCGGTGGCCGACCAGCTCGGGGCCTTGCTGCAAGATTACGTCGTGGTCGTCAACAAAAGCACCGTACCGGTCGGGACGGCCGAGAAAGTGCGCGCCGCCATTGGCAAAACGGCCACCAGTGACTTTGACGTCGCCTCCAACCCCGAGTTTTTGCGTGAAGGCTTTGCCGTCGATGACTTTATGGCCCCCGACCGGATCGTTATCGGCACCAGCTCGACGCGGGCCCGGCAGACTCTCGAAGAGCTCTACCAGCCTTTTGCGCGCGAAGGCAACCCGATCTACTTTATGGACGAGCGCTCCGCCGAGACGACCAAGTACGCCGCCAATGCCTTTTTGGCCGCCAAAGTGACGTTTATGAATGAAATCGCCAATCTCTGCGAGCTGACCGGCGCCGATGTCGATAGCGTTCGCTTGGCCGTCGGCGCCGACGAGCGGATCGGCCGACGCTTCCTATTCCCGGGTATTGGCTACGGCGGTAGCTGCTTTCCGAAAGATGTCCGCGCCCTCCACAAAACGGCCGAGGACCATGGCTATGATTTTCAGTTGCTAGAGACGCTCATTCGGGTCAACGACCGGCAGAAACACGTCTTGTTCGCCAAGGTCAGCCATTTTTATGGCGGTGACTTGAAGGGCAAGCGCTTCGCCCTGTGGGGTCTGGCTTTTAAGCCCGACACCGATGACATCCGCGAAGCGCCCGCGCTCCAGCTGATCGACGACCTGCTGGCGGCCGGGGCGACCATTTCGGCCTACGATCCGGCCGCCAACGCCAATGTTGCCCGGCGCTACCCCGGACAATCGGCCCTCGAATTCGCGACCCACGCCTATGACGCCCTAGCCGGCGCCGACGCTTTACTGATCGCCACCGAGTGGGACGCCTTTCGAGCGCCCGATTTCGGTCGAATCAAAACCGCCCTTAAGCAGCCGGTCATTTTCGACGGCCGAAACTTGTACGAGCTGGACGAAATGCGCCAAGCCGGCTTCTACTACGACAGCATTGGGCGGGCGACGGTCAAGCCGGCGCCGGAAACAGAAACTAGGAACTAGGAACTAGGAACTAGGAAATGGGAAATGGGAAATAGGAAATAGGGAATCGCCGCGGCTCAATCTAATTCCTAATTCCTAATTCCTATTTCCTATTTTCCGATCACTAATCGATAGCTAATTTTTTACTGGCTGGTGCGGGGAAGACCCAGTGTTTGTACCAGAGGTAACTCCAGACCGTGAAGAAGCCGGCCGAGACGAAGAAACCGACGTAAGGCGTCACGCCGATGTGATTTAGCCCCCCAATGACGGCGTAATCGAGCCCGAAACCGATCGTTTCGATGAATAAGTAGCGTCCGATGTGTTTAATCTCACTTAGCTGTCGGCTGGGGCCGGCAAAAGCCCAGTAGCGCTGGACGATATAGTTGAGCGTCCAACCGACGATATCGGCCGCTATTTTCGCCCCCCACCACGACCAGTGCAGCACCGAAAATCCCAGCGCGAAGACGGCGTAGCCGCTCCAAAAGTACAGATTGCCACCGGCCATATACTTGAAAAATTGCCCAATCGACCCAATCGACCCAATCGACAAGCGGCGCGCTCGCTTGATCATTACTGTTCGTCTGGCTTGATACGATCGGCCAGAATGGCGCGCGGGGCCATCGCTACGCCGGCAAAGCCCCACCAGACATAGGCCAGGGTGTCGTCGGCCCAAGCGTGCGATAACAAGTTGATCACGGTTAGCCCGATCAAGCTGGCGAACAGGCTAAGCGCCAAAGGGTCAGCCCGGTGCAGCCACAATAAATAGCCGACGCCGCCGGTGATCAAGATGAACAGCAATAGCCCGATCACGCCAGTCTCTTGGCCGATTTGCAGGAAATAGTTTTCGGCAATCCGCGTCTGGTGATTATTGTAGACGCTGGCCGGTCCCGCCGTCCCGGTGCCGCTGCCGATCGGGTTGTGGACAATATCGCCTAGGCCGCTCTGGAGGGCGCTGACGTGGCCCTGATTGGAGCTCAGCTGGGCCGTGGTGCCGCTTTCGGTATGGAGGACGACATTCTCGACGCGGTTGTTGTGGCGGAGGGCTAGGCCGAGGCCGGCCAGTACTACCACGCCGGCGAGAGCCAGGTAGGCAAACCGGCGGCGCGTTTGCGGCGCCCGGGCCCCCAAAACAACCGCCAAGCCAATGGCGATGACCGCACCGAGCCAGGCACTGCGCGAGAATGTGAAGAACAGAGTGACTAGGCCGGCTAACAGCAGGGCGAGGCGCTGCCAGTTGCGTTGGCCGCGGACGATTAGCACGCTCAGCACCGTTAAGGGTACTACCAGATAAGCCCCGAGCGGATTTGAGCCGCGCAGGGTTGATTGAGCCCGAACGTAGAAGGCATTGTGATTAATCGTTTCAAACGGCAGAATCGTCTGCGGGCCGTAGCCGAAGTGGCGCAAGAAGTCGTTGGGCAAGACCAGCGCTTGTAGCAAACCGACGACGATAACGACCAGCGCCGGCCAGAGCAAGAGCTTTTGCCAGTTTTTGTGCAGTCGGGCCGTCCGTAGAGCCACCGCCCAACAAAACAGGAAAAAGATCAGAAAACGGGTATTGCTAATCAGACCGTAACCGAGGGCTTTGGGGGTGACATCGTGGCGGTGCAGGGCGAACAGACCGTAGACCAGTTGCAACAGGCAGTAGGCGACGATCAACCAGACTAAGCGCCGTGACAGGGTGTGGCTGCGAATCTTTATATCGGTCAGCAGTAAGTAGAGCGCGCCGAGGCCGCAAACGATCAATAAGGCCTCTTTCCAGAGCCGCAGGGCGGTGTAGTGGCCGAAGTTGCTGGCCAACCAGACGGTCAAGAACGCGTGGAAAGGAATCAGCACCAATATCAACGAAATAAGGGTCGCGACCGTCAAGATAACGGGGTATTTAAGAGCGGCTGCCTTCATAGACCCCACTTCCTGTCTCGACTGGGTAGTGAAAGCCATTCTGGTGAGTGCCAGGTATCGGTTTTTGTGAGGCGGCATACCGGTAGGTATGGTAACGAGGAAAAAGTGATGCATGGTGCCATCAGAATTGTTTGTAACGGAGACGAGACATGATGTGAGGTCATAGTGTTACAATCTATTATACCGACCATGCGTAATAATGCCTCAGTTATTTATAATGTTTGTCTCGTCATTGGTGACTTTTTAGCGCTCGTCACCGCTTTTATGACGGCTTATATACTGCGCGTTACCCTCAGTCACCGGGTTCTCAGCGCCCAAATCCCGGCCCGCACCTACTTTTCTATCTTTCTGACGTTGCTACCGTTCTGGATTTTGATATTCGCCCTGCTCGGGTTGTACAACGCCCGCATCTACGAAAAACGCTTTAGCGAGCTGGGGCGCTTAATCGTCGGTGCCTTCATCGGTATTCTATTCGCTATCAGCTACGCTTACATCGCCGATATCGCCATCTTCCCGGGGCGCTTAGTCACCGTTTATGGGTTTGGTCTGGCCCTCTTCCTAGTTTTCCTGTTCCGGACCATCGCTCGCGGTATCCGGCGCGAAATGTTCAGCTACGGCATCGGCATTAACGGTGTCCTGCTGGTCGGCGACACCCGCACCACTAATTTCTTGATCGATTCATTGGCCAACACGAAAATCACCGGTTACAAAGTGCTCGGCGTCGTCGGCGGTAGCAAACACCCCCTGAAGTCCGGCGCGCCGCAAAAGTTTTTCACCAGCTTTGCCGAGGCCATCCAAGATCTCGCCGGCGAGCAGCTCCAGACCATCATCCAAACCGAGTTGTACGCGGCCGGACCCAAAAACGATGAGATCCTGACCTATGCCCAAGAGCACCATATCGCTTATCGCTTCGTGCCCGGCAACAGCGAGCTATTCGTCGGTAACATCGCCGTCGACCTGTTCCACTCGATCCCAATTATCGCCGTCCACCAAACCGCCATCGTCGGCTGGGGTCGCGTCGTCAAGCGCCTGTTCGACATCGTGGCCGGTAGCCTGGCTTTGGTCGTGGCCTCACCCTTCATGTTACTGATTGCCATCGCTGTCAAGCTGTCCGACCCTGGCAAAGTCTTCTTTCGCCAGGCGCGCGTCAGCCGCTTCGACAGTTCGGTAGAAATCTATAAATTCCGCACCCACCGGCTGGCCTACAACGGCCTGTCGCCCGAAGTCGCCTTTGCCAAGATGGGACGCCCCGAACTAGCTCGTCAGTACCGCGATAACGGCGACCAGCTAGCCAACGACCCGCGCGTCACGCCGATTGGTCGCTGGTTGCGTCGCACTAGCCTTGATGAATTGCCTCAGCTGATCAACGTCGTGCGCGGCGACATCAGCCTGGTCGGCCCGCGGGCCCTAGTTGCCTCGGAACTCGAGAAATTCGCCCAAAAGAACCTAATCTTGAGCGTCAAATCGGGACTAACCGGCCTAGCCCAGATATCCGGTCGCCGCGACATCAATTTTGCCGAACGCCGCAAACTCGACCTCTACTACGTCCAAAACTGGAGTTTTTGGGGCGACGTGGTGATATTAATGAAAACCGTTTGGATCGTCTTATTCCACAGGGGAGCCATTTGATGAAAGTGGCGATTGTTTGCGATTGGTTGACGGGTATCGGCGGTGCCGAGCGCGTCGTCTTGGAGCTGCACAAGCTCTACCCCGAGGCGCCGATCTATACTTCGCAGTACGACCCGAGCAAGATCGATTGGTTCTTGGACGCCGACGTTCGTACCAGCTCGCTGCAGCACTTGCCCAAGCGCCTCAAGAAGTTTTTCCCGTTGCTGCGGGCCTGGACGTTTAGCCGACTCGATTTGAGCGACTACGATTTGGTATTGTCGAGCAGCGGCGCCGAAGCCAAGGGGGTCAAAACCGGCAAAAACACCTTGCACATCTCGTACTGCCACTCGCCGACCCACTACTACTGGATCCGGCGCGACGAGTACTTAAAGAAGCCGGGCTTCCCGTTTGGCCTGAACTGGCTGGCCCGGATCGGCCTCAAACTGTTATCCGAATCGCTCAAGCGCTGGGACTACCAAGCCGCCAAGCGCCCCGACATCATGATCGCCAACTCGACCCACACCCAAGCGATGATCAAGCGCTATTACCGGCGCGACTCGACCGTCATCCACCCGCCCGTCGACATCGATCGCTTTAAGATTCACGGTGCCGTGCCGCAGCGCCACGGCTTCGTGGCCGCTGGCCGCCAAACGACCTACAAACGCATTGATCTGGCCGTCCAAGCCTGTACCGACCTAAAAGTACCGTTAGTCGTCATCGGCCGGGGCCCTGACCACAAACGGCTCGAAAAGCTGGCTGGGCGCAACGTTACTTTCTTGACCCACGTCAACGACAGCGACATCGTCAAACACTTCCAGACCGCTGTGGGCTTTATTTTCCCAGGCCTGGATGATTTTGGGATCGTCGCCGTCGAAGCCCTGGCCGCCGGCACCCCGGTCATCGCCTACGAAAAAGGCGGCGTTTTGGACTACGTCACTCCTGGCAAAACCGGCCTCTTCTTCAAAAAACAAACCGTCGAGAGCCTGAGCGCGGCGCTCGAGTTGGCCACGACCAAATCCTTCAACAACGAACATATTGCCGAACACGCCACCCAGTTCTCGACCGCCGTTTTCACGCGCACCATGAAGGCCTTCATCAAAGATAGCTTGGCCCACAAAACCCAACAACCCTAACAGTAAAAGTTATAAAGTTCGGGCTACTCCCTCGTCATTCTGAGTGTCAGCGAAGAATCTGAGCTGGAATTGATTAGGGTAGATCCTTCACTACGTTCAGGATGACGTTGGGGGAGTTCAGGTTGATGGCGAGGGTTTGTGGCATAATGGTTTTATGAACGAAAACCAAACAATCCGCCCCACCAAGAAACAAAAGGAACTGCTCAGTTTTATCGAGGCCTTCATCGCCGAACACGGCTACAGCCCGAGTTACCGCGAAGTCATGAGCGGCCTCAACTACAACTCGGTCGCCACCGTCGCGCTGCACATCAATAATCTGATCCGGCGCGGTCACTTACGCAAACGCGATCAATCGGCCCGCTCGCTTGAAGTCGTCCAAGTTACTGAGACTGCTAAAGTCACCACCAATTTGATCGCCCCGACTGAAGAGAAATGGCTGGTCGGCAAGGTAGAACACGCTTTTGCCCAAGTCGAGCAGGCCGGCGAACTGGTCGAAGGCAGCCTCGATTCGCTGTACGTTTTGATCGGGGCCCTCAAAGTTCTCGGCCTCGACGGCGCCGCCCAAAGCTTCTTGCCCCGCCTGACCGCCCTCAAGCAACGACAGGCCAGCTAGACATGTATCGGGTGGGCACTAGGCATAGGCGCAAACGTATTATGTGGTCGCTAATAAGTCTGACGGTGCTGGCGCTCGGGCTGATCGGCGGCTTATTCGTCCAGCGCTTGCTCCACCCCAAGACGACGCTCAACCAATCCCAGGCCATTGTCACCAAAGTCAAAGCCAGCGCCGTGCCAATCAAGCTCTACGATGAAGCCGCTTTCAGCGTCGAGCTGCCCAGTGATTGGAAGCTCGGCGAGCGCTCGACCGCGCCCTATAACGTCTATCGCTGGCAGGGCACCAGCAAATCCTCTAACGCCACGACACTTGAAATCTATCAAGATACCATACCAGTGAACTTCGTGGTTAACCACGTGCTGGCGGTAACGGCCGATGGCAATCAAGTGACGGCCGACGGCGAAATATCCGACAACTGCGCTAATTTTACCAAAGACACGTCGGCGACGCCTGGCGTCTACGGTGTCCACGGTAAGTGGCAGGGCATCGACTTTCTGTGTGACCTGAGCAATACCGCCCGCAACGTCGTCGGTACCAGTTCAGCGGCGGGGATAAACAGCGTGACGATCAAAGGGCCGACCAACCTTAGTCATAAATTCTTCTTTACCTTCACCGACCACAGTTTGAGCTCGGATTACACGCCATTTTATAACGCTTTGCTCAGCTTCCGCGTGAAGTGAATAATACTATATCTAGCGTAAGCACGGGGTGGTAGACTACTAGAACTTTCTTATTTAACAACCAAAAAGCTGGAATCCTGTGTAATTCAGGAACTGTGCCGCAACGGTGAACTACTGACGCTCAATACGTAAGTAGCCAAGTCCGATACAGCTACAAAGTCTCTCGAGCAAGAGCAGCCGACAATATATTTGTCTAGACTGCCTACCCTCGAGAGTCGAGGGGATACCACTATGGCCGTAGCAGTCAGACAGATCAGTCAATTTGAAACCTATCAGCCACCACTAGCCTTGGTTGAACCGGTGGAAGCGTGTCAGCCAGTCCTGGCTCAGCTCGTTCCGGAATTAGCCGCCGACGTCTTTACGCGCCACCAAGCCGCCCGTTTTATCGGCCGCGTCGCCCTCGAGCCGAACGTCGTCACGGCGCCAGAAGTCAGTCGCGTCGGGTCGCTCCACGAAGCCCTGCAGCGGGCTAGCGCGGGTGACGAAACGGCTCAGCAACTAATCACGACCAATGTGCGCACCGACGTCGTCGAACGTACCATCAAGGCCGGTTTCATTATGGCGATTGAGCTCGAGGTCGACTTTCAGGGCAAAGTCTGGCAGCACGGCCAAACGATGGACTCGATTCAGGCCAACACGCTGACCTATGCCGCCGACCAGCCCGCCATGCGCCGGCGCTCGGAAGCCGAGGTCCGCAATAGCTTCCGGATCGAGAACTTGCAGCGCCAGGGGCTACTCCAAGACTACGCCTTGGCGGTTTTCTCGCGGGCGGCCGATGATATGACGCGGCCGGAAATGGCCGCCGCTGGCTTCTTTACCGATACGATGTCGTGCGCCATCCAGCTGACGACGGCCAGTGAGTCGGGGTTGACCATGGAGTCGGCTTTCGTCGCTGGGGTCTCGGCACCAGGCCAAAACCGGCACGACCAGTCGGCGGTCGCGGGCGTCATCGCCCATTTGGGTATCGAGACTGATGAGATGGGGGCCACCGAGTTACTCGATACGCCGTTGTTAATCCACAAAAGCCTGCTGCCTAACGGCGTAGTTGATCTGGTAAGGCTGTACGACGAAGCCGCCGGTGGCACCTGGTTTGGCGAGGCCAAGCCGCGCCAGGATTACCCGGCCTACCGGGTGGTCTGTCGCCAACGGGAGGCTAGCTTCGCGCCAAAAGTGACCGCCATCGTCGCCGAACTTATCGCCGAAACACCATTGATCACGACGCCAGTCGAGGCCATCCAACGGCTCCACAAATTATCCGAAAAGCACATGGTCGAGCAGGCCGTCAGCGACAATTCGATAAATCCCTTGGTTTTTGGGACTATCGCCGCCGCCCATATCGAACAAGCCCGGGCGTATCAAGAGCTCGGCCAAACCGCACAAGCCCAATCGGCCACCGGCAAAGCCCAAACCACGGCTAAGTCGTCGTCGTGCCCAACCGCTGTCAAGCTTTCGGCGGAAGGTGTCGGCGACGAAGCTGGTAGCGAAGGGGACGGCTCGAAAGTTTCCACCGGCAAGAAGGAGCGCATGACCTGTCCGTTCTGTGGTGACAAAAATCAGTCCGGCGACCCGTGCTCACCCAACCAGCACTGCAATAACTGTCATGCCCGGGTGGTCGGCGGCAAGGTTGTTTCCAAGGGTAACGGCGGCATAAAAGCCGCCCCAGTCCCACCACCTCCCGCCCGTCCGGCCGCCGAATCAAAAATAACCCAAGCGATTGCGCTCGAGGAACAACGCCGCGCCCAAATCGAACAAGTTGCTCTTCAACCCGAGCAACCAGCGCCCGTTCGACCGCAGCCTGAGTCGTACTTGGGTAAGATAGCTGTCGCTGCCTAGTAGTATAAAGTTCATAAAGTAGAAAGTTATAAAGTTAGCTCGGGCTGCACTCCATTATCACCCTGAACACTTCACTGTCATTCTGATAGCTTCGCGTTCAGCGAGGATATATGCCGAACCCAAGAAAACCTTCTTATAGATTTATAGTTTTCCTGGAGAGAAGCTATAGCGTAAGCGAAGAATCTGAGCCAAGATTCGTTAGGTGAGATCCTTCGCCTGCGGCTCAGGATGACAGCTAGTAGAATCAAGGAAAAATGGGAAATGGTTAATGATTGGGGGCGAGTTTTGTATAATAGGACGATATGACAAAGCCAAAAACCAAGAGTCAGCGGATTGGTATTTACGCGGGGGCGTTTGACCCGGTGCACGCCGGCCACGTGGCTTTTGCGCTGCAGGCGATTGAGACGGCTCAGCTCGATCGGGTTTACTTCTTGCCGGAACGGCGACCCCGCAGCAAACAAGGCGTTGAGCACTTCGGCCATCGGGTGGCGATGCTCAAGCGAGCCAGTGCCCCGCATCGTAAATTTGGCGTGCTCGAGTATGTCGATATTAGTTTTAGTGTGGCGCGCACCTTGCCGCGTCTGCAAAAGCAGTTTCGGGGTGACCAGCTCGTCTTCTTGTTCGGTTCCGACGCCGTCAGTCATCTGCCGGCTTGGCCCAACGCCGAACGGCTGCTCAAGAGCAGTGAACTGGTGGTTGGCGTAAGGGCCAGCACCGACGTGGCGCTTGTCCGCCGGCAGATTGCGACTTGGGATAATCAACCACAAGCGCTGGCTATTTTTGATAGTTACGCCCCCGACGTTTCATCCGGCGCGGTGCGCGCCGCCTTACGCGGCCGGCGGCCGGTCCGCGGACTGCTCCTCAGCGTCGCCCGCTACTGCGATCGCCACTGGCTGTACGTCTCCTTCGCGAAGCACTAATCTTTTGACAACCATAAGCAGCTTAGATATAATTAATTCACTTCATAGGCACTAAAGCTGGGTGAGACAAAAACAATAAAACAAAAAAGTAATGGACGCTCGATAAGTCGAACGTTCGCTATGGGAGTAACAAAATGCCAGTAAAAGTTCAAATCGTCGACAGCCGACCAGAGCGGATAGCGGTTGCTGTCTTCCGTCCGACCTGGAAAGAATTCCTCTACTACTAGCGTAGCCAGGGCAGTTAAGCAGCTACTATTTGCTATATTTTTAGCAGAGTTTGCCTATGTCATCCCAGCGAAAGCTGGGACCCAGTCAATAATTGGTGCCGTTAGGCACTCCGAAAAGTCCTTATCTGGTGACATCACCTCTACCCATACTTTGGTATAATTTTCTTTTTTAATACTTTCTTTGGCCCGCCAAAGAAACAAAACTCTCCGGACCGGACGATTCCCGCGGGGATGATCGGCCCCCCTTTAGTCCGTGTGAGCTCGAGCTCAGCTTCTGCCCAACTCCAATTATCAACAAACCCAGAAGCTAAACCCGACCACTAAACGCAGCCGGAGATGAAAAGTAGCTCGTGGCTGTATCTAGCCGGCTGCCTAGTTCCATATCATCTAATGGAAAATTATATGGAACCGCCGTAGGCGTTCTGCCGGCGCAGCCACGAGCTACTTTTTGTCCCCGCGCGGAGTGTCCTGCCCCAAGAGTTTTGCTTACTTTGGCGG
>DHXX01000012.1:95582-136422 GCA_002413865.1 Candidatus Saccharibacteria bacterium UBA5145
CCGCCGTAGGCGTTCTGCCGGCGCAGCCACGAGCTACTTTTTGTCCCCGCGCGGAGTGTCCTGCCCCAAGAGTTTTGCTTACTTTGGCGGTCCAAAGTAAGGGAAGGAGGAAGAAAATTGCAGTAGGCTATACGTAAGTAGTGATGACACCAGAAATATACGTGTTTAATGCTCGAATTAATACTGAAATGAATACAGCATTATTGGAGTGATAGAACAGATTTGCTAGTTGCTAGTTGGGTTCTTGAGGGCAATTTCGGCGTCGATAACTTTCGAGAAAGCTTCAATGGTGTTGGCGACTTGGACTTGCTTGCCGTCGAGGAAGTAGGAGGGTGTCCCCTGGACATTCAGCTTTGTGCCGGCCGCGGTGTCGGCATTGATCATGTCGTTCACTTTTATGCTGGCGTAATCTTGCCTAAACTTAGTCAGATCCAATTTCAACTGCGTCGCGTAGACGTCAAAGATCTGGCTGGGAGTTCGCGAAGTCGACCATTGACTTTGATTGGCGTAGAGCGCGTCGTGCATTTCCCAGAATTTGTTCTGCAGGCCAGCGGCCTCGGCAGCCCGGGCGGCGGCAAAGGCGTTCTGGTGCGAGTTGACGAGCGGGAAATTGCGGAATTGCAAACGGATGGCATCGCCGTACTTGGCTTCGACGGCTTTGACAGTTGGGTAGTATTGGCCACAGTAGGGGCATTCATAGTCACCGTATTCAACCAACGTGACGCCCTTGGTGCCTTGACCCTCAATGTGAGAGGTGGGCTGGGCATTGGCGCTGCTGCCGCTCGAGTTTGTTGAATTTTTACCAGTCAGGGCAAAGATGCCGACCAGAGACAAGATCACCACGATGATGACTGCCCAAAATTGCTTAGACATAGAAATATTTCTCCCTTAATTTCACTAATTACTCTCTAGTATACTATGAACCGGTAATCAGGAAACAGGAATTATAAAGTGGGAAGTAGGGGTGGGCGGCTGGAGTTCAAACTATTTCCCAATTCCTATTTCCTAATTCCAACTTTATAAATAAGCGCAATAATTATAAACTATGGTGAATGACGAGCTTCATCCTTGCCCTTATCTTGCTCGCACTTGCCTTAGCCGGTGTTGTGGTCCGAAAAACGTACTATTACGTACCAACTCGTGAATTGAAACGACAAGCCGAACGCCACGATGCCCTGGCTAGTGGTTTGTACCAAGCCGTCGCCTATGGCAGTAGTTTACGCGCCCTGTTGTGGTTGTTTATCGGCCTGACGAGTGCCGGCGGCATCGTCTTGCTGGCGCGGGCGGCGCCCGTCTGGTTGAGCATTGGCGCGGTAGTGCTGTTGTTGTGGGTGGCTTTTTATTGGCTACCGGCCAGTCGAGTGACGACTTACGGGGCGCGCTTAGCTCTGCTCGTGACGCCGCCAATCGTCTGGCTCCTAAATTATCTCCATCCGCTGATCAGTCGAGGCGCTCCTAAGATCGAAAAACGCTACTCGGCCCAAGCGCATACCGGCTTATTTGAGCGCGCCGACGTTATGGATTTGCTGGAGCAACAAGGCCGCCAAGCCGACAACCGCTTGAGCGGTGAGGAGCTAGAGATTGTCAAACGCGCCTTGAGCTTCAACGACCATCAGGTGAGCAGTATTCTGACCTCTCGTAAAGAGATTAAAACCGTCCTGGCCAACGAAATCGTCGGGCCGGTCTTGATCGACGAGCTGCATAAGCTAGATCAATTGTTCGTCCTCGTTAAAGACAAGCCGAAGGGCACCATTATCGGTGTTTTGCAGGGTCAAAAACTGGGTTTAATGAGCTCCGGGCAGGTCAGTGAACACATGGACAAGACCGTCTATTATCTCCACGAGAGCGACAACCTGAGCGAAGCGCTGCACGCTTTCTTTGTGACCAACTGCCCGCTCTTCGTCGTCGTCAATAACTTTGAAGAGTATGTTGGCGTGGTCACGATTGAAGCCGTTTTACGGCAGTTGCTGGGGCACATACCGGGCGATAGCTTCGAACAGTATGCCGACGTCGCTGCCGTGGCCGCCCGCCACACCAAATCGAAAAAACCAAACGCCGTGACCGAAAAAACTGACGAAACCACCCCTGAAGTGGTAGAATAACAGAGATGAGCAAGAGTTATAAAGTAAAAAGTTCATAAAGTTCCTAAAGTTAGCCGCAGCTCCGAGCTAACTTTCAACTTTAAAACTTTAAGAACTTTCTACTACTAATAAGGAGTTATTGTGATGAGAATTCTAAGTTCCGACGTCAGCGCCCGGGTCGGCGACAGTATTACGGTCAAGGGTTGGGTGCAATCACGCCGTGATCACGGCGGGCTGATTTTTATCGACATTCGTGACCACCAGGGTATTACCCAACTGGTCATTCAGCCGGAAACGGCCGAAGCGTTCGCCACCGCCGAGCAGTTACGCGATGAATTCGTCATTAGCGCCAGCGGTCTGGTCCGCGAGCGCGCCGAACATCTCAAGAATCCTAACATCACGACCGGTGGGGTCGAGATTAAGGTCGACGAGCTGACAATTCTGAACCGGTCCGAGCCGCTACCGATCCAGCTCCACGGTGAGGCCATGGCCAGCGAAGATTTGCGGTTGAAATACCGTTATCTCGACCTGCGTCGCCCGAAAATGCAGACGATGCTCAAAAAACGGGCCGAATCGTACAAGCGGATTCGTGACTTTATGGAGGCCAACGAATTTACCGAAGTAACGACACCGATTATCGCCAACTCGAGCCCCGAGGGCGCGCGTGACTTCCTAGTACCATCCCGGATTCATCCCGGTACTTTTTACGCGCTACCCCAAGCCCCTCAACAATTTAAACAGCTATTGATGGTCGGGGGCGTCGCCCGCTATTATCAGATCGCCGCCTGTTTTCGGGACGAAGATCCGCGGGCCGACCGCTTATATGGCGAATTTTATCAGCTCGACCTGGAAATGTCGTTCGTCGAAGACGGCGAAGAGGTACGCCGACTGACCGAGCCGCTAATCAAGAGCCTGACGACCGACTTCGCCGGCAAGCAACTACTCAGCCAAGACATCCCGCGCATCACCTACCAAGACGCCATGGAACGCTTTGGCTCCGACAAGCCGGATTTGCGCTACGGCATGGAACTATGCGAGCTATCAGACGTGCTGGTCGACTCCAAGTTCGGTGTCTTTGCCAGCGCCCTGCAGGCCGGCGGCTGCGTCAAAGCCATCTGTGTTAAGGCGGCCAGCGGTCTCAGCCGGTCGCAAATCGATAGTTTCACTTTAGTCGCCAAAGCCGAAGGCGCCGGCGGGTTAGCGTACCTGACGTTCGAAGCCGGTGAAATCAAATCGCCGATCGCCAAATTTTTGGAGCCCAGCGAACTGGCGGCCATTGCTGCCAAGACCGGTGCCGTCGATGGTGACATCGTCTTCTTCGGCGCCGATCAGCGGCCGGTGGTTAACAAAGTGCTGGGCCGGTTGCGCGTCGAATTTGCCAACCATTTTAAGCTCAAAGACCCCGATGTCATCGCCCTGTGCTGGATAATTGATTTTCCGTTTTACGAACTCGACGACACCACTAAGAAACTCGACTTCGGTCACAACCCCTTCTCGATGCCTAAAGGGGGGCTAGAGGCCTTGCACGGCGCCGACAAACTCGCCATCGTCGCCGATCAGTACGACATGGTCATGAACGGCTACGAAATCTGTTCGGGCGGTGTCCGTAACCATAACCCGGAAATCATGTACGAAGTCTTCGCGGTGCTCGGCTTCGATCAGGCCTATGTTGACAAACGTTTCGGCGCTATGATCGGCGCCTTTAAATACGGCGCGCCACCGCACGCCGGTTGCGCCTTCGGTATCGATCGTATCCTGATGGAACTGACCGGCGAACAGAACATCCGCGAGGTAGTGGCCTTCCCCAAGAACGGTTCGGGCGTAGATGTCATGATGAATTCACCGAGTGGCGTCGAAGCCGCTCAACTCAAAGAGCTGCACATCGAAACTGTCGAAACCGACTCTTAAATATTGCCTTCACCCGGCACTGTTCGCTTGGCCACAGCTTTAGTAGATAGGGGTTGGTAGATGGTAGATGGGGTTAGCTCCTGAGCTCAAGCGCGCAGCGCTCCCCAACTACCTACTACTAACTACCATCTACCAATTCCTAGCAGCTTTACGCTGTATGAACTTTCTAACTATTTAAGGGGCGTGGTGTCGTACGATTCCCAAATGTACCAACTGGCGACCGATTCATAGGGGTGCCAGTGGTTGCGAGCAGCTAGCTCTTTGACTTGCGAGGGCGTCGGTGTTTGCTCGTAGCCGTACAAATCACGGATGCCATTGCGAATCCCCAGGTCCCCGACCGGCAGGACGTCGAGCCGGCCGACGCAGAACATCAGAAACATGTGGACAGTCCACTCGCCGATGCCTTTGACGTCGGTGAGTTCGGCGATAATTTCTTCGTTTGACTGTTGCTCGAGACGGGCGAACGTGACCCGGCCATCGACGATGTGCCCGGCTAAGTCGCGGATGTAATTGGCCTTGGCGCCACTCAAACCAACGCTCCGTAATTTTTCAATCGACTTGCCGAGAATGGCCGCGGGGGCCGGAAACTCGCCTCCAAACAGCTCGCGGAAGCGGCCCTTAATCGACTCCGCCGCTTTGACGCTCAGCTGTTGGCCAATAATCGAATCAGTCAACGAGCGATAGTAATCGCGGTGGGGCGCAAACGCCGCCAGACCGCACCTATCTATGACTGGTGCCAACCGCGGGTCGCGCCGGCGCAAATGGTCGGCCGCTTTTAATAGTTCGTTCTCCATGCCTATCCATTGTAGAGTATCAACGGTTGGCCCAGGGCTAGACTTTAACTACTTTCGCCGTCACTCAGAATACGCTGCAAGGTTTGATCGAGATTATTATCGAACCATTTCTGGCTGATCAATAGGCGAAATTTGGACACCGGAAAATTGACAGGTTGAACACAAGCGTGGTACAAATAAATTAAGCATTTCATTAAATAAAAAAGTTGAAGAAATTTATGAGCTTTTACCTTTACCCCAAAAAACGACTCCACGCTCTAGCACTGCACCTCCTGCAACGCTTCGCCTGAGAACCCGCGCCTAGGTAGAAAGTTCATCAAAGTTACAAAGTTGAAAGTTGAAAGTTGGCGTAGGGCTACAGCCAGATTTTAAGTAATTAGTAACTAGAAAACAGAAAACAGTAAGTCGGGGTGAGCTCCCGCAGCTCAAACTAATTCCTATTTCCTGATTCCTACTTTCATCTTTAGGGACTTTCATTTTATAACTCTCCGTAGGCAAGAGGGGATTATGACGGTCTCGAAGCGCCCGTTCGCACCGACCGCACCCCTCTGACTTCATCGGCTTCGTGGTAAAGTAAGCATATGCCTGATAAAAAAGAAGCTAGCTCGGCCTCGCCTCAGGACGACGCCCTCGAAATTCGCGTTGATGCCATGATGGATCCGCGCCACCCGAGCCCGCCACCAGCCCCCGCCACGCCGACTCCTTTGATCTCGCCACTCCCCGGCGAGACGCCACGGACGATAGATATATTCCAAGACCCCAAGACCGCGCCCGAAGTCTCGCCGGCGCTTTTAGGGCAGATTGGTCTGAATCCTCCTGAGGTGCCGCCGACTCCTCCAGCCGAAGCCGCAGCCGCTATCACACAGGTGCCGGTTAGTCCGGTTGTCTTTGACGATCCGGCTATCGACGAGGCAGTCGATGATATCGTCGCCAGCGACGGCGATGCCTTGTTGGCCGCCGAAGATGACGCCCGCGCCGACAGTACTCCCACCCCAACCAGCGCCAAAACTCGCCACCATCCATTCAAAAGTAAGTGGACTTGGCTAATTCTGGTGGCCGTCTTGCTGGTGGCCGTCTTGGCCGTACCACTGACGCGTTACAAGGTTCTAGGGTTGGTTATCAAAAAATCTATCGCCATCACGGTCATGGACAGCACCACTAAAACGCCCGTTAGCAACGCCCAAGTGGCCCTGGTTGGCCAATCGGCCAAAACCGACGGCAACGGCCACGCCACGCTCCGGGTCCCAGTCGGCAAGGGTACCGTGTCGATTAGCAAACGGTACTACACGACGGCTAATCAATCAGTCCTGGTCGGGCTGCGCTCAAGCGCCGGCCTCACTCTGCATTTGGTAGCAACGGGACGCCAAGTCCCCGTCACGGTCGTCAACAAACTTACCGGCCTACCCCTGGCAAATGCCGAAATAAAGGCGCTCAACACCAGTGCCAAAACCGATACTCACGGCAAGACGATCATCGTGCTGCCCACCACCGCGGCGCAAGATAGCGGCAGCGTGGCGCTCAGCGGTTACAATACCAGTGACGTCAAAGTCGAGGTAACGAGCGCCGTCGTGGCGGCTAACACGTTCGCCCTGACACCCAGCGGCAGTATCTATTTCTTATCGAACGAGCACGGCACCATCGACGTCGTGAAAGTTAATCTGGACGGCAGTGACCGCCAAACGGTTCTGGCCGGAACGGGCAAAGAGGACGCCAGTAACACGGTCTTGTTGGCTTCGCGCGACTGGCAGTATCTAGTGCTGAAAGCCCAGCGCGATAGCGCCCAACCAGCCCTCTATTTGATCGACACCGCCAACGATAAAACGAGTGAGTTTGATTCCGGCAACGCTAACTTCAACTTGATTGGTTGGTACGGTCACGGACTAATCTACGATGAAACTAAGAATAATGTCGCGACGTCGCAGGCCGGCCACGAGTTATTCAAGAGTTATGATGCCGAGCGTGGCCAGCTCAACCAGCTCGATCAAAACCAAGTCGCTGGTGATGCCAATAATTACGCTTATCAGGGCTTTTACAATTTCTATCTGCTCAACAACCAGGTGGCATACAACACCCAATGGTACGCCGTAGGCACGGCCGACTTGGGTTTAAAAACTGACACGATTCGCGCCATTACCCTTAGCGGTCAGGTCAAAAAAGATTATCAGGCCTTTGCCTCCACCGGTACGGGGTATTTGCAAGCGGCCTTATACCAGCCCAACGGCGTCTACTATTCGCTCTTCAGCTCGACCGACAACAAGACGACTTATTACAAATTTGACGGCCAAAACGTCGTTAGCGCCAGTGACCTCAACCAAACGATCCTCGCTAAAGTTTACCCGACCTATTTCCCATCGCCGGCCGGCACCGCTACGCTGTGGAGTGAACTACGGGATGGCAAAGCAACCTTATTCACGGGCGACGCCAGCGCTCAAAAACCACAACAGCTCGGCGCCGCTTTGAGCGGTTATGCGGCCGCCGGTTGGTACGGCGATAGCTACGCACTCATTACCAAAGATGACAGTGAGCTCTTCATTCTGCCCGTGAGCGGCACCGCACCGCCACTCAAATTAACCGATTACTATAAGTCATCCCAAAGATAAGCCAGTTACAGCGATAGGTACGGGGACCTTTTGCCAAAGGTAGGTGGTAGTTGGGGGAGCTCAGCTCCGTCTCATTGTCATCCCGACGACAGCGGCCTTGTCGGTAAATGCGTCCCCAAGGTCGTCTTCCTGAAACGTGTTATAGCTCCACGCCAGGAAAACTATAATTCTATAGGAAGGTTTTCTTGGGTTTAAGCAGATACTCTCGCTGAACGCGAGATTATCAGGAAGTCGCAAGACGGCACAATTGCTTAGCTCGGGCTACACTTCTCTCCTTCGGTCTGCGCAAGGACAGTCCTTGTACATAGGCGCATAAAAGAACGATATGAAGTGGCTGGTCGGCTCAACCTAGTGGACAGCAGCTTAGTCAATAAAGAGCTTATGTTTTTCATGCTACAATAAGGGCAATTATGGATCCCACTACTACCGCTAGCGCGCCAGTCGCCCCGACTTCATCGTCAGCCCCAGCCGCCCCGCAGCCGAAAGTCGCGCCCGCCAATGCGACACCCATTATGGATATTGTCGTCCAGCCGGCCCCAGCCGCCGACGAAGCCGACGCGCCAATTACGCCAGCCCCGATAGAAGACCAGACTGATCTCCCGAAAGTTACCGCTAAGCAACCGGCTACCGTCGCCAAGCAAGCCCATGCCCGCAGCGCCGCCAAGCCCACGGGCAGCGGTGTCGGCCTCGCGATTACGGCCACGGTCGTGATTATTTTGAGCCTGGCGGCGATGGCCGTGTACGCTTACCTCCAAACTAAAAAGTAAAAAGTTGGCTCGGGATGCGGCCCGATTTTTAAGTAATTAGTAACTAGAAAACAGAAAACAGTAAGTCGGGGTGAGCTCCCGCAGCTCAAACTAATTCCTATTTCCTGATTCCTACTTTCAACTTTGGGGACTTGTTACTTTATAATTTAGTGGCAAGGGTCCTCAGTAAGGAGAAGTACGTTACAATTGTTCGGTATGGATATTTACAAAGACGTGGCTGATCGGCTGGCGCAACCGGGCGCAATCGGGGTTATCCCGACCGACACCGTCTATGGAGTCGTTTGTCGAGCCGCCGACGCAGTCGCGGTGAAGCGTTTGTACGCCCTCAAACAGCGCGCCGCCAAGCCGGGCACGATCATGGCCGCGACCATTGAACAGTTAGAAGAACTCGGTATCAAGCGCCGCTATTTGACGGCCGTGCAGGAGTTTTGGCCGGGTGCCGTCAGTGTCGTGATAGCTTGTGGCCCGGAACTCGAAAGCTTGCACCAAGGGAAGCTAAGCCTAGCGGTCCGCCTGCCCGACTTAGCGACGCTGCAAGCCCTCCTAGCGCAAACCGGGCCGCTCCTGACGACGAGCGCCAACCAACCGGGCGAACCGGTCGCGGCGACGATCGAGCAGGCCCAGCGCTATTTTGGCCAGACCGTCGATTTCTACGTCGATGGCGGTGACGTGTCTGACCGCCAGCCATCGACAGTCATCCGCGTCGTCGATGACGCCGTCGAAGTGCTCCGACCGGGCGCAGTTGATATTAACGATAACCAGGAGATAAACGCATGACATTTGATGAATACCAACAACAAGCCATTACCACCGCCATCGTCCACCCCGATCCGCAGATGGATAAGACCATTTACGCCATGGGTGTTGCCGGCGAGGCCGGGGAAGTGATTGAAAAGTGGAAAAAGATTGTCGCTTACAAAGACGGCGTGGTCAGCCCGGAAGACCGGGCGGAACTCGCCAAAGAACTCGGTGACGTCATGTGGTACATCGCGGTCCTGGCCCATAGTCTCGACCTTTCTTTGGATCAAATCGCCACCACCAATTTGCAAAAACTAGCCGACCGTAAAGAACGTGGTGTCCAAAAGGGCAGCGGTGATAACCGGTGAACGACGACACCGCTACCCCGCACGCCGCTGCCCACGTCCTGTTGCGTAAAGACAATACGATAGCCTTCGTGCTACGCAGCGCGACGGGCTGGATGGACGGACATTATGGCTTGCCGGCTGGTCGGGTCGAGAAAAACGAAAGTTTTAGAGCCGCCGCCGCTCGGGAGGCCAAGGAAGAAGTTGGCGTCGACCTGACGGCGGCCGAGCTTGTGCCCACGTTGACCGTCCACCGTGACAGCCAAGATCTCGGGGGCTGGGTCGAGATCTATTTCACCGCCTTGTCATGGTCGGGCGAGCCCTATAACGCCGAGCCCGCCAAGCACAGCGAGCTAGCGTGGCTGGATATCGATAATCTGCCCGAAAATCTGATGCCCGGTCTTAATTATTGCCTCCAACAGATCAAAGACAAGCAATCCTACGCCGAGTACGGCTGGGACGAGACTGATTGATCGGTTTCGTTAAGCTACGAGCTCAAAATCTAAAATAATGGCCTGGTGATCGGACGCTAGCTTGTCTGACGCTTTAAAACTATTCACTTTGACCCCATCACTCACGAATATGTAATCGCAGACCTCTTTTTTGGATGTTAACTGCGTCCGGGTCGTCGTCAGCTGATAATCGACCGACAAGTTCCGCAAACTGGCATTGATTAATTCGAGCGATTGGCTATGGGGTGCCAGATTGAAGTCGCCCGCCAGTATGATCGGTCCGTCGAGGCGCTTAATGTAAGCGGCGATTTGCTCCATTTGGCGTAGGGTTTGCTGGTCGCCGTTTTTATGCTGGCGGACATGGTGGCCGTGGTGGTTGAGGATGTTAAGTTTAACGTCGCCGATGCTGACTTGGACGTGCTGGAGGTTCCGGATGTTGTAATCGTCGGAGTCAAAGTCAAAGTCGTCTTTGTAAGTCAGGTTCGTAAAAATTGTTTTTGAAACAGTAAAAGGGAATTGGCTCAGAATGGCGTTGCCAAACGACGCTTTTTTGTTCATCAGATTGAACGAGAAGACAGGCGACATGTAGGCATCGGCATAACCTTGATCGACTTGCAATTTCTCGAGCGGTACGGCGAAGGCGCCATCGCCTTCGGTGCTGATTATTTCCTGCAGACAGACGAAAGTCGCTGCTTCGTCGCTCAGTAAGTCGGCCAGTTGGTGCTCGAGCCGACCACCCCAGGCATTTAATTGGACTAGTTTCACGCCTTAAATTCTTTGCGGAGCCAGTCATCGAGGCTGCCACCACCACCACCGGCCATGCCGACGACCATGTCGCCGTTATCGAGGTGTTGCCGGATGGTTTGCTTGAGGGCTTGATTGGTCTCGGCTGGGACGGCGATCGAGGGGTCGGCCAGGTGTGATATCAATTCGGCCGGTGGGATGATGCGTTGGGTCGGGTCTTCACGAGCCAAGTAACTCGGCAACCAGTAGACTTTGCTAGCCTCGCTCAAACAGTCACCGTAATCATCGATTTGGAAGTGTTGGCGGCGGTTGGTTAACGGTTCGTAGACGACGACGACATTTTGATTAGCTGCGGCGGCCATCTCGAGGGCGACACTCATCGCGCCGCGGATTTTTTCGGGGGTGTGGGCGTAGTCGCTAAACAGCCCGGGCGTGATCATCTCCATCCGCCGCGCCAGGCCGGGGAAGGCGTTGACGAGCGGTATGAGCGTTTCGATGGGCGCGCCACAGGCTTTGTGGACGGCTTGGATGGCCAACCAGGCGTCGAGCCGGTTATAGAAGCCTTTGAGCGTTAGCTGGCCAATCGGCGGGTGGGCGGGGTCTTGGACGTGCAGGCGGCCACCAGGCTCGCTATCGAGCTGTAAGTAAGCGGCGTCGTCCTGCCAGAGCACTACAAATTTGCTCTGATTGATAAAATCGCGAAAGGCCATTTGGTAGTCATCGCGCGTCGGGAAGATTTCATGGTGATCCCAGCTGACGCCCGTAATCAAGCTGATGGCTGGCTGGTAGGCCAAAAAGTTGCGGTCGAATTCGTCGGCCTCGTAGACGAAGTACTGGCTGGCGGGGTCGTATTCGCCCATGTCGCCGTAGCTGACTTTGGCCGGCAGTAAGTAGCTGAGTGGTTGCCCGAGTTGCTTGAATAGCCAGGTCACCATGGCGGTGGTGGTGGTCTTGCCGTGGGTGCCGGCAATCGCGATCAGCTTGAGCTTTTTGTCGTCCAGAATAGTATTCAACAGTTCGTCGCGTTTACTGGTCTTGATGTGCTGTTCGTGGCAAAAAGCGAGTTCCGGGGCGTTCGGATTTTCGAGGGGCAGGGCCGAGGTGTAGACGAACCAGTCGATCGAGTGCTCGGCGTGAGTCCGGGCGATGGCGGCGCGGGTTTGGCCGATGTGAATATTGGTCACGCCGTGCTTCCGCAAGTATTGGATATACTGCGAGTCTTGTTTGTCGGAACCGGATACGGTGTAGCCCGCCTCGAGGGCGATTTGGGCCAGTGGCCCGATGCCGGCGCCGCCTATACCAGAAAAATAGATGTGCATGACTACCAGTATCGATTATCGAGCACCATCTAGCAAGTCAAACGGCAAACGGGGTACAATGTAATCACTAGCGATATGAATAAAAAGGAACTGCACCACCTCTGGACTAAGTTACGCGGCGTCAAGCCATGGTATTTCTTGATCATTGCTCTCATCAGTATTGGGGTCAGCGCGACGGCGTTACGCGCCAACAACCAGCACATGATCAAGCTGCGCGACGCCGTCTATGCCGCCGACAAGGCTAACGGCGATGTCCAGGGCACGCTCCAAGCGCTCCAGGCGTATGTTGTGGCCCACATGAACACCAACCTGAGCGCCGGCCCCCAGGCGGTGCACCCGCCCATACAGCTGAAATACACCTACGATCGCTTAGTCCAAGCTCAGAGCGACCAAGTAGCTAAAAGCAACACCCAGATCTATAACGACGCCCAGCACTACTGCGAACAACAAAACTCATCTGACTTTTCGGGCCGCAACCGGGTTCCTTGCATCGAACAATACGTCCAGGGGCACGGTGTTAATCTGCCAACGATCCCCGACGCCCTCTATAAGTTTGATTTTATCGCCCCCGCCTGGTCACCCGATCTGGCCGGCTGGAGCATGGTGTTTGCTGTCTTGAGCAGCCTGCTGTTTGTTATCTCGCTCATCGTCTACAACTTCTTCAAGAAAAACATCCTCTGAAAGCGCTAGTAGGCGGGGACTGGTAGATGGTAATTAGGGGCGGCTCGGGAGCTTCCTATTTGTCTACTGCTGGAGACATCACTGCAATGATATTCAAATCTACACTTTTCTTCCTCCTTCCCTTACTTTGGGCCGCCAACGCTCCAGAGCAGAGCTCTGTCACTGAAAGCAAAACTCTTGGGGCAGGACACTACGCGCGGGGCCAAAGAGCCGCTTGTTTCTGCGCCGTCAGAACGCCTTCGGCGGTTCCATATAATTTTCTATTAGATGATATGGAACTTGGCAGCCAGCTGGATTCAGAAACAAACAGCTCCTTGTCTCCGGCTCCGTTTAGTGGTCGGTTTCAGCTCCCGGGTTTGTGATTACATAAAACCCGCACCTGTAGCTTGGAGCTCGAGCTAGCCCGGACTAAAGAGTCACCGGAGGGGCTAGGTGCTGGTAGGGCTGAATCAAGACAGCACTCCGTTCCGTTTCTTCGTATGAAGAAAATTAACGGAACCGCCGTAGGCGTTGTGCTGGCGCAGCCCTAGCAGTGGCTAGACACCCCGCGGGAGTCGTCCGTCCGGGGAGTTTTGCTTACTTTTTAAAAAGTAAGGGAGGGAGGGAAGCATTTAATTTATAAATCAGTAAAAGTGATGTCTCCAGCGGTAGACGAATATGAAACGACCGGCGTGGTTATGGATTGATTAGATCCCAGCCGGAGCCTGTGCTGAACTTGTTTCAGTGCTGGGATGACGGTGAGTTTGGCGGGCGAAATAAAAACGTCCCTCTTACGAAGGACGTCTTCATTAAGCGTTACGCCAAACTACGGTTTGCTAGTTGTAGAAGTATTGCTTGTGCCAGTTGGCGCGTTAGAGTTGGCTGCACCTTGAACGCTGTTCGTGCTGGTGCCGGCAGCGCTTTGATCGCTACACTTTTGACCACTTGGGTTAGCCTTTTGGAAGGTTGCTACGGCCTTGGCAACTTGGCCAGAGTCCTGCAAGTTCTCCCAGAAAGTAACTTGAGAGCGGTTAATGACCATTTGGTCGAGCGGTGAGTGCAACTCACAACCGAGCTTGACGAGCGATACGCTGGTGTTGGCGGCGGCCGCGGTCGTGCCGGTGCTCGAAGTCTGCAAGTAGTAGATGTCGTTAACGACAAAGTACTTGCTGTTCAAAGTCGTGATCTTACCAAAGTAAACTTGGCCGGTGTTCAAGAAGACGGCTTGTAGTTTGCTGCTGTCAACATACTTTTGCTCGTCATTGTTTTTAGCACCGAGGCCAACCGTCAGAGCGGTGACGACTAATAAAATAGCGACCGCTGCAACCACGGCCATCGTAGCGATGCGGGTTAATTTGCTGCGATCAGCTTTGTTGTTTCTGCTTACTCCGGGGCCACCAACTGGTGCTGTTGCGTGAGCACCTGGGGCCGCAGCCTGCGTTTGTGTACTGCGATTTGAAAAATCCATGCTTTTCTTACTCCACCTCTTAATACTTTTTATGGTTACTGCCCCAGTGTAATACAGGCGTCACGCTAGCGCAATATTAAAAGCAAAAACGGTTTTGAATAGGGGCAATTACCCTGTGTATAAAGGTATGGCAGCGGGGCTCTAGATGAAAGATTTAATACGACAGGGGTTGACAAATAAAAACAGGCAAGAGTATGTTAGGTGTACATCACTAATGAATAAGAGAGGGAGAGCTACAATGGCTTACAAGCACACAAACTCGAAAGGTGTCACGTACTACTTGAATTCTAAGGAAGTCACACTCCGCGGTGGCAAATTGCAACGCATCTACTACTTCAGTAAAGACGAACGCCCAGAAGCAACTGACTTGCCAGCTGGCTACGAAGTCAACGAAAACCCCCGCAACGGTTTCTTGACCATCAAGCGCACAGTAAAAGCATAAAGTAGCTCGCTACTTTAAGATTCCCGGTCTGCCAGCGTGCAGGCCGGGTTTTTAAATTAAATATCAATCGATTCACCCCCTGGAGTTGTTATAATATTGGCTATGACCAACGCTATTCTGACCGTTACCGATCTTAGAAAAGCTTACGACGACCAAGTCGCGGTTGACGGTATCTCGTTTAGTGTTAAAAAAGGCGAGATTTTTGGCATCCTCGGACCGAATGGGGCCGGCAAAACTACCACTCTCGAGATGATCGAGACCCTGCGCTCGATTGACGGTGGTACCATTATCCTCGACGGCCTCAACGTCGCTCGTCAGCCCGCCGCCGTCAAACGCATCATCGGCGTTCAGCCTCAGACTCCGGCCTTCCAGGACAAGCAAAAATTATCAGAAATCATCGAAATGTTCGCCGCTGCCTACGGTGAAAAAGTCAACACCCAAGAGTTTTTGGATGATGTCGACCTCGGCGCCAAGGCCAATAGCTTTGCCGAGCAGCTGAGCGGTGGCCAGCGCCAGCGCCTCAGTATCGCCGCCGCCTTGGTGCACAGCCCAAAAGTATTCTTTTTGGACGAACCGACGACCGGGCTCGACCCCCAAGCCCGGCGCAATCTTTGGGATTTGATTCGTCAAGTCCGCGACCGCGGCGTCACCGTCATCATGACCACCCACTATCTCGACGAAGCCGAATTATTGTGTGATCGAGTCGCCATTATGGATCGCGGCCGGATTATCGCGCTCGATACCCCGCGCAACCTTATCCGTCAGCTACTGAAGCGTGGTTTCACCAAGCAGCAACGCGTCGAACAGGCTAGTCTCGACGACGTCTTCATCGATTTAACCGGCAAAGCCCTCAGGGATTAAAAAGGCATGAAATGAACCCACTGACTATCAAACAACAACTGCGCACCGTCCTCGTCCTGACCAAGCTCAACACGCGCCGCTTCTTTCGCGACCGTTTGGCCCAATTCTTCGCCATTCTATTCCCGCTCATTTTCTTATTTGTTTTCGGCGGACTCAGCAGCAGTAACGGTAATAATGTTTCGTTCCGCGTCGCCGTCATCAACCAGTCGACGAGCCCGTTTGCGACCACTTTCGTCAAGCAACTGACGGACGGCAAGATTTTCAAAGTCGATCCGGCCGTCCACAGCCTGTCCGCCGCCGAAGATAAACTGAGCCGCAGCCAGATCGACGGCATCATCGTCCTGCCCGGCAATTTTGGCGCCCTCGCTCCCGGCCAAACCTATCCTTCGGGGCAAGCCCAGCTGATCTACTCCCAAAGCAGTACCGGCACCGGCCAAACGCTGAGCTCGATTCTGCAGGAGACATTCAAAAAGATTAATAGCAAATTTGTGGAGACCGCCGAGCCGTTTACGGTGACGAGTAAGCCACTCAATAAAAAGAGCCTGTCGTCGTTCGACTACACCTTTGCCGGCCTGCTCGGCTTTTCAATCGTTGGCCTCGGCATCTTTGGCCCGGTCAATGTCTTCCCAGAACTCAAAAAACAGGGTATTTTGCGCCGTTTGCACACCACGCCGCTGAAAGTCTGGCAGTACTTTATGGCCACCATGTTCAGTCAGGCGGCGACCGGCTTGCTCTCAATCGGCATCCAGTTTATCGTCGCCATTACAGTGTTCCACCTAAAAGTGGTAGGCAACTATGCCGAAATAATTCCCTTTACTATCCTCAGCATTTTTATGATCCTCGGTATTGGTCTGGCGATCGGCGGTTGGGCCAAGAACGAGCGCCAGGCCGCGCCGCTCAGTAACATCGTCGTCTTCCCGATGCTGTTTTTGTCCGGCACCTTCTTCCCGCGCTTCCTGATGCCGCACTGGCTGCAAACCCTGTCGGCCTACCTGCCGCTGACACCGGTGATAGACGGATTGCGCTTGCTGATTACCGAAGGCAAACACCTAGTCGATATCGGCCCCCAAATTGGTCTGATCGGCGTCTGGTTCGTTCTGATTTACCTGGCGGCGTTCCGCCTTTTCAAGTGGGAATAAAGTCATTCCTGCCCTTGTAAAATAAGCATAAAGGTGATACAATAGCGTTATGAATGACCATGAATCAAACGCAAATATTGTCGAGGTTCCCAATCACCGAGCTCAAATTGAAGTTGCGCTGGGGCAAACGGCCGTCCACCCCGAGTCGCAGCCACCCACCGAGGCTATAGTAGACTACGACGGCAACGACGGTATTAATTGGAATGGTCAAACCCCGGCCCAAAAAAAGAGTGCCCAGGCTGGTTTTAGAGTTCTTCACCAAGTCTTGGCGGCCAGAAAGAAACGATAGGTCAAGCCAGTGTCACGCCACGATCCTAACCCTAACTCCTTCCCGGTTCTCGTGCCATTGCCAGGCCTAGAAGCGTTATCTTCGGCGCCCCCCCGGCCGGACTCCCGAATTGCGCTGGCTCGGGCGCTCCGCCCCGAGTCAGTCGGTATCAATCCGGAAGACTACGTTGATATTACAAGCGAGATGCTGGAGCTGGCGGCACCGGCAAGTCTGCGTGGTTCACTGATAGACGTGTCCGCCAAAAGTAGCGGGGCAATAGGTTATCCGTCCCAGCAGAGCGAACGCGTCGTCTATGTTGCCGTTACGCCCCAAGAATACAGCTTCCTCAATGTCAACGTGCTGCGCTTAGGGGAGTCGGCCGTCGAGGGCTCGGTCAGAAAGCGCCAAGCTTCGCCACGCCCCAGTGAAGCCAATGCCGCGGCCGCCGCCCGAGCCGGTATCCATGCCGTGAATAATCGAGCCGCCAAAATGCAGCAATATTTAGGCAATGAACTCTTGCCACAATTTACTTTAATCGAAGAATTTCAAGAGGCGGCCCGGCACGCTGGCTGGGCGCGCTTCGGCAACGAAACTGAGATGCTGAAGCAGGTCGATTATCTACGGACGTACGTCTTCGGCGGCATGCTGCAGGCCATCGCCGGTCAGCGGCACTGGACACCGGCCCAGCAACGCTTGGCCGAGCGGACGGTTGAAGCCCGCATCTTTCTGGATCGCGACCATAACCGGCATATCACCAACTTTGCGGGGATGTTGGCCTTGGCAAAGGAGTGGAACGGCCACAAGCAGGCGCTTGTAGGCTTCCGACTCTGGCAATCGAAAAAATACACCAAAGAACACGGGGCCGATGTTTAGCCTCGCAAAACTAGCCAAGCCATTCTTTGTATTGGCGCCGATGGACGACGTCAGCGATACCGTTTTTCGGCAGATCGTGGCTGATTGCGCCGCGCCCGACTTATTTTTTACGGAATTTGTGAATGTCGACGGCTTACAAAGCCCGGGGCGACCAAAATTGCTCAAAAAACTGCGCTTCGTCGCCAGAGAAAAGTCTTTGATCGTCCAGCTCTGGGGGCTCGACCCGGCTAATTTTCGGGCCGTCGCCGAGCAGATTGCCGACGGCAGCCTAGCCCGCGAACTTGGCTTGCCAATCGGCTGCAACTTTGTCGGTGTCGACCTCAATATGGGCTGTCCGGCCAAGGGTGAAGTCAAAAACGGTACCTGCAGCGCCCTGATCAACAATCGGCCACTGGCCGCCGCCATCATTGCCGCTACTGGGGAGGGTTTAGCGGGTCGCTTACCCCTCAGCGTCAAAACGCGCGTTGGCTTCAGCGCCGTCGATATGGATTGGATCGGCTTCCTGCTCAATCAAAAACTACAGCTACTGACCATCCACGGCCGAACACGCCAGCAGATGAGCAAAGTACCGGCTAATTGGGATTTAATCGGCTGCGTCCGCGAGCTGCGCGACGAGCTGTCGCCGGCGACGCTGATTGTCGGCAACGGTGACGTCACCAGCCACGCCCAGGGCGTGGAGCTCGCCGAGCGCTACCAACTCGACGGGATTATGATTGGTCGCGGCGTGTTTCACGACCCCTTCGTGTTCGCCGCGGACAGCCCGTGGCAAGACTTTACGCCACCCGCGAAACTACAGCTGTTTCGCCAGCACGTCCAATTGTTTGCCGATACCTGGAAAAACGGCGAGCGCCCAATCAACACCCTCAATAAATTCTGTAAAATTTACATTAATGGTTTTGATGGCGCCAAAGAGCTACGCGAAATCCTGATGCTGGCCGCCAGCACAGCTGAGCTACTGGCTATTTTAGACGCCAATCTAGTGCTCCAACCAGCCGCCTAAACTTTACTTTCAGTATAGGCAGGTTACAGCCACGAAAGTCCTATATACTGGTGGCATGATTAACGCTGTCCGGCTCAGTAAAAGACACCGTCAGACACTGGCCGTCGATAAGCTTTCTTTTAAAGTCGAGACCGGCAAAGTCACCGGCTTTTTAGGGGCCAATGGCGCCGGCAAATCGACCACCATGCGGCTGATGTTGGGCCTCGACAACGGCCAAATCCTCTGCCTCGGCCCCTGCCAGTAGCGCCCAGCTAATTAAATCGCAAATAATCCTGTTATAAACATTCGGCAACCCAGCATAGTGTTTATACTTCGCTGCAACAAAAAGGACGACCTCGCAAATCGTCCTTTTTGCTTTCCCGCCAACGGCTGGCTGGTGACTATCTTTCTAGCCGGTGCTATCTATCCATAAAGAAAGTAAAGTGTTTACCTTGTTGGCTGGCGTTAGTTATATCCATCTGTGTCCCATCGGGCCTTTGCATGGTAATTGTGTAACTATCATCTAGGCTATTTAGCTTGGCTTTTAAATCTTTAATTGTCATATACTATCTCCCCCTTAATTTAGTGGGCTTAACTATGAAGGAGTTTATGTTTATGCGCAGTTAGATATGTCACCGACGCTTTTGGTACCGGGGGTGGACACGTAAATATTTCCTAATATAGAGATGATTGAACCATAGGCGAAGTGGTGGACTTGAGCGGATTATTTTGGGACCAAGTCTACGAACAGTTTAGCGCTTGATATAGAGTCTTTTCGTTGTTGGCGAGGGCTAGCCGTTAAAAAACTCCAATAAGCTCATAAAATTGGAAGAACCAATCATTATAATAAACAAATTTGTGATGCAAAGTCGGCACCAGAGCTAGTGTTAATAGCAATTATTGCCAAAATAGAGGGGAGTGCTTCGCCCCCCCCACACACATTGCGCAGAACATAACAATAGAGCGCCCGTAGGCGCTCTATTGCGTTATATGGCTAGTTTAGTTGAGGTGCAGCTACCTATTATTCCGAGTCCTCGACATACCATTTAACAGGTTTAACAATTTCAGCTTTTGTTTAGCTCTTGTTGTGCGGGTTCTAGCTCCACCTGTTCTTGGCTATCAACGTACATTCGAATAGCAGCCTTAGATGCTTCGGTAAGCTCTCTAGTCTTTGGGCTTGGCATACTGTCCGAGTCCTCGACATACCAGTTAACAGGTTTAACAATTTCAGCTTTGTCTAGTTCTTTTTGGGCGGGTTCTAGCTCCACCTGTTCTTGGCTATCAACGTACATTCGAATAGCAGCCTTAGATGCTTCGGTAAGGTCTCTAATCTTTGGGCTTGGCATACTGTCCGGTCTGTTCATTGTGAATTATCCTTTCACGAATAATATTACTAAGTAATATTAGCATAAAAGATAACAAAAGTCAATAGTATGGTGGGGGTACTTGGACTTGAACCAAGGACCAATCAGTTATGAGCCGACTGCTCTAACCAGCTGAGCTATACCCCCTCGTCGCAGTTTGCACCGTTACTTCGTTTTGCCTGGCGGCAAAAGCTTCAGTTCCCGGCTGTGCTGCTCCTCTCAAAACCACAAACAGTCGCGTGGCGCCTTGGTTTGTGATTTTGGTTAGCTTCAAGAGCTTTTAGGTACAAGAGCTAACAGATGAGAGTATAGCAGATTTGGGCGAGAGTTATATACTACAATACAGAGTATTATGAAAACAAAGACAGAGCACTACCAGCAGCAACTCACCGATTACCTCGTTGGCTTACGTGACCCCCGCAAGGCCGGGCAGTTGGTATTTGTGATTATCGTCTTGCTGATTAGCTGGAGCGGGGTCAAGGCGATCCAGACGAACTATGCCCTGCAGAAGCAGATCTCGGTGATCAAGCAGCAAAATAGCCTTGAGCAGGCGCAGAACAACAACTTGGAACTGAGCAACAACTACTTCAAGAGTGACCAATATTTGGAACTGGCGGCCCGTGAAAACTTTGGACTGGCGGCGTCGGGCGAGAAGGAATTGATTGTGCCGCGCAGCGTGGCGCTGGCTTACGTTACGGATATAGCGGTCAACTCAGCGGCTGACCCGACGATCGGCCAGAACCCGGTTTATCAAAGCAACTTTCAGTCGTGGGTGAACTTCTTTTTGCACCGCCAAAGCGCTAATTGACAATCCGACCTCTGTTTGGTACAATCTATTAGGCTAAAAAGTCTTTAGGACTTCCACCATTACATTGACGCGGGGTGGAGCAGCGGCAGCTCGCGTGGCTCATAACCACGAGGTCGCAGGTTCGAGTCCTGTCCCCGCAACCAAAATAAAGCACTCACCGAAAGGTGGGTGTTTTATTTTGGTTCCGAGACTGATTCGAACCTGGGACTAGCACAAGCGAAGCTTGGGCGTAGGTCGCAGGTTCGGCGTAGCGAGGACGCGCGCAGGAGTTTACTCCGAGCACGCCGCAGCGAAGGAGCGGAATGAAATGGAGCGATCCTGTCCCCGCAACCAAACCATCAAACCTACCCCTTAATTCACAAAACCCCCATCTGTTAAAGTTTCAACCTCTGGGTCATGAGTATCCTAGAAAAGCCCCCCCGCTCCTTGCCGTCTAGACTATTAGTCGCCGAAACAACAAACCTCTAGGATGAGCTATTTGACAAAATGTTAACACCCCTCGATAATCACAAGCATAATTAAGTAACCCAGATTAGGAAGCATAATGAACCCGAATCAACAGCAAAGTCTATCGGCAACTCCGGATGTAAATTCAGTTTCTCCGCCGCAAAATGCATACGGCCCACAGCCGGTCGTAGGCCAAGCTGCAACTCAGCAGCCCTCTGCCGAACAGGCGACTATGCCAAACGAAAACAGTGCTAAAGTCTCAAAAAAGATTCGCAATACTGGTAGTTCGGTGTTTGCGCTGGGTATATTTTTCGCTATTATTCTCCCCCTTGCCGGCTTAGGCGCTAACTCGTCGACTGTCAGTAACAAGTCACTCGCTTTGGCTATTTACGCAGCTGAAACATTTCTAGCAATAGGCATGATATATCTCGGCCATAAACTGAAGAAAACCACTGATACAGTCCAGGCCAAAGCGCTTTTACTGCCAATAATGCTGCTACCTTTAGCTATATTAATTTTAACTGTGGTCGGTGGATTTATTCTGAAAACAGGGCATCTCAGCCTAACAGGCATTCTTGTTTTAGTGCTTCTCATTTATGTGCTAGTGGCCAGGGCTCAGATAAATAAGCTAACCAGGTAATAAAATACCCAAAAAAGTAAAGGCGAATTTAGTTTATTTAATATTGTATTTTGGTTCTGGGACTAATTCGAGCCAAAAAGGTTCGGTCGTATGTCTGCTGCCCGAGTATTAACGGCGCGCAAGACTTAACGCGCGCTGTCCTGTCCCGCATCAACCATAAGTAATGCAGCAGACCACAGTGGAAGACTACCTATGGTATATTCATACCATGGCATACAAAACCGGTAACCCGGCACTAAACAAAAACAGCTTCAATAACTTTCCGTCAGTCACCAATGGGCAAACAATGACCTTGGAAGGTACCGCGCTTAAATCCTTAGCATTGCTTGTGCTATGCGTTGGCGGTGGTATTTATGGCTGGCAGGTCGTTATTCAGAATCCTACTAACAGTGGATTATATATCCTCGGTGGCGCTTTACTGGCTTTTGCTGTAGCGATAGTAACCATAATGAAGAAAAGCCTGTCCCCATTTACGGCACCTATCTATGCTATTCTCGAAGGGTTTTCCGTCGGCGCCATTTCTCAGTTGTATGAACGACAATTTACGGGCATTGTTCTTCAGTCACTAGTATTAACAGGCAGTATATTTGCAGCAATGCTGCTGGTTTATTTGTTTCATATAATTAAACCTACCGATAATTTAAAATTAGCCGTGGCGGCTGCAACTGGCGGCATAGCATTATACTATCTAGTAAATATAGTGGCTAACATCTTCGGTAAAGGTCTCCCTCTTATAGCTAGCAACTCAGGCTGGGGGATAGGCTTTTCGGTTATAGTTATCATTATTGCTGCCTTTAACTTGGTTGTTGATTTTGATTTTATTGAGCATGGAGTTGCCAAAAGAACACCAAAGTATATGGAATGGTATGCAAGTTTCGGGTTATTAGTGACGATGGTCTGGCTATACCTTGAGATCTTGCGACTGCTGTCCAAGGTGAGGAGTCGTTAGTACACAAAACGCTCATACTATCATTGAAAGGACTGAAAGATAATTTAATATGGAACAACCAAAAAACTTCGAAGCGCCACTAAACACCCAGATCCCCAACTATCGGGAAATCATTAAGCAAATCGGCCAGCAGCTAAATGCGCGCAAGAGCCTAATCCTTTTACGTGTCCTATTCACACTACTGCCCGTACTGCTTGCTTTTGGTATTCTGTTCCTACTCGGAGGGATAGCTCAGGCAAGCGGCGATAGTAACGCTGGCTCAAAGACCTTGCTGTGGGGCGGGCTGTTGATGGTCTTTTTGATGATACTTTCACCGTGGTGGATGCTTGTAGTCGGACATATCTTTAAGGTAGAGCGAATCATTTGGATAGATTCCTTTTTTGACAAGGTACCACTCGAAGCGTCGCAAAGCTGGAAATTGGCGAAGCGACTATTTTGGCCGTCAGTGGGGTTGGACGTGGTCATCTTTATACGATATTACCTAATCTTTAGTCTCGTGCTGCTGGCCGCCGCGGGAACGTACATATATTTACTCACCACGGGCGTAATGCAATTCCAGATGCTGCCACTGATTCTGTGTTTGGCTGTAACGGCCGCCGCAATATGGTCGTACGTAACCTATGTCCAAATTAAGCTACGCTACGCTTGGTTTTTATTTATTGATTTGTATGGTCAAGATAGTTTTTCATACCGACGTATGTTGCAAGAAATGAAAAGACTCAACGAAGTCATTAAGCAAGAAGCGTTCAAAAAACTACTAGTGACTACGCTAGGTGTCGACACGACAGCGGAGGCGGCGAATATTCTGATTGGCACGGGCGCCCGTGCTCTGTCGCACCGGGGCAACGCCGGAAATGCCGCCGGTTTCTACGTAAACACAATCGGAGGCGAATACGTGGCTATCGCAAGCGATTACTCTAAGCAGGTTGCGTACTACATGTTTTATTCTGTCGCCCGCGCAAGTGTGTACGGCAATGCTCAACTACTCAATACGTCGCTGTATTCTAAGGTTACAGTGGCTGCATCCAGCTCTGAAGCCCCCACAGCGTAGCAACGACTGTGTGCCGAGTAAGTATAATGGCAAGATCGGCAAGTTTTTGAGTGAGCCCTATGGTTGCCACGGGCCAACGACGGCGCGGTATCATGTAAGCAGGTGGAATTAGAAAGGATCGTGCCTTACCAATCCCGCTATTATGGGTAGCCTTTTTTTCTTGGTCGGAGCAGAACTCGGTTCTGCGACTAGAGATTTTGCAACGCAAAATATCGTAGTCACAGGTTCGGCGCAGCGAGGACGCGCGCAGATGTTTACATCGAGCACGCCGCAGCGAAGGAGCGGAATGAAATGGAGCGATCCTGTCCCCGCAACCAAACCATCAAACCTACCCCTTAATTCACAAAAATCGCATCTGTTAGAGGACAGACCTCCGGGTCCCTGGGTCCTCTGGGGTTACCCTCCCACGAATCATCTCGAGCTGGTGAAGCTGTAAAACCTGTTAAACTGCCAGAAGTTATTAGTAATAAGAAGGAGAATAAACATGAGTGATGAATCCCCAGATAGCGATGTAATCATTCTTGACCTATCATCCGAGGAGATTAATGAAGCCTTTGCGAATGCACCGTTGTACCTCAAGAAAGCAATCGTTAAGGCGAGGACCGCGACCCCCGGTCAACAAGTTAAGACAATATTGGCCAATGGCACCGAAGAGACGGTGAATTCGGCCCAAGAAGGGGATATCATCGTGACGAACCCGGGCGGCGAAGAGTATATTTTGAAGTTTGAAAAATTTTCAGCCCGCTACGAGGCGCTCGATGATCAGGGAACATTTCGCGCCAAAGGTGTAATACGGGCCATAACTAACCCCATCGGCAAAAGCATTAGTGTCAAGGCTCCTTGGGGCGAAGAGCAGTTCGGCGACGCTGAATGTATAGTTGCCGCCACCTACGACCCATTACGGCCTGACGAAGTAAGCACCGACAGGTACATTATTGGAAAAGAAGAGTTCCTGGCGACTTATGAACTTACGGATAAGGACCCCGATTCAGACCCTAACAAACTTGGAGGGTTGACCACTCCAAGTCAGGTTGCCGACGAGCTTTTGGCTGAAATGCCCCAGTAGCAGGCCGAGTCTTGAACTAGGGGAGTATGACAGGCACTATGTTTTTGTAGATTTCATCTAGGGCATCGCGCGCGGTAGTCACACTATCGAATTGCAGATTTTCGCGGGATTGATTATCTAAAAGCTCTGGATCGTCGATGTCTAATTCGCGGGTGACTAAGACTGCGTCTCTCATCCTCCGCAATTGGCGTATTGTCTGAATCGATTTGTTATCCACTTCATCTTTTTTGGTTCCTATATGCGCCAGTAATACTTCAAATAACTCCATTAGGTAGTTTAGCGCTGCTTTTTGGGTAGAGCGCTCTTCGGGTACAACTAGCTGTTGGAGGGCTCTGTAAAGGTTTTGCCCGGCGATATTAATTTCAGGGTGGGCGCTAGTTATGTAGCTGCGGGACCAGTTATCGAGAATTTGGATAACTTCGTCAAACGACATTGCTAATGTATTGTTTTGCATTTGCTCTGCAGAGTGGATTTCGTGCGCCAAGGATCGCTCGGCTTCGCTCCACTGAACGCTCTGTTCGAGGGCCTTTTGAGCGCTGTCGAATCGATTACTGTTATCCAAGCGTATCAATTCAGCCGCGCAGTCGCCCAGATTACTTTTTGTATTTGTATCGTTCGTTCGTTCGATTAGTCTTTTGGATCGTTCAGCTAGTTCAACGGAACGAGCTTTTAGTAATTCTTCATTATCCATAACCCCAATCTTAACGGAATCGGACGAGTAATTAAAATTAATCGGTCGTGTCGTTGGCCGCTTGCCCGATCTAACCGGCCGAAAAATAGCGTGCGCCGCCCGGTCGGAGCCGCCAATCATCCACCTCCACCCCTCAATTCACAAAAACCCCATCTGTTAAAGGTTCAACCTCTGGGTCAGAGGACGGACATCTGGGTCCGTATGTTTGCCCATGGCTTTAGGTTTTGCATGTTTGCCATATTATTCTCTGTATTCTCGCTAATTATTGAAGAAAACTTTTTCCGAGAAGACTTTTCTTGCACTACGTTGTAATTGGTCGGCCTTCTTAAGCGCTAAACGACCGGCTGAAACCCTTTCATTAACTGCATCAACTATCTCGGACTGTATTTTAGGGGAAGGTAGGGGGATTATAGTTTCGTCTAATTCTTTTTGACCAATACGCATTCTTGAAGATCCGGTCAGCGCATAGGCCCACTGCATGAGTACGTAATCGCTTCTCAGTATTGACCATAAATACTCTAGGGTTACGTCGGCGCTATCCAGGGCTAATGGAATAAATTCACTTGAGCCAACAGCCCCATCATATTCATTTGGGATAATCGCTACTTTACCTTTCTCTGGCTGCATCTTAGAGATAAGTAACGTGTTTGAAGCTAACAGAACTTTTTCTGAGCCTAGCTTGCTAACTTCCTTTACGTTGACTATTTGTCCAATGCTCTCATCTACTTGCTCTAGATCGATGAGCTTATAGAAATCGGCCGGAATAAGCCTGCCCGTCACTGGCTTCTTAGTGAGGTTGCCCAACGTGTTGTGTGGATTTTTTTTGAGCGAATTCAGCAAGCTCTTTCGTAGCGGGTTATTGAAAAGAGCGTCCAGCCTCATTTCTAGATCATCCGTAAGGCTTTGCTCAAAAATATCCACACCACTTTTAGCATCTGGAATCATTATCCCTAGTTTTTGAGCCACTACTGCCCGTGACTGTTTAATAAGTTCTAGACCCTTACGTCTCTCAGAGTGGGCTTCTTCGAGAAGTTGGTGTACTTCATTAAGAATTTGTTCTTGTTCTTTAGTATCATATGATTCCCCATCAAAAGGAATATATATCTCGATATTTCTGCAGCTCTGCATACTCAATTTATATTGTAGGGAGCCGACGCTGAATCGTTCAGTCTGAGTTTTGACATATTCGCTGTCCAAAATGTAGAGCAAGAATTCGGGTAAGATATTGGGATCCGTGACGTGAATTCTTGCGGCATTGTCACTAACATCACAGACTTCTAGTTCGTCACGGAGTAGCCCGACCTGTCCAATCGTTCCTACAATAGTAATTACAATGTCATCTTTTTTTATTTGATACTTTTGTATTGCCTGATGGATCTCTCTTGGGAGCTTCACGGAGGACTCCCAGTTAACTCGTAAGTTCTTAATATCCGATGCCCTAATGAAAGGTATCACACTTGCTTCATCGGGTGTAACAACCGTTCCGGCGGGTAGTCTTTTACCATAATTCACGTCTGAAACTGACTTAAGTGATGTAAGTTTCCGCTTGTTGCTTGCATGTTTGAGGGAATTAATTTTATCGCGTGCAACCGGATTAAACCATGCACAATCAATGCGATCATCATTTTCGTCTAAGTCGACGCTGAATGAGAGTGGTTCAGTTGAGAGTGTACTAGTTGCTGACGCCATCTTGAAACCTTTCAAATGATTCAAGTATCTGACTGAGATCTCCCAACTCTGAAGTTTCTCTGCCAGCATCGTTATGACCGACATCTTTACTGATTGCCATAAAGACCTTAGGTTGAACTTCCTGACCATCTCTTCGCTTAGTAAGATAGATCACCGATGTTTTTACACCTGCATCTGCGTTCACGAATGTGTTACGTGGTAAAGATATTATCGCGCGAATAATGAACTTCTCCCTCAACCAAATACGGAATCGTTTCATTGACTCGCCTTGACCCTCTGTGTTCAGGACACTTTCATCTATGACGGTAAGTAACTTGCCGCCAGGCTTCAAAATGTCATAGTAGCGCTCCATGAACATAATGTTAGACTTCAGGGAGCTCACCGTTTTTCCGCCAAGACTAGAAATTTTGTATTGATCCAGTATTCGTTTCTCGTCGTCTTTGCTGCGTTCATATTTCATACTGAACGGGGGATTGGTAAGAACCACATCAAACTTTTTTGTATTTGTAAGAACTTTAAGTTCACGTCGTTCATTCGCGAGGTCTCTGTCAATTCCTTCTTCTACGAGAAGATCTTTATCAAGAGCATCAGCAAGAAATATATGGCTTCCCCCATCACCATGAAGGTACATATTCATACGTGTAATAGGGATGATGTCGTCTTCGCTAGCATCAATTCCAAAGAGAGAATCTTCACGAATTGCCTTTTTTAATTTTTCTGGCTGTGAAGCTCCGCTAGGTATCTTTTTAAATAAATCACTAAGGGCAAAAATTAAAAATCCACCGGTCCCGCACGAACCGTCTATGACAGAGTCAGGTATATAGTCGCCAGTCTCGGAGTCTCGTCTTATTTGCAGATCCGCCATTCTCGTCATGAACTTAACAACTGAACGGGGTGTAAAGAATTGCCCTAATTCTTTACCTCGAACAGCCGAAGCCAAGAAAATTTCAAATACCTTTCCGTTAATATCGTCTTCGACACTTCTCAGGTTGAGGTTCTCAATCATCTCTACGATTGCCCTAAGAGTTGAAGGCGTAAGGTTTATGCGTTCATTTTTCTGGAATATTCTTTTCTTTTCTCCACGCGCTACTAACACTTCCAAGTCTTCTCGTTCTTGCTCGAAAAGTGTATTGACCCAATCTAAGTTACTGTTCTGATCAATGGCGTGAACGCTGAATTTGAAATCGTTAATGGTGACGTCTTTACCGGATAAAATTTTTTCTTGAACTTTTCTATCCTCGTTCATTTTTACAAACAAGACTTTGGTAAATTCATAAAATGCCTTTTTTGGCCCTATTTTTTGCTTGCGCCTAATTAAATCGTGAGCTTGTTTGAAGATTCCCTTCAGCTCTATTAAATCGGGTGTTTTGAACTCAAAAATATTATCATCAGCAGCTATTGTTTTTCGCAGCGAATTGAATGATATATATTCTTTGAGTTTCTCGTAATTTTTGTTTTTGTCGCTGAAATCATCAAAGTCGAGTTTAAGTAGAGGCTTCGCTTCATCAACTCTAGCTAACGTAGTAACTATGCCATTTGTGGCCAAGACTAGCTGTATAGGGTTTTTGCCAATGAAACCTCTGTTAACAACTGTTGCATAATCTTGAGCTTCTGAGAGGTACTTATCTAGTGGTTCTTCGGGATGCTTGGCCTCAACTATTAACAAAGGGGTCTTCCCGTATTGTAATTGGTAATCTGGTATGTGCTTTTTCTTCTTTGCCCCCTTGCCAAACTCGTAAGCTGGGATGGCGTGCTTAGTTAGAATGTTAGTATCTTTCCAGCCTAGATCTTTGAGCAATCTGGCAACAAAAAATTGTTCGACATCGCTTTCATTACGGAGTACTGATTTTTCACAAAATTTGTTCTTCATTGTAGCCCCTTCATAAATAGCGTAACAGGAATCTCATTCTGCGTAAATAGCGTCAAGCGTATTTTTTGTTATTGAACGATTGACGTCGGTTATCGAGGGCTTCTTCATGCTGCGTCTTGGTTAGGTTCTAGTGCTGTCCGGTCTAGATAACTCCAGCCACCGTATCAATTCATGACTGATTAGGTTCCAATTCGAATGCACTTGGGCAACCAAGAAAAGAGTCCCAACAATGTTGGGGCTTTTTTCTTGGTTCTGAGCCAGCCTCGGTTCTGCGACTAGAGATTTTGCATAGCAAATAGCGTAGTCGCAGGTTCGGCGTAGCAAAAGCACGCGCAGGAATGTATTCCGAGCACGCCACAGCGGCGGAGGCCAAAGGCCGATCCTGTCCCCGCAACCAAAATCACCAAATCCACCCCTCAATTCACAAAAACCCTATCTGTTAGAGGACGGACCTCTGGGTCTGGTAAATACAGAGGCCTAGTTGACGGTGTCTCGTAGACAGCTCCGGCTCTCTGCATAAGATTACGTGGTAATTATACCCATGTTGTTGGTACTATATAGTTAAAGCGAGGACAGGAGATATATGGCTATACCAGAAAAAAGGAAATATAAGAAGAATTATTTATCTCAGATTATATATCAGCTTATGTTTGAAGCTTCCGAATCCATAAATAATGACTCTATGAAAGCGCTTAGGGATGAGCTCAGCGACGACTACAGCGAGCTAGCCACTATTAAGCAGCAGGGCATTATCCTGCAAAACGATGGAAGCAAATTAAGCGCCGAAACTGAAGACACGCTTCTCTGGCAAATTGAGAGTCTAGACAAGAGCCATACGATTGTAGTGGGCAAGGACAGCTTTGCAATTATATTCGTGAAATACGTAAACTTCAGGGAATACGAGGTCATAATAACAAAAGCTTTAGGAGCTTTTGTTAGTAAATTCAATGGTATTAAGCAGATAAACCGCTTAGGTTTACGTTATGTAAATCAAATCAAGCCTAAACTGCCAATGACGCAATGGTCTGATTACATTAGTTCCAAGTTGACAGATTCCTTTAGTTTTGTAGAAGAGAACAAATCAAGGCGTTCCATGCATAGCATTGTTATAGCGCATGATGAAGAAACGTTAATCAACATCAATTATGGCGTATATAATCAGTATTTTCCTGCACCCATAGTAGATAGAGAATTTATTCTTGATATAGATGCATATACACCATCAGCTATAGATGTCGGTGATTGCTCAAGATTGCTGGGAAAGTTTAATAAAGAGATTGCTATATATTTCGAGCTATCTATTGAAGATAAGTTAAGAGATGAAATGGAGGTTATCGATGCCTAATAAGAATATAAGAACGGAAAGTGCAAAGCCAGCACGGCAACGAACTGATGTGCTGACGTCGCAACCATACAGTCCTACCTCGTACCGATTGATCACTAAAGAGAGTATTAAAATCTACAACCCTAACGTAATCTCTATAAAAAAACGCATTATTAGCGCCTAAACTTAGATGTACGTTCCCGCTCAAGCCGGTCGTATAAGGCAAGGTGATATACTCCGAAACCTTGAGTACAGAGACGCCTACAATACCTCTGTCGGTACCGTCACGCACAACTTTAGCATTGTGCTCACACAGGATTGTGATTTACTCCAAGACCATAAATCGAGAGCTGCAATGCAAAAGACGGAAGCTGAAGAATATGAACTTCTCAAAGGCGACACCCCGCCCAATAATGATAAATTTATAACAAGTGTTCTGGTTTGTCCTGCATTCGTGGCAGAGAATCTCAAAGATGGAATTCATCTTGCAATGATAAATTGGAAAATGCAGCGCATAAACAGTAGTTTAAAAGGGCCGGTCTATAGAAACGACAATCCTAGATACCATTATTTGGAGTTAGATGAAGGTTTCGGGCTGCCTGCATTGATAGTGGACTTCAAGCACACATTCTCCTTGCCAATAGAGTATCTAAATAAAAAATCAGAAAATAAGATAGCTAGGCTAGAAGAGATGTACGCACAATCACTGTGTCATAGGCACTCGTATTACGTATCGCGGGTTCCATTGCCTGACGAGATTGATGATTAATGAGGCCGTCAAAGACGTAGGTTCTACTCCTAGCTCGAAGGGTAAAGTGCGCTGTCCTGTCCCCGCAACCCCATCCGTTAGAAGACGAACTGTGCGTCTATCGAGAGCGCAGATGGTATTATGCAATCAGCACAACAGGTTCATGGCCAATATAAATGAAATATAACCAAACCACCGAACAAAAAATCCTCGCTGACATTACAGATGGTGAACACCGGGCTTTAAATATCGGTCGGCACTTGCTCAATCGCCGACGCTTCAGTCGGTCGCTGCACATTTTGGGTCCGGGGGTAGTCACGGGGGCGGCCGACGACGACCCATCCGGTATCGCCACCTATTCCCAGGCTGGTGCCGCTTTTGGGACCGGACTACTCTGGACCTTCCCGCTGATGCTGCCTTTGCTGATCGCCGTCCAAGAGTCGTGCGCCAGGATCGGTGCCGTCACCGGCAAAGGCTTAGCTTCTATCCTAAAAGAGAATTACAGCAAGAAGTTGCTCTACAGCGGATTATTCCTAATCGTCGCCGCTAATACCATAAATATTGGCGCCGACCTCGGGGCCATGGCCGCCAGCACGAAGCTGATTTTTGGCGATATACCGTTCGGTTTGCTGGCGGTCATCTTTGCCTCGTTAACAGTTTTAATGGAAACCCTCGTCAATTACAAAACCTACGTCCGGGTATTGAAGTGGTTGGCCCTCGTTTTGTTCGCCTACCCAATCACGGCCTTATTAATCGGCCAACCGTGGGGTAGATTGCTACGCGATACTTTTATGCCCCATCCCAAAATCAATTTTCAAACCGTCTACATCATCGTCGGCATGCTCGGAACGACGATCTCGCCCTACATGTTTTTTTGGGATACCTCGGAAGTAGTCGAAGACGAGATAGTCAGCCGGCGGATTGCCGGTGTCGGCCAGGCGCCGCACGTTACTAAGAGATTCCTGCGTAGTATCAAAATCGATAACGTCGTCGGTATGGCCTTTGCGGCCTTGACGGCTTGGTTCATCGTGGTAGTCTGCGCCTCGGTTTTATTCAAACACGGCTTGACCAATATCAACACCGCCGCCGATGCCGCCAGCGCCCTCCAGCCGCTCGTCAAAAACTTTCCGCACGCCGGTCTGATCGCCAAACTCTTGTTCTCGATCGGAGTCGTCGGTATCGGTTTTCTGGCCGTGCCGGTGTTGGCTGGCTCGTCGTCGTACGCGATTAGCGAGACCCTTGGCTGGAAAGAAGGCTTGCACCGCAAGTATCGCCGGGCCCACGGCTTTTACTTGGTTATAGCGGCGGCGACACTGTTCGGATTGCTGCTCAATTTCTTGGGGATTGACCCTATCAAGGCGTTGATTTTTACGGCGGTGTTTAACGGTATCGCCGCTGTGCCGCTGTTGTGGATGATCGTGCGAGTTGGCAATAACCGCGCCATCATGGGTGATTATAAAAACAGCCGACTGTCCAACGCCTTCATCTACACCGCCTTTGCCGTCATGACCGCTGCCGTCATCATCCTGTTTTACGCTATGCTGACCGGTAAATAGAGCTGCCCAACTCGCCGTCGCAGCCGTCTGTCGTCGAACGAACCTAGTTTTTCGTCGTGGCCAAGCAGCGCCACGGTAGCCGCCCCGCCGATAATCCATACAGAGACAGGGCGCTAATCGAGTATACTTAAGGGTAAGTATGAAAAAAGTTAGCAAAGCCCAACAAGCGAAACGTCTAAAAATCGCCCAAAAGCGGGCCGATTACACCAAAGCCCGGGGGATTAGACTCGCCGCGTTGAAAGTCAAAGCGTCCCAGTCCAAAGAATAAGTTCATAAAGTGGAAAGTTCATAAAGTGGAAAGTTGACTCGGGTCTCAGTTAGCTTTATGACTTTGCTCCAGTTGTAATTAGTAGAAATATGTTACTGCCTTTATAATAAAAACCACTATGAATAACGCAGCCACTCTGACGACCACCACTGGCAGTGGGGCTCAGGCGACGACCCAAAACCCGCAAGTTGCCACGCAAGACAATCAAACTCAAAACTCTCAGGCCATCCAGCCGGGGACGGCGGCAAATTTGCTCAACAGTACTCAGGGCATTCCTTTGAACAACGTACCGGTACCACTGGTTTCGCTCAATACTTCCACCGCCACCCCGCCGGCATCCATTCCGCCACACCCGGCCATCAACCCGGTTCTCGGCGGCCTATCGGTCCTACTTTTCGTAGTGGCAATCGGCTTATTCGTGTTAACATCGCGCTCAACAAAAAATACAACGATATAGCGATATTTTGCTTGCGGGGGTACCTGCGCCGGCCTATTATAAGCGTAAGGTCAAACTAAACACAAAAATAACGCACAGACGTAATATTGACAAATAATCAAATATATGTATAATACGTAGTGTTAGTGATCACAACAAAAACATAACAATCAAAAATAAAATATAAGGAGCAGACCATAATGAAATCTACCAGCAGCATGGCCTTTGAGTTCGTCAATACGTCGAACCAAGGTATTTTGAAAATTGATCGCTGGTTAAAGCGACTATAAAGTCGTTTGCCTGGATTGCAAAAGAGCCCGGTTAATTCCGGGCTCTTTTTGTTGACCAAAATAGCCTCGGTTGGAGGCGTGATAGAAACGAATTGGAACCAAATCAAACGATAACTGATAGCTATAATAATGAGGCAGGCGAAAGAAGAAACTAAGATTGCGGCAAAGCGTCGGGGTTTGAACCCAACTGTTTTCGCCTAATGACCAACGTGAGGCTGAATAGACCGTTGGCTACTACCCAAGTAAGTGGGTAGAGAGAGGTGATGATGGTATAACGCTGCAAGGCATAAATACTCAGGGCGAAGCGAAGTGTATTGAGCACATAGGAGAATAGGGTCTCGGTGTATGGCTTGTTCCATGATTTTCGAAGCGTCGGGATAAAACCAAGGATGTCCGTTAACGAGAGCAGCACGACGGAAAGTACCGGTTGCCTCGCGAATAACCAGGTAATAAGCGCCACTAGAGCCAGTGCGAAGAAAATGGTATCCGACTTGGTGATGTCTTTCTGTCCCTGTCGTAGACCGAAGAAGAATATGACAAAACAGACAAGCGCGGCCGCTAAGGTCACCCAAGAACCTGGTCCGGCTTTGTCGCTGATCTGCAAACCCCAGGCGCTGATGGTGACGAAGCCCCAAAGCAGCCAACTATAAATGTGTGGCTTGGTCTTGCCACGGATTGTATCTCGGACGTAAGGCACGTAACCGACGAATGTGAGCAGGACGGCAATAGTACCGACTATTTCCTTCATTCACTCAATCATACAATGAAAAAGACTCCCTAAGAAGCCTTTTAAACATAAACAATATGGTAGCGGCGACAAGAGTTGAACTTGTGACCCCAGGCTTATGAGTCCTGTGCTCTAACCACTGAGCTACGCCGCCTTGTTTGAGATCAACCTAAGGTTTTCTCTCGGTTTGATTTAGCTGCTTCCTGACAGCCAAGACAGAGCTCAATATAGCATGTTTTGTATCTGTTGGCTAGGTATGGTCGTTAGGGGCTAGGACCGCCACTACGCTTCGTAAGTTCAGAAAGCCAGATAAGCAGCCGTTGTCAGGCCGATGGCGATGACGGCAATTCGGACTTTGTGTGAGGAAACCTTTTGGGCGAGCTGGGCACCACCGTAGCCTCCCACCACGCCGCCGGCCGCCATTATTAGTCCATGATGCCAATCGATCAAATGCGTCGAGAAGAGGATGAAAAGTGAAACTGTAGCAATGGTAATGCTAGCTAGGCCTTTCAGGGCGTTTATTTTATGCATATCCTGCAGGCTGGTGAATCCCAAAAAAGCCAAGACTACAAAACCAAAACCGGCACCAAAATAGCCGCCGTAAATACTCAGCGGCAAGAGGGCTAGGCCAATTAGGACTAGTGTCAGGTTATTTTTGGCACGGCTGTGCATGTGGCGGTGGAGGTGGAAGTGCAAGACGGGCTGAAAGGCGAATAGTACGACGGCAAAAAAGATGAGACCGGGTACTAAGTTTTGAAAACTGCTCGACGAGGTGTGGCGTAAGATCTCCGCGCCAATTGCCGCGCCAGCGGCACAAGGCAGCAGCAGCCATAAATATTGGCGGGGGACTTGGCGCAAATACCGGCGATAGCCGTAGACCGAGGCCAATTGCCCCGGCACGACGATGATGTTAGACGTGATATTGGCGGCCAGGGCGGGCATACCGACGGCTAGTAGCGCTGGGAAACCAATCAGCATACCACCACCGGCAATAGCGTTCATGCCGCCGACAGCAATACCGACCAAAAATAAAATAACGTCTTTGAGCATATTTGTTTTCGTTTAGTTAAGACTAGAATAACATTATTTTTATCTGTTAGCTAGGCTTGGAACAGGGTCGGTTGGTCTGTTCGAAGATTCGACCAGCACGGTTCAAAAAGCGGCTCGGGGAGGCTTTGAAAATCGCACCATCGCTGCTCGGTGCATTTTGTCGGTTCCATGATCGCGGGAGCGCCATCAGCCCAATCGCTAGTCACCCAAATGGTTAAATAGTGTTTACCCTCGTCCTTGAACTGGTCATTCGTCTGAGCCAAGAAGCGAATATTTTTAATCTGCAGATTAGTCTCTTCTGAGACTTCGCGTCGTGCGCAGACTTCTAGACTTTCACCGAACTCTAAATTACCACCGGGTACACTCCAACTCCCAGCACCGTGCGATCCCAAGCGGCGCAGCATCAAGAACTTGCCATCTTTCCGGATAAATACCGCTACGCCGACTCTGACGTTGGGGGTGGCGCTAGCCATCGGATCGCCGACCTAGCCATTCGCACAGTTCGTGCCAGACACCGCGCGTTCCGGCCAGACCCGATCCACCGCCGGCCACGATTTCGGCTAAACTCCGTTCGCCGTCGATGGAGGTAACCGTTAAGTGCGAGTATTTTGAATCGCCCCGTATTTCTTTTAGTAAAAGGCAGGGCGTATCAACGGCAAAGGCGATTTGTTCGGTCGCGTCTTGATAGACGACTTCCTGACGGAGAATAATCCGGCGGTCTGGCAGATCGACGCTCAGGCGTAAGAAATCGGCCGGCGTGAACCACTCGTTAATATATTTCATGTAAGGGCCGGGAAAGCCGTTCAAGCCCGGGATAATCCAACTGTCATCGCTCACGACTAGTGGGGTTTGGAGCGCTTCGAAAGCGGCCGCCGCCTTGTGGCGGGCGATGGCTTCACCGTCGTCGGACTGAATCTCGAGCAACTCTAAGGCGGCTTGTTCAAGCGCGATATTATGCTCGCGGCAGACCTCCGTGGCGGCTAAAAACTTCAAATTATTGGAAGTGGCAAACTTAAGGATTGCCATCAGACTAGTTTGGTTACTTGGGCGTTATCGAAGCGTTCCGAGCCGTGGAAGGGGGTGGTCGGATTGAGGCTGTGGCGCAAAGCCCGGCCAATCGCGCCGTGGCTGACAACTAGGATAGTCGTGGCGGGGAGGGACTGGAGGTAATCGACGCCGGACGTAGCTCGTTCGACAATCAGTTCGGCCGTCTCGACTCCCTCGACGTTTTCCAGATCCATATGCGGCTGGTAGGCTTGACCTTCAAGACTACCAAAAGCGCGCTCCATGAACAGGTCACTGACGATAATTTTATCGGCCGGAAAGCCGATCTCATTGGCGATGATTGTCGCCGTATCAATCGCCCGTTTCATCGGCGAACTCACGATACAGTCAATTCCCAGACTGACGGCGTCTTGACCCGCCAATTTGGCTTGGTGGACGCCCTCGGTCGCCAATGGTGTCTCGGTGCGACCTGAGAAGATGCCTTTTTTATTCATGACACTCAAGCCATGGCGGACAAAATAGAGGTGTTTCATAAACTCAGTATATAGCAAAAGTTCGGGTGGCCGTAGGCACCGGAACTGTGGAAAAATGCCGGCGTCCTCTATACTTAAGATTCAGTATGACAACTTCAGAAACAGATCCACTATCTCAAGCGCCAGCCACTCCGCCGCCCGTTGGGGGTTGTTCCGCGCTTGAGGGTTGGCCCCAAGCGTTGCCCGAAGGCCAAGATCCTTTCGTTGCCTTGGCGGAGCTTGACCCGGCCGACGATTGGACAGCGGCCGCCACCCGCTGGTCCGAACGGGCAATGAATAGCTTGAGCGCTGGCAAAGAGCTGGAAGTTAGCTTCCAGGATTCATTTCTGCGGTCACTGGCCAGTAGTACCGGCCTGGTTCTTTGGCGACAACAAGCCAGTGCCCAGCCCAGCGCCGACCCCGGTCTCGCCTTACTCCGTGAAAATGCCGTCAGGCGTGATTCCGCCGCTGGGCTAACCCACCTTCATATTCCCGGCCGGGCCATTAGCAACCTGAGTACCAGAGTATTTGCTGAGTGTCGAACCGTGGTTGGCGGCCAAAAAGTCATAACCAAGCACCATATTGTCGACTTACAGATAAAAACGCTGGTCAATAAGCCGATTTTTACATTTTCGCCGGAAATATTGGAGGATGGCAGTAAGCTGCGGCCAATCGAACCGCAAGGTAGTTGGTTCCGCTTTCCGCTCGAGGAAGTTCAGCTAAAACTCATTTGAGGGCCGGTCTGTCAGCTTTTTGCCCGTCGCTAGCCGTCTATTCCTGCCAGGCTCCGTTCAAAATCGCCGACCAAGTGAAGTTATAGGCGGGCGCAACGGCGGTTCCCCTGCTAATATGAGTACCATGGATATTAAGCTGGTGCCCGGTAAGTACGTCGTAGCCGTCAGTGGTGGCGTCGATTCGGTTGTGCTGCTAGATTTACTGAGCCGGCAACCGGAACTGCGCTTAACGGTAGCGCACTTTGACCACGGTATTCGCCCCGACTCGGGGGCCGATCGTTTATTCGTGCAAACGCTGGCGAAAAAATACGGATTGCCGTTTGTCTATGACGCGGCTCAGCTTGGCCCGGGCACCAGCGAAGCCACCGCCCGTCAAGCCCGTTACCAATTCCTGGAACAGGCGCGTCGGGCTAGCCGGGCGGCGTCAATCGTGACGGCCCATCACCAAGATGATTTGTTGGAAACGGCGGTTTTGAATCTGTTGCGCGGGACTGGCCGCAAAGGTTTGACTTCTTTGCAGGATCGGACGTCTATCCGCCGGCCGCTACTGGCCTATGCCAAGCCGACTATCATCGCCTACGCCAAGGCGCATGATCTGGCGTGGCACGAAGACTCAACCAACCACGATCAAAGCTATCGGCGGAACTATGTCCGGCAGAGCCTTTTGCCCAAGCTGCCAGTGGCCGGCCGTCAGCGGCTGCTCGAAGTTCTGGCCGCCCAACGAGCCGTTAACGAGGAATTGGACAGATTGTTGACAAATTATCTACACCTCCAGCCCGTCTCTGGGGTGCTCGATCGAGCGGCTTTTGCCAGGTTACCGCACGCCGTCGCCAAGGAAGTGTTGGCGAGTTGGTTACGCGCCAACGGCCTGTCAAACTTTGATAGAAAAACGCTAGAGAACGTGACGGTGCGCGCCAAAGTCGGTCGAGCCGGCAGTTTGGCGGCCTTGAAGGACGACAACTGTTTGGTAATCGGGGTTAGTCAGCTGGCACTCAGGCATATTGAGCGCTAGGCAAAATTATATCGGCACGGTATAATAATCCCTTATGGATAAGATGGATAAAAAATCACTGCGACCAAATCGAAAACCCGGCAACACCAACCGTAAGGGCATGAAAAATGCCGGCTTTATAGCGCTTATGGTGCTATTTGCCCTGATTATATTTTCGGCCCTCAGCCAGTCCCCCAAGTTAGAGAAGATACCGATCACGACCGCCGTTCAACAGGCCAACGCTGGCCAATATGAAAACATAACCGTCACCGGCAATGAGCTCGATATCACCAAAAAGGGCCAGAAGACGGCGACGATTAAGTCCTTTCTTGAGCCCAACGCCAGCCTGAAAGACGAAGGTTTCAACCTCACGAAAGTCCAAGTCACCGGCACCCCCCAGACGAGCGGTAGTTCGGCTTGGTTTAGCCTGGCTGGCACGATCATCCCAATCATTTTGATCGCCGGAGTTTTGTACTTCATGCTGCGCAGTGCCCAAGGGCAGGGTAATCAAGCGCTCAGTTTCGGCAAGAGCAAAGCCCGTTTGTACGGCAACGAAAAAGACAAGGTAATGTTCACCGACATCGCCGGTTCCGATGAAGCCAAGCAAGACCTGGCTGAAGTCGTGGAATTCTTGAAGTTCCCCAAAAAGTTTGCTAACCTCGGCGCGCGCATCCCCAAGGGCGTGCTGCTGGTCGGCCCCCCCGGTACCGGTAAGACGATGCTCTCCCGGGCGGTCGCCGGTGAAGCCAACGTGCCTTTCTTTAGCATTTCCGGTTCGGAGTTCGTCGAAATGTTCGTTGGTGTCGGGGCGTCGCGGGTTCGTGATTTATTCGCCAAAGCCAAGAAGAACGCACCGTGTATTATCTTTATCGACGAAATCGACGCCGTCGGTCGCCGCCGGGGTAGCGGCATGGGCGGCGGGCACGACGAACGCGAACAGACCCTCAACCAAATTTTGGTCGAAATGGACGGCTTCGAGCAGGGCGAGAACGTGATCGTGCTGGCAGCGACCAACCGCGCCGACGTGCTCGACCCGGCGCTGCTGCGGCCCGGTCGCTTTGACCGCCGCGTTAACATCGATTTGCCGGATCGCAAGGACCGCGAAGCAATTCTAAAAGTCCACTTCGCCAAGAAGCCACTGGCTAAAAGCGTCGATCTCGATTCACTAGCCGCCAAGACGGCTGGCTCATCGGGGGCCGACCTCGCCAACATCGCCAACGAATCGGCCATCATTGCCGCCCGTAACGGCCACACCGAACTGTTACAGAGCGACGTCACCGAAGCCTTCGAACGCGTTGCCATTGGCCCCGAGCGCAAGAGTAAAATTATGACCGAAGTCGACAAGATGACGACGGCCTACCACGAAGCCGGCCATGCCCTAGTCGGTCATGTTCTGCCGGATAGCGATCCAGTCCACAAGGTTACGATCATCCCCCGCGGCGGCACCGGTGGCGTGACTTGGTTTATTCCACCCGAAGACCGGATGTACGTATCGCTGATCCAATTCAAAGACATGTTGGCCCGTGGTTTGGGCGGACGCATCGCCGAGGAGGTCGTTTTGGGTGTCGATCGCATCACGACCGGGGCCGGCTCCGACTTGCAGAATGCCGCTGAACTAGCCCGTGACATGGTCACCAACCAAGGCATGGGCAAAAAACTCCGCGACCAGGTCTTTAAGACCGACGACGGCCTGATGATGGACCGCATGATGCACGAACGAATGTACTCCGACAACACGGCCAAAGTCATCGACGAAGAAGTCGAAGCGTTGATCAGCGAAGCCGCTGACCGCGCCCGCGCCGTCATCACGGCCAATCGCGATAAGCTCGACGTCCTAAAGGACCACCTCCTCGAAAAAGAAACCGTTGACGCCGACGAAGTCGCCGAAGTCCTCAAGGGTGCCAAGATGCCCGCCGCGGCCGCGCTGTACTAGGGGCTAGGTTAGGAATTAGGAATTAGGAATTAGGGAATAAGGCGTTAGTCGCCAGGCTCGAGCGGCTAAGCGCTTTCCGAATTTCTGTTTCCTGTCCAACTATCCAACTATTCCACTACCCAGACCACAGGGGCTGCTTTATACTTAATTGAAGTTAATGATAATACCTACATGAATCCAACCGACGCCGTCCCCAAGAAAAAACGCGCCTCCATCGGCAACGTGGCTTTTTTGCTGGTCGCAACCTCTTTAGC
>DHXX01000012.1:136672-175995 GCA_002413865.1 Candidatus Saccharibacteria bacterium UBA5145
CCGGATTTCTTTTTCTTTACGCTGTCGGCCGGGGCGCTGGGGGTGGCCTTGATGCCGGTGTTGTCCGACCGCTTGCATAAAAGTGATAAGCGAGCCGTCTGGGAGCTAGCCACATCGCTGCTCAACTTCTTGGCGATCATCATGAGCGGCGTGGCCTTGATCATCATTATCTTCGCTAAACCGCTAATCGCCCACGTCGTCGCGCCGCACATGCCGCCCGAACAGCTCGACACCGCCGCCAACATCATGCGCCTGTTGGCCTTTAACCCGTTGCTGTTTACGATTTCCGGCATCTTGACCAGCGTGCAACAGACGATGGGTCGCTTCTTTGTCTACGCCGTGGCGCCGTTAGTTTATAACCTTTCGATCATCGTCAGTATCTACGTCTTCAAAGACAACATTGGGCTCGTCGGTTTGGGCATCGGCGCGCTGATTGGCGCCGTTCTGCAGTTGCTCGTCGTAATGCTTGGTCTTAGTAAGCTTAGTTTTCACTGGCACCCGCACATTATGTGGCGCAGCAGTGATTTTCGAACGGTGCTTCGTAACCTGCCGCCACGCTCGCTCGATCAAGGAGTCGACCAAATCGGCGACATCGTCGATACGCACATCGCCAGTGGCCTAGGCTCGGGCAGCATTACCTATTACAACAACGCCTATATCTTGAGTACCGCCCCGATTTTATTGATCGGGACGGCCATTTCGACGGCGGCCTTCCCACGGCTCAACGCCCGTCTGAGCCAAGGCCGCCCCGACTTATTCCGGCGCGACTTCTTGAAGATCCTGCGGCTCTTGGTCTGGTTGAGCATGCCGGTTATCGTGGTCAGTTACTTCTGCCGGGGCTATTTGTCGCGCCTTATCTACGCCGCCGGCAATGAACATATCGCGGTTATTTTTGGTTTCATGACTCTGGCGATTTTTGCGCGTATTATATATACCATCCTATCGCGTTGGTTTTATGCCCAAAAGGATACCCGAACCCCGCTCATCATTTCGCTCTTTACCATTGCCTTTAACATCGTCTTGTCGATTTCCTTGACGCGCCCCGGCGGCTATCACGTCGAAGGTCTGGCGCTCGCCCAGTCGATTGTCGCTTCAACTGAAGTCCTCGCCCTCATCACGATCATGCGCATTCGCGACCCCAAGCTATTCGACAGAATATTTTTGGGGGCCATTTGGCGTATCCTGTCGGTCACCGGCTTCAGCGTACTGGCTGGCTTTATCATGATCAAGCTCTATCCGCTCGGCGCGAACGACCGGGGTATTATCACGCTCGGCTCTAAACTGGCTTTGATCAGCGTCGTCGTCTTCAGCGTTCATATCGCAATATCGGCTCTGTTTAGTCTAGAGGAGGTCAACCCGATATTTGCCCGGGCCAAAAAGATCTTCTACAAGCCGCTCGACATCGAAATATAACACGAAGTGCTGGTAGATGGGGAATGGTAGATAGGAGTTGGGGCTGTGCTGGTATAAGCTATGTGCCGCGATGAATTATCGAAACTATCAATAATATTTTATTGGGGTGAAAACTGGTTAATTGACGAAGACGTATACTCCCCAACTACCACCTACCAAACCCCAGCTACCATCTCTCGCCCACCTCTGTTATACTGACAAGACATGGAACAATCTAGAATTCGAAACTTCTGTATCATCGCGCACATTGACCACGGCAAGTCGACGTTGGCCGACCGCTTACTCGAACTGACCGGTACCGTTCTGAAGCGCGATATGAAGGCCCAGCTGCTCGACCGCATGGATTTGGAGCGCGAAAAGGGGATTACTATCAAGCTCGCGCCGGTGCGCATGGAATACCGGGGTTATGAGTTGAACCTCATCGACACACCGGGCCACGTTGACTTCAGTTATGAAGTATCGCGTAGCTTGGAAGCCTGCGAAGGGGCTTTGTTGATCGTCGATGCCAGCCAGGGCATCCAGGCCCAAACGCTCGCCAATGTCTACCTGGCGATGGCCGCTGACCTGACAATTATTCCAGTACTCAACAAAATTGACCTGCCGGCCGCCGACGTTGAGGCCGTTGGCGCCGAGATTGTTAGTTTGTTGGGCTGTAAGTTCGAGGATATATTGCAGATTTCCGCCAAGACGGGCGTGGGGGTGGCGGCGGTCCTGGAACGCGTCGTCAGCGACGTGCCGCCACCGCTGAGTTCGACGCTTCCCGAAACCCGAGCCCTCATTTTCGATAGCTACTACGACGACTATCGGGGGGTCATCCTGTATGTGCGCGTCTTCGACGGTGCCATCAAGAAGGGCGCCCCGATCAAAATGCTCAACACCGGTGCCCCCGGCATCGCCCTCGAAATCGGCGCCCTCAAACCGGACATGGTGCCGGGAACGAGTCTGCAGGCTGGCGAGATCGGCTACATCGTCACCAACCTCAAAAGTACCCGCCAAGCCAAAGTCGGTGACACGGTGACGCTGGTCAGCAGCCCGGCGACGCTGGCTCTACCCGGCTACAAAGACGTCCGGCCTTTCGTCTACGCCGGCTTTTTCCCGCAGAGCAACGAGTATTACCAAGAATTGAAGGACGCCATCGAGAAGCTCAGTCTGAGTGATTCGGCCTTGCAGTTCGCGCCCGAGAATTCACCGGTCCTCGGCTTTGGCGTCCGGATCGGCTTCCTGGGCTTACTGCATATGGATATTGTCCGCGAACGGCTCGAACGCGAATACAACCTAGACCTCGTGGTGACCAACCCGTCGACGGATTACCAGGTCAGTCTGTTGAACGGGGAAGACATCGACATCAAAAGCGCGGCCGATTTACCCGACCCGGCGCAAATCAAAGAGATTCGCGAGCCGTGGATCAAGGGTGAGATCGTGGTGCCTCAAGACTATGTCGGGCCGGTTATCCAGTTGATCGTCGGCACCCGCGGCTTGCAGACCAATCTGAGCTATGTCGAACAGCGCGCCCTCGTCAGCTTCGAAGCGCCCCTTGCCAACCTGTTGACTGATTTCTACGATCAACTCAAGAGTATCACCAGCGGTTACGGCTCGTTCAATTACGAACTCAACGAATACCGGGCCGAAGATTTGGTGAAGGTCGATTTTTACGTCGCCAACGAACGGGTCGACTCTTTATCAGTCATGGTCCACCGGAGTGAAGCCGATCGCTTGGGTCGTGAGATCGTCGATAAACTCAAAGACGTCATCCCGCGCCATAACTTCCAAATTGCCCTCCAAGCCGCGATTGGCGGTAAGTTTATCGCCCGGGCCGACATCTCGGCCTATCGCAAAGACGTTACGACCGGGCTTTACGGTGGTGATGTCTCGCGCAAAAAGAAGGTTTTGGCCAAGCAAGCCAAAGGCAAAAAGCGCATGAAACGCTTTGGCAAGGTGGAAATCCCCTCCGAAGCCTTTACCGTCATGCTCAAGCGCGACTAGTGCTCAGTTAAAAAATTTATGAAATTTGCTGTTTCAAGACGGCTGACTTAAACTGCACGTAAGGCTACAACCCAAAAAGCAATGATCAAAAATACCAGCCAACACTTCATTACCGTTGTCTCACCGTCCATCTTGAGCGGCATCGTTACGGCTGTCATTAGTGTTTTGGTGACAGGTTTTGCCGTCGTGTCGTCATACGGTAGCGCGGGGGTTCTGCAGCAGGGGTTATTCGCCGCCCATAATCTATCGGCGCCAACCTACCAACAGCTGACCGACCGACTGGCTCAAAATATATTTGTCAGTAACATACCACTCTTACTATTCTGGTCGGCCGTTGGTTTGATCATTTATTTATGCGCCGCCAATATCGTGGCCGCTTTTGGGAGCGGCGTGAAGCTGGAAGAGCAGCTGAATTATGTCAACTCATCACGTTCCAAGCTGATCCGGTTTGAGATTATTGTCGTCTTCATCCGCGCGGCCGTCTTGGCCGGCTGGCTGTTGTATGTGCAGTTATTCATTAGACTGCTTTTGCCGTATGCCTTAGCTGCGGCCCACGCCGCGCGTCTGAACGGCGCCCTAAACGGGATCGGCCCAATCGGATTGGCCGCGCTGGTGTTATTTATCGGTATCCACCTGCACTTGGTGTTCCTGCGCCTTTTGCTGCTCAAAACGCGGGTTTTTGCGGACCGAGACGATATTTAGGCCGAGTAACGGTCTTGCAGGCCCTGTAAGTCGGTGATGACTCTTTCGACGTGATTTTTCACGCTGACCCCTAAATAGGCTTTGGCAATATTACCAGTCGGATCGATGATGTAGGTATTGCGGCGAGTGCCGAACGCCATGTCGTAGAGCTTGCCGCGATTGCTGCGCCAGGCCCCATAGAGGCTGGTGACTTTATGACCGGCATCACTCAGCACCAGAAAGTTGAGGTGGTGTCGATCGGAGAACTTTTTGTGGCTGCTGACCGAACCTTTGTTGATGGCGATGACTTCGGCGTTGCCGAATTGGCTGATAATATGATTTTCATCACGGAATCGACAAGCTTCGTGTATGCAGTTCAGGGTATTATCTTTAGGGTAAAAATACAACACCACCCAGCGGCCCAGATAATCGGTCAAACTGCGGTCGACGCCGTTTTGATCGGGCAGGGTAAAGTCGGGTGCTTTTGATAATTTCATACAGTTTACTTTATCACACGGCGAGTTGTTAAATAACTCACGGCGCTCCTAGTGGCGCGCACTTACAATTGGTATAGAACTTTCGCACTTTTTCACACCCCAGACAGCGCCGCCCGGCCGGCGGAAAACAATCACTACTTTCATCAATAACTAACGCTGGCTTTCCCGCAGCCAAGCCGTTTTCGACTGAGCGCCGGCTTAACCACTGGAATTGATAAAGCCCAAAAGTCCTTATATAAAAAATAAGAAGGAGGCTGCTTTGGAATACCCGATAGTTTTGTCGAAACAAGCGATTACTGACTTACTCAAACAAACATCGAACACTCCGGCCGTAACCATCTATTTACCGACTCATCGCGCCGCCACCGGGCCCCACACCACCGAAGACCAAATACGCTGTAAAAACCTTTTTCGCAAAGCCAACGATATTCTCGCCCAGCGCGGCGACAGCTCCAATCTGACGAGCGAGCTTTCGACCCAATTGAGCTCGTTACTGGAAGACCAAGAATTTTGGAGCCTAACCAGCGAAGGGCTGCTGTTGTGTGCCGCGCCGGGGAGTATTCAGATGTTTTATTTGCCGATCGATACCGAAAGTTACGTCGCCGTTGACGAGACGTTTCATTTGGCGCCAATTTTCAGCTTGATAAGTGACGTCCAAGACTATTATGTTTTGGCCGTGGCGCAGCACGAACCAGCTTTGTATAGCGGCAGTTTGAATACGCTAAAACTAGCCGATATAACCTTGCCGCCGAGCGTCGAGGCGGCGCTCAATATTGACGAGCAAAGCCCCGGTGAGCACCAGCGCTCAACGGAAAGGTCCAATAGTAGTAGCGGGGCCTATAATGGTCGGGGCGGTTCAAAAGATTTGGCCGATGACGATCGTCGGCATTTTTGGCGCTTGCTCGACAACCTAATAAATTCCCAAGCCGACACAAAATTACCCTTGTTATTAGCTGGCACGGTTAGCGAAGTCGCCGAGTATCGAGTAGCTAGCCGCTACCCACGAATCTTAGAACACAGTATTGCCGGGTCCTATGGCGGGGCCGAGCCCAAAGCTTTAGCCGCCGAAGCAGCCGAGATAATCAGGCAGGATTTGATCGAGCCTTTTCGCCAGCAGACCGTTTCGGAGTACCATCGCTTGAAAGGCGAGAAGCCTGACCGGGTGGCCCACGAATTAGCAGCTGTGCGCGAAGCGGCCACGACTGGCCGGGTCGGCAGCTTGTTGATTGGCATGTTACGATATACGACCGACACAGTGCGTGACAGTAGGGTACCGTTGCCCGTTTTGAGCTTTCCAGACGGGCAAGCTGCCCTTCATATGATTGCGCAAACAGTCTGGCAGGCCGCCGGTCGGGTCGTGAATGTCGAACAAGCAGTCATGCCGGAAGCAGCCGCCTCGTCCGTAGCGACATTGCGTTATTGATTTGCTTCAGTGCGCTTGAACCTGCTATACCTAGACGATGAATAAACTTACCCATATCGATGAATTTCGGGCGGCATTAGAAAATTATCAGGTAGCACCGCCGGCGCTTCGCTTGCTCGCTCAAACAAAGTTTGTCATGTTGATAGCCCCTACCTCCACTGGTCGCAACACAGTTATCCGCCACTTGCTAAAAACCAACGATTATTACTTTATCGTTTCTGACACGACCCGCAAACCACGCAGTAATGACGGAATTATGGAGCAAAACGGTATTGAGTATTGGTTCCGATCGGAAGCCGATGTCTTGGCTGACATTGAGCAGAGTAAATACTTAGAGGCCGCTATTATTCATAATCAGCAGGTATCGGGGATAAGCATTCGTGAGTTCCAAAAGGCTTTCGATACCAATAAGATTGCCCTGACGGACGCCGAAATCGCTGGAGCTCATAACGCACTCGAAGTAAAACCTGATACCATAGCTATCTTTATGCTGCCTCCTAACTTCGAAGAGTGGCAACGCCGTATAAAGCAGCGTGGTGATATGGAGGCCGGTGAATACCGGCGCCGCATGGTCAGCGCTACCAAAGAACTAGCGGCCGCTTTAGCCCAAGACTATTACAAATTCGTCATCAATGACACAGTCGAGAATACCGCCGAGTACATTCACCAAATTGCTAAAATGGATCATGTAGACGCCGAGCAACAAGCCGACGCTCGTAATTCGGCCGAACGACTGTTCGTTGAAACCAAAAGTCTGCTAAAAAGCCTTTAACTCCTTGGCACTCTTGACTATTGAGTGCCAGCCAAGGTACAATTATCTCTAGTAATAGTGTTAAATAAGGTCAATCTATGGCTATGACAGACCGTCAACAGAAAATTTTGAGTGCCGTCGTCGAACAGTATGCGGAAGTGGCCAGCCCGGTCGGTTCGAGCTTGCTCGCCAAAGTCTTCAACGTCTCGTCGGCGACGATTCGCGCCGAAATGGCCGAACTCGAGCGTCTCGGCTACATCACGCAACCCCACACCAGCGCCGGTCGCATCCCAACCGACAAAGGCTATCGTTTTTACGTCAATGTCTTGTCGGCGTCCAACTCTGGAATCCTACCGGAGCGCCGCGGCGAAAAGGCCCTAGCCGCCCGCGTCCAACAGGCCGGGGTGCCCGAACGAATGATCCGCAATGCCGCCGATACGTTAGTCGAACTAACGCACAACCTGAGCATCGCCACCATCGGCAATCAGCTGTACATGAGCGGCCTGAGCAACCTCTTTGGCCAACCGGAATTCATTAACGGCGGTCAGATCCGCCAGGTCGCCCAGTTGCTCGATAACCTCGAGCCCTGGTTGCGCGAAGCCGCCCCCAACGAGCCGCTCAGCGTCTACATCGGTCACGAAAACCCGATTGGCCGGAGCGCCGGCTGCTCACTGATTATTTGCCGCTTTAGTAGCCCGTTCTCTGACCGGAGTTACATCGGTACGCTCGGACCGACCCGCCAAAGTTACCGCGATGGCATGACGCTGGTCGCTCGAGCCGGCCAAGAACTCGAGGAGATGTTATACATCTAAACCCCAACTTAAATGTGATTTTAGAGGAGATACCTGATGCCAGATAAAGCCACCCCCAAGAAATCAGCCGCCGCCAGCGATCGGCTCGAGCAGCAACTGGCCGACCTGACCGCCGCCCTACAGCGCGAACGCGCCGACGCCACCAACTTACGCCGCCGCCACGGCGAAGAAATGGATAGCTTGCGTAATCGCGTCAAGGCCGCCGTGGTACGCGATCTATTGCCGGTGATTGATAACTTCGAGCGCTCACTCAAACACGTGCCCAAGGAGCTGCAAGCCAACGACTATGTCAAAGGAATTCAAGGCGTTGTCGCGCAATTTGAAAAAACGTTGGCCGACCTAGGCGTGTCACGCATCAAAACCGTCGGTGAGCCGTTTAATCCGCACTGGCACGAGGCCGTCAGCCTGGAAGAAGGCGACGGCGAAGACGAGGTCGTCAGCGAAGAGTTGCAGGCCGGCTACGCTCTAGGTGACGCCGTCATTCGTCACGCCATGGTCCGCGTCAAGACACAGTAAACGTTGTATAAAATAAACATTTAGCACTCTTGACTATTGAGTGCTAATTTCCTATGCTAGAAGTACGCTTCTAGTTTTATGACTACTGCCGAAATTGAAGCAGGCCTCAAAGATAATACGACTAGAGTTACCACAGCAATCTAATAATTATAAATAGAGGAGAATAAAAATGGGAAAAATTATCGGCATCGACCTCGGTACGACCAACTCGGCCATGGCTGTCATGCAGTCCGGCAAAGCGGATATCATCGCCAATAGCGAAGGTAACCGCACCACGCCATCGGTTGTCGCCGTCAACAAAAACGGTGAACGCTTGGTTGGCCAGGTCGCCCGCCGCCAACAGGTCACCAACAGCAGCAACACAATTTATGAAGTAAAACGTTTGATTGGCCGTAACTTTAGCGACCCCGAAGTCCAGCGCGACCTCAAATTGATGGGTTACGAGATCATCAAGAGCGGCAATGGTGTCAAGGTCAAGATGGGTGACAAAGAGTACAGCCCGGAGGAAATCAGCGCCATGATCCTGGCCAAGCTCAAGGCCGACGCCGAAGCATTCTTGGGTGACAAGGTGACCGAGGCCGTCATTACCGTTCCGGCCTACTTTGACGACTCGCAACGCCAAGCCACCAAAGACGCCGGTAAAATCGCCGGGCTCGAAGTCCGACGCATCATCAACGAACCAACCGCGGCCGCCTTGGCTTACGGCTTGGACAAAGCCGACAAAAAAGACGAGAAGATCGCCGTCTACGACCTCGGCGGCGGGACGTTCGACGTCTCGATTCTCGAACTAGGTGACGGCGTCTTTGAAGTTAAATCGACCAACGGCGACACTCACCTCGGCGGAGCCGATTTTGACCGCGTCATCATCAACTACTTTGCCGACGAATTCAAGAAAGAGCACGGCCTCGACATCAGCGACGACAAAGCCGCCATGCAGCGCTTGCGCGATGAAGCCGAAAAGGCCAAGATCGAACTTTCGAGCGCCCAAGAAGTCAACGTTAACCTGCCATTCTTAACGGCTGACGCCAGCGGCCCGAAGCACTTCGAGCACAAACTGACGCGCGCTAAACTGGAGCAACTGGTCGGTGATTTGATCAACAAAACGGCTTTACCCTGTGAAAAGGCCCTCAAAGACGCCGGCCTCAAAGCCAGCGACATCGATGCCATCGTGCTCGTCGGTGGAATGACGCGCATGCCGTCGGTCGTCGAAAAGGTCAAAGCGATTTTTGGTAAAGACCCCATGAAGGGCGTCAACCCCGATGAAGTCGTCGCCGTCGGCGCCGCCATCCAAGGTGGCGTCTTGCAAGGCGACGTCAAGGACGTGCTGCTACTGGACGTCACGCCCCTTTCGCTCGGCATCGAGACGATGGGCGGCGTCATGACCAAGTTGATCGAACGCAACACCACCGTCCCAACCAGTAAATCAGAAGTTTTCTCGACGGCGGCCGACAACCAGCCGCAGGTCGAAATCCACGTCGCCCAAGGTGAACGCGAGATGATTGACGGCAATAAGTCGCTCGGTCGCTTCGTGCTCGACGGCATCCCCTCGGCACCTCGGGGTGTCCCCCAGATCGAAGTTACGTTTAACATCGATGCCAACGGTATTTTGCACGTCAACGCCAAGGACAAGGGCTCGGGCAAAGAACAGAGCATTACGATCTCCGGCTCCGGTAACTTGAAGAAAGACGAAGTCGAAAAGATGGCCAAAGAAGCCGAGGCCCACGCCGACGAAGACAAGGCGCGCAAAGACGCCGTCGAAGCCCGCAACCTGCTCGACAGCACGGTCTACCAAGCCGAAAAAATGGCCAAGGACAACAAGGATAAGATTAGCGAGGACGACCTCAAAACTTTGAACGAAGCCGTCGAGGCCGCCCAGAAAGTCGTGGCCGACGCCAAAGCCAGCAAAGAAGACCTCGAAAAAGCCGCCCAAGAACTAAATGACAAAATCATGCCAATTGGCGCCAAAATGTATGAGAACCCGGAAGCTGAAGCGACTGCCCCCGACGCCAGCCAAACCACCGACGAACCGACCGAAGGTGAAGTCGTCGACCCGGAAGCCAGTTCCGACCAAGCTGACAAGAAGTAGAACATTGACAAAACGGGGTGAAACTGCTACTATCAGTAGTGAATCACCCCGTGCTGGCCTTTCAGGCCTCAGCGGGGCTTTTTATTATCTATGAACCCATTACATATCCTTTCCCGGTTACAACCCATCCTGGCGGCACCAGTCAGCCGTTTTTCTCGTCACTGTACCGATAGGTACACTTCCTCCCAAGAACGACTAACTGGCACTCACCAGCATGGCTTTCCATACCGGGAAGAGGATATGTAATGGGTTCTAAGCAGTCTATAATGGAGAAGACATGAAAGTATTTATCGACGGCGAAAACTTCCGTCACCGACTCGCCGGCGTCCTGACGCAAGAGGGTTTACTGGGTGACTACGACCAGCCATTCGACTTCGACGTGCCCGCCTTGCTGGAACTGGCCCTCACCGAAATCCCGGAACAGATTAGCTACTACACCTCACGTGTCAAACAGCCGCACTTCGACGTGCCCCAGGAAATGTTGGATCGGATCGACGGCATCCGGGAACGCAGCCGCCGCTGGATCGCGATCTTAACCAACCAGGGCATTATGGTTATCAAAGCCGGTTATCTGAAAGTCCGCGACAGCACTAAGTGCAGCCACTGCGGCAAGAAAACCCTGATTCTGCAAGAAAAAGGCGTCGACGTGCGCTTGGCCACCGACGTGGTGCTAGCGGCCGCCGTCGACAAAGTCCACCACATCGTCGTGCTCAGTTCGGACGCCGATATGATACCGGCCCTCGAATCAGCCCGCCAATCCGGGGCGACCGTCACTTACCTCTGCTTTGCCGAAGAACTCAACAGCGCCATCGCCAGCGTCAGCAGCCAAACCTTAACCTATTCACGCAAAAATATCAGCGATATCTATCAAGGCCGGCACCATGAATAGGGTCGAGTTTGTCGAACTGATAGTTACTTGCGCCAGTTGGCAGGAAGCCCAAGGCATCGCCGACAGTCTGCTTGAAAAGCGGTTGGTGGCCTGTGTCGAATTTATCGACATCAAATCCAAGTACCACTGGCAAGGAGGGCTCGAAGAGGCAAGTGAAGTAAAGTTAATTATGGAAAGTTTGGCGACGAAATTTGCAGCGGTCGAGGCGGAAATTACCAAGCTGCACAGTTATGAGACGTTCGTACTGCAGCAATTACCAATCACTCGTTTATCAACGCGAGCCGCCGACTGGCTGACAACCGAATTAAAAGATAAGGACTGATAATTATGACAATCGAACAGCAATACGCCGAACCGCGGACTATCCAAAGCGAGCTTTATCCATCCCCCCACGATCAATTAGTCGAGGCCGCTTCCCATGATGGGTTTGTGATTGGCCTGGCGGCCGGCTTTAGCCGGGGTGAGTTTGACTTCGATCTGAAAGCGGTCGAAGCCGTCGCCGGCAAGTACGGCCTAGCAGTCGAAGACGTGACTGAACACGCTTGTAATGTCAGTCGCATGCGCTTAGCCGAAATAGTGCGACTGGTACTTAACGATGAAGTTTGATTATAAACAGTTTACCGAGCGGGCTGCTCTGGTGGCCGCTATCTTGTATCCGCTGAGCGCCGTCCCGCAGGCCATTCAGATTTTCGTTCGCCAAGAAGCGCGTGATTTGTCGTTGATTACCTGGATCGGCTTCGCCTCGATTGAACTAATATTTTTACTTTATGGCTTCGCCCATAATCTTCGCCCGATCATCCTGAGCGGTGTATTGTGGATGGCAGTCTACGGTATAATTATTGTTGGAATTGTGGAGTACTCGTAAAACTATGGCAACCAAGAGAGATTATTACGAAATATTAGGAGTCGGCAAGTCGGCCAGCGCCGATGAGATCAAAAAGGCTTTTCGCAAGTCAGCCATCGAACACCACCCCGATCGCGGTGGCGACGAAGCCAAGTTCAAAGAACTCAACGAAGCTTACGAGGTGCTGAAAGACGCCGAAAAACGCAAACGCTACGACCAATTCGGCCACGCCGGTGTCAGCGGCAATGGCGGTGGTGGTTACGGTGGTTTTGAAGGTTACGGTGGTCAGGGACAGAACGTCAATTTTGACTTCGGCGATCTCGGCTTGGGCGACATTTTCAGCAGCTTCTTTGGCGGTGGCGGCGGGCAGCAGTCGCAGCGTCAGGCGCGCGGCCGCGACGTTGAATCGCGCGTCGAAATCAGTTTCGAACAAGCCGTTTTTGGCACCAATGTTGACCTCAACCTCAACCTCGAAGACAGCTGCGAGCACTGCAAGGGAACGACTGTCGAGCCCGGGCACGAACTCAAAACTTGTAAAACCTGTGGCGGGTCGGGCCAAGTCGTCAGCGTTACGCGGACGATCTTCGGCAATATTCAGCAGGCCAACATCTGTCCAACCTGTCACGGCAAGGGCAAGGTCCCCGAAAAGGTCTGCACGGTCTGTTTTGGCAAGGGCACCCAAGCCAAAAAGCAAACCGTCAGGCTGAAGATACCGGCCGGTATCGATGACGGCGCCACGATTCGCTTGCGTGAACACGGCGAAGCCGTCGCCAACGGACCCAAAGGCGACCTCTACGTCAATATCCGCGTCAAACCGCACAAGCAATTCACCCGCGAGGGCGATTTAATCCTCAGTAACGAACACCTCGGCATGGTCGAGGCCGCGCTGGGCACCGAAATGGACGTCGCCACCGTCGACGGGCCGGTGCGCATGAAGGTCCCGGCCGGCACCCAAAGTGGTTCGGACTTTAAGTTGAGTAGTCATGGGGTGCCGCACCTCAAAGGCAGCACGCGTGGCGCCCACATCGTAACCATCATCGTCGATACGCCCGCCAAACTCACCAAGCGCCAACAGGAACTGTTGCAGGAATTTTCACAAGAGGGCGGCAACAAGCACAAATTTTGGAGCTAGGCGTCGACACCGAGTTGGTCAAAGTGGGCGACAATATTTTTACCGCCGCGCTTAGCCGCTAATAAAGCTTGATCGGCAGTGTTGACGTTAACGCATAGATTCTTGTCGTAATCAACGCAGCCGACACCTATGCTGGCAGTCGTCGCCGTTTTTTCTTGGATGCTGACGCGAATTGTATTGGCGATTTCGTCAGCGCGCTCGCGGCTGATACGGGGCAAGAGCATAACAAACTCATCACCACCCCAACGCGCTACTGGGTCTCTAGGACGGACGTTGTCTTTCATTATATTTGCTACGTCTCGAAGTAGTTCGTCCCCGGCGTTGTGGCCCTGCGTGTCATTGACATTCTTGAAGCCATCGAGGTCGAGGACGAGCAGAAAGGTAGCGCTCTCGCTATTAGCGCTGCCGTCGCGCCGATCATCCGGATGGTGCGATTCCTGAAGTCCGGAGAATGCTTTCTCAATAGAGCGGCGGTTATTTAAGCCAGTTAGAGGGTCAACACCCGCTTGTTCAGATAATATTTCGTTATTTTGCTTAAGTTGGGTGATGTTACCTTGGAGTTCACTAAGCGCAACTAATCGACGAGCTGCATCATAAGCAGTTTTATAGACGAGCAGTTCGACGGCCGAGGGGTTTTCCCAAGGTTGGGTAGCAGTCCATATCTCTAGGGGCGGTTCGTTAGCCGACGACATTGGGGAGTACAATCTGTCCATATTAAATATATTAAAACACATGCACCCTAGATATGCAAGAGATTCACAAAAGGCTCTCAAAATCTCTAGTTGCTAAATAACGCTTATGATTTATAATTGCAGCCAATGAAACGTGTTAACGAAGACGGTTTTATCCCGTTGCTTCTCACCATAATCACTATCGTCATAGTTCTAATTTATTTCGTGTTCACTCGAGTTTTACAAGCCAAACGGTAGGCTTGTTGCGCTGTCCGACACTGGACGCACCCCCTATTAATTAGTACACTGCGTAAGTGAAACTTGTCCTTGCCAACAACCAATCCGAACGCTTCGTAGCCTTCTATAAGTCACTGCAGAATCAGAGCCGTGAGCCTTTTGATTACACTGGCTACAGCTCGATGATTTTCATGTTTGATAACGACTCTAGCCGGCCGATTGTCGTCAAAAACCTGGCCCAGGCGAGGGACTTGACCGACTACAAGGGCGTCTATATTAACAACTATCTGAATACTTACGAGCTCGCCGCTACCGTCGCCATCTGCTGCCAGGCACTCGGCGTGCCTTATGTCGATAAAGAATTCGAGCATGCGCCGTCATTGTCGAAGTTAACGGCCTCGGCCCGCTTAATCGCCGCCGGCGTGCGGATACCCAAAACGCTGGCCGGCACCAAGGCCGCTCTATTGCAGGCCGGCGAGTATTATCCGGCCGATTTCTTTCCGGCCGTTCTGAAGCGCGCCGACGCTGACCGCGGCGTCGACAATTTGAAATTAGACAGTCCGGCCGAGGTGGCCGCTTGTCTGCAGGCGCACGCCGACCGCAGCCTTTGGTTACTGCAAGAGTATATCGCCAACGACGGTTTCTACCGGGTTAGCTTTTACGACCAGCGACCGGTCTTTTGTATTTTCCGGACTCTCGAAGCCCGGGCTGACCAAAATGCCCAAAAGGCCCATATGTACCGGCCGAAAGGCGGTGCCAACGCGTCGCTGCTCCCGTTGGCGGAAGTCCCGCGCGAAATCATCGACGAATGCCAACGAGCCATCATGGCGCTCAACCGCCAGATCGGCGGCGTCGACTGCATCTACGATCCAGTCAGCCAGCGAGTCTACGTTTTAGAGGTCAACTACAACCCGCAACTCGTGACCATCGAAACTTACAAAGACGTCCGCATTAAAGCCTTCCTCGACGACATCAATCGCGATTGGTCTTAAGGCTAGTAAAAAATAATGAAATATGTTATAATCGCATCATGAAACCAAAAACACACCTCGGTCAGATTGCCGAAATTAGCTTGCCGGAAATCACGTCTGCCGCCCTCGCCGCCCGCGTCGATACCGGGGCTAAGACTTCGTCGATCTGGGTATCAAAAGTCACTGAAATTGGTGATGGCCTCGAAGTCGTCTTTTTTGGGGAAGGCGTGCCGCACTACGACCAAAAAACGGTGGTCTTCAAAGATTATGGCGTAGCGGTCGTGACGAGCTCGAACGGCGGTACCGAATCGCGCTTTAAGGTAAAGTTATCGTGTAAAATTGCCGGTCGGGTCGTCCGGGCCTGGTTCACGCTGGCCGATCGTTCGTCGCTGACCTATCCGGTATTACTCGGCCGCAACCTCTTAAAGGGCAAGTTTATCGTCGATGTGTCGGTTTCCAATACCGAATTGCCCCTTCATCAAGCTAAACCGGTAACTGCCGCGGGCACTACTAGTCAGGAGAAAATCACATGAACATAGTTATTCTTTCTAAAGGCCCCGGCAACTATTCGACCAAGCGCCTCAAAGAAGTCGCTCTGGCTCGAGGCCACAGCGTGCGCGTCATCAACTACGCCAAGTGTTACGTCACGCTCGAGAGTGGCCACCCGGCCGTCCACTACAAGGGCGAAGAAGTCACCAACGTCGACATTATTATTCCGCGGATTGCCCAAAATTTGACCAAGTACGGCTCGGCCATCGTTCGCCAGTTCGAAATGCAGAACATCCCGACGACGACGAGCTCGATCTCGATCGTGCGGTCGCGTGACAAACTACGCAGCATGCAATTACTGACCAAAGCCGCCGTCGGCATCCCGAAGACGGTGTTTGTCCGCGAAACCGCCGACTTTGACGGCGTCTTGGAGCAAGTCGGTGGCGCCCCCGTGATCATCAAAGTGGCCCGTGGCACGCACGGCAACGGTGTGGTTCTGGCCGAGACGCGCAAAGCTGCCCTGGCGGTAATGCAAGCCTTCTATGTTGAGAGCGTGAACTTCCTCGTGCAGGAGTTTATCCAGGAAAGTGCCGGTGTCGACATTCGGGCCTTTGTGGTCAATGGTAAGGTAGTTGCCAGCATGCTGCGCCAGAGCCTCGACGACGACTTCCGCTCCAACCTTCACCAGGGTGGCGAGGGCATCGTCGTCAAATTGACCGACGAAGAGCGGCGTTCGGCTCAAAAAGCCGCCAAAGCGATGGGCCTGACGGTCTGCGGCGTCGATATGATGCGTTCGGCCCGTGGCCCGCTGATCCTCGAAGTCAATTCGAGCCCCGGTTTTGGGATCGAAATGGTGACCGGCCGCAAGGTCGCCGATAAAATTATCGAATATGCCGAAATCGTCGGCAAAACCGGTCGCCGCAAAGACAAAATCGGCGCCTGATAACCCTGTCGCTGGGGGCAGATTAGCGAAAGTACTTATGCTATAGTAGGTACACTATGACACCGGTTATTGTTCTTGCTGGCATCGTCCTTGTCCCCGTAATCCTTTTGATGGTGCTCCGCGTCAACGCGGCGCTGGTTTTCTTGAGCTTGTGTCTTGGCTACGTTTTAATGCAGTTTGTAGCCGGCGACGCCCAGTCGCTGATGTCCTTATTCGCCGCGGCACCCGCAACCGCCGCCACCAGCGCCGTGGCTTCGGGTAATAATTTGGTCAAACTGGTACTACTGCTTTTACCCATGCTGCTGACGGCTATATTTATGATTCATACCGTGCGGGGCGCGCGCCTGTTGCTCAACGTTTTGCCGGCCGCTGGCGTCGGCTTGCTCGGTGGCTTGCTCGTCGTGCCTCTGTTATCGCCTGGTCTGGCGCACAGTATTGTCGCCGAGCCCTTGTGGGACCAAGCGGTCCGCGCCCAAGATTTGATCGTCGGCGCCAGCGCCTTGGTCTGCCTGCTGGTACTCTGGATGCAACGTCCCAAAACAGGCGGTGACGGCAAGCGCGGCAAACACCACGGCTAGCACCCAGGATTGGTGCACTGACTGTTCTCAACAGGCTATCCTGGGCTTACTTGAGGCCCCCGGGTAGGCAAACTAAGTAGCCAACCAATAGTATTGATGTATAATACAAAAATTAGGTTAGAGAAAGCTTACTATGAAGGCCAAGTTAACCGGCATTACCGCCATACTCATGACTATTATCTTTTCGACCGGGATGGCGGCCGCCCAAGGCCAATACATTGCCCGCACGACCGGCGTGGACGTCAGTTGGCCTAACTGCACGGCTTCCATCCCGAAAACTGCTTTTGGCATCGTCGGCGTCAGCAACGGCGCCGGTTTTTCGACCAGTCCTTGCTTGGCCGCCGAAGCCAGCCATTTTACGAGTAATCTCAGCTTATACGTCAACACCGGTTATCCAGGGGCAGATTCCGCCAACGCCATACTGTACGCCGCCACCCCCAAACTTTGCGTCGCCGCTGACTTGAATTGTATCGCCTATAACTACGGCTATAACGCTGGATCGTACGCTTACGCAGCCGCCAATAGCGTTGGCGTGCACGCTAGCACCTGGTGGCTCGACGTCGAGACGATGAATAGCTGGACGAGCGACCCGCTCCAAAACCAAAGCAGCCTGCAGGGCGAGACCGACGCGCTCAAAGCCAATGGCGTTTCGACCGTCGGCGTCTACAGCACGACTGCCCAATGGGGTATGATCACGGCCGGTTGGCAGAATCTCATGCCATCGTGGGGAGCCACGACCTGGAAGACCGCCAAGCAAGCTGCCACTTATTGCACCGGCCACCAATTTACGGGCGGCCCGTCGTATTTGATGCAATACAAAGCCGTGCGCGGCATCGACCAAGACTACGCTTGCTAACTCGATATTTGAGGCTCCAAATGATAATTAACGTTGCCGCTCTCGTTTCATTATAGTGAAATGTTGAATTCAATGAGTTTCATTTAATTTTTTGCATTTGCTATTATGCTTATGTGAAAACACTTTACATCGCCCATCGTGGCGCTCAGGAAATTGTTCCTGAAAATACACTCACAGCATTCCGTTTAGCAATCAAAAACGGCTTTAAGGCCATTGAATGCGATGTCCAGTTAACTAGGGATGGTCGCCTAGTTGTTATCCACGATGAGACTATTGACAGAACAACCGACGGCAAAGGCTGGGTAAGCCGACTAACTTGGTCGGAGATAGAAGCCCTGCACATTCTGCCCGACGAAAGAATCCCTTCATTGAGCAATACTTTTTACACGGTTGTAATGGCCCATAGATGCAAACTGATCATTGAGATTAAATCCGACTCAGCGTTACACTCCAAGCAAGTAGCCGCCAAACTCGCTCATTTCGTTAATCGAATACCCAATAAGTACTATAAATATATTGAAGTGCATTCGTTTTGGTACGAAGCTCTTAAAGAGTTCAAGGCCGCCTGTTCAACCATTACTACCGGGGCAATAATCAATGGCGGTTTTACGGGCGAGCAAATCGTAACAATTGCCCAGGATACAAATGCCGACGGAGTTAGTCTGGGCTATGAGTTTTTGTCCAACAAAGTTGTACGAGAGTGTCATCGAGCAAAATTATTTGTTGATACGTGGGCCGTATCGGACGGAACAGTTCTACATCGCATTCGACCATTTGGCGTGAATGCGGTAGTAGAAAATTTTATAGGTACGGCAATCCGCTGATAGGTAAGCAAAACTGTCGTAACAAATAAAATAGGAGTGATTTTTGGCTAAAAGGGCGATTTTAGGAGGGCCAGAAAGCCTTTTGCGAGCGAGGGCACTAATCGCCGATTGACGATAATTTTATCGTAGATAGTCGGGAAGATGGCAGCCGCTTCGTAACGCTGCCGTACCATATCATATGATTTTTTGTCATAACTGCGCCAAAATTCCGGGGGCGTGTAATAGGTGTGAGCGTACAATACTTTTCGTCCGCCCGCACTCGCTATGGCTTGTTCGAGCTGCCGGTTATCGGCCACGAAATCTTTATAATCGCGGCGCAGGGCTCCCCACACACCGACGTTGACGACCAGGTTTGAGTCGATATGATTCGGCGCCAATGAGTGCTTGGCGTCGGGCTTGAGGGGGCACAGCCAGAGCGGGTAGACCCCAAGATGCTTGTCGATATAGTCCAAGAATGGCAAAACAGCAGCACTCGGCAGGCAGACGTCTTGAATTACAAACTGCTGCGATATATTGGCGCCGTGCAAAAAGCGATACAGTGTCCTCGTTTGCATCAGGCTGGCAAACCAGAGTCTGGTGAGACGATTGAACGGAACATGAAACAGTCTGAAGCCTTGTTTGCCCAACCAGAAGGCACCCCTATCGTAGCGAAATAAATAGTCCTTGATGGGGATGGCTTCACGGTAGATCGGCTGTCTATCAATGACCTGTTCGGCGTGAATGTAGAACCATTCGTCGGTTGACTTATGGAAAGTCTTGAGCGGCAGGCGAGAGTCACTGGTCGGGGCCCCGACCATTACGACGCCCTTGTCGGGCGCAAACATAATTGCGTCAACAAACTCGACCGCGGTTTTAGTTTTGGCCTGGATCATTTCCAGCGCTTCCGCGTAACTCGAGACGCGCAGGTATTCCAGTTGTATATTTTTGGTGATTGGCGCCAAGCGCAGGGTAATCGTCGTCAGAATACTGAGGCTACCATACGAACAGGGCATGCCATAAAACAAATCGGCATTATGTTCGGCCGTCGCTTTTGAGACTTCGCCGCTGGCGGTGACGACCTCGTACTCCAGACAAGTTTCATGCAAGCAGCCCCATTTAAAGGAACTGCTTTCGCCGGCGCCACCCTGGACGGCGCCACCGACGGTTATGCCGGGAAACTCGCTGACGACGAGCGGTATCAGCCCAAGTTTAAGGGTGGCGTTAACCAGTTTGTCCAGGGCGACGTTGGCCTCGACGACCGCATATAATTTTTCGCCATTTATTTCGATAATTTCATCAAAGCTACTGACGTCAACCATCTTGTTTTTATCAAAATCCAAAGTCCGGGTCGAGTTAGTGCTGCCGTGATAGATTTTTACTTGAGTTTTGGCATCATAAAATTGACGGACACTGCGCTGCAGGTTTTCAATTTTAGTGTCATGACTTTGTTTCATTTTATTAATTACTCTATTATCGCTGTTATCGCGCCGGACTACAATTTAATAATCCCTTCGACCTTTAGTAAAAAAACAGTGCCACCGAACTAAGCGCCAATTAGGGTTTTTAAAGTAACAAATTTTGATAATTAGTTTACTAGCTCTTCGTGCAGCAAGACGTCCATGTCGTGGACGCCCAACTTGGCTAAAAGTTCAACTTTGGGTTTATCGATCGTCGACAAGGATATGAGCGAACCTTCATCACTGGGCTCCAACAAGTAGACCCGAGTTTTTTTGAAAGGGTGTTTTATCCGATTTAGATTTACTTTCAAGACCTTCTCGTTAGTCGGCAAGATTTTGCGCACCGCCGACGGCTGGTTCTTGGCATAGCGTCGAATCAGATGATTGACGAGTCGGGTGTGGCGGCGGTCAAAGTGATAGTTGCTGACGCATTGGGTCATGACGACCACAATGTCGGTACAGCCCAGCTGATGGGCCACGTCGAGGGGGATTAAGTCGGACACGCCGCCGTCGATGTACCATTTATCCTTGATATTAACTTTTTTATCGTAAAGCATCGGCAGAGCCGCCGTCGCCCTGAATTCCTCGTAAATCTCGACAAAATCTTCGTGGTTGGAGAGTACTTCTTTGCGACCGCTTTTGGCATTCGTGACGACGACGTGCAGTTGGCTGCGTGAATGCCTGAGCTTGTCTAAATTGAGAGGTCGCTTATGCTTTAAAACGAGGTCGACTAAGTAATCAATATCAACTTTTTTGTCCCGTCGTAGTAAATTAACGAAATTCTTATTCGATATGTCTTCGGTATAGATACTGGTGGCTTCGGCATCGGCGCTCAGGTAATAAGCGCCGTTCATAGCCCCGGCGCTCGACCCAATAACGTGTTCGAAAACATCCGTCAGCCCATACTGCAGCAGTGTGACCATGGCACCACAGGAGTAGACCGCGCGCATACCGCCACCCTGGACGACTAATCCGAACACCCGTTTGTCGTTTTTGGCTGCTTTATGTGTTTCTAACGTTTCAAGGAGATTAGGCATTGTCTTGATTATAACAAAACATCAAGACTTTCGAGGCGGGCCAAACTCCATGAGCCCAACGCAATTATTTACTAGCGTTGACTTGAGTGTATCGCTGGATGGCAAGTATCAACCAAAATATGGCGTTGATCAGGGCCATGGCAAATGAGTACCACAACGACAGGCTGAAAAATACTATGACTTCGGGTATGAGGAATAAGGCCGTTAATAAGCTGGTTGCTACTCGTGGCTTATGTTTACCTAGCAATGACGGTAGCAGGGCAATATTAAAGGCTAGTACACTTACGGATAAAACTATGTCATGCCAGTTGTTCATTAACTTACTATAACAAAAGACTTCCGAAGAAGCCTTTTATGATTCTAAAGCGGTGGCCCAGTGGGATCGCTGCGCTCTAAAATTGCTGGCATGCTCGAAACAAGTTTCTGCGCGTGTCAGCGATTTTACGAACCCACGACTACGATATTTTTCTGCGAAAAATCTCTGTCGTGGGTTCGAGCGCACCGGACACCAAATAAAAAACCCTAGCTGGCGCTAGGATTCTTTATTTGGAGGGCCCAGTGGGACTCGAACCCACGACACCCTGCTTAAAAGGCAGGTGCTCTAACCGGCTGAGCTATGGGCCCTCATTTGAGTGGCTGTTTTCCGTTTTAAAAATAGAAAATAACTCCTTACATTATCCGTAATTTTGATTAAATGTCAATCTGCCGGCGGGCTATTAGCACCTTATTAATCGCTAATCGTTTAACTAAGACTTAATTAAAGATTAAATCTTAACCGCCGGATTTACTGACTTTTGATGGGTCGGCCGTACAATACGCGACAGCTATGAAACGTTTGAGGATGTATAAATTTCAGCGCAGTACGCTTATATTGTTTGGCTGTCTGGGCTTGTTGGGCGGCGTCGGCCTAGCGCAAGGCGGATTGGCGATTGCCGCGCCGTGGTGTGCCGGCGCGGCCGTTTTGGCGATCGCCATGACACCTAAACGATCACTACTAACGCTGGCGGGCTGGGTTTTGTGCGGTCTGGTCATCGGCGGCTGGCGGGGCGGATTGTATATGCAAAAGCTGACTGTTTACGACCAGCTGTATTTTCAAAAAGTAACCCTCAACGTCCGGGCCTTGGATGACGGCGTCTATGGCAAGAAATCACAGCTGTCGTTTACTGGTGCGCAGGCGAAGCTTGCCGACGGGAGGGTACTAGCCGGCAAGATTTCGGTCTCCGGTTTTGGCCTGTCGGCCGTCTTCCAAGGCGACGAAGTTCAGATCGCGGGCAAGTTATACCCGACACTGGGGGCGGCTCAGGGCCGGTTGAGTTTTGCGAGTTTAAGGCTGGTGGCGCACCACCCTTCGGTTGTGTCTGATGTCCGGCGAAAGTTTTCGGCTGGCATGCAGACTGCCTTGCCGGCGCCGCTTAATTCGTTTGCGATGGGGTTGCTGGTTGGGCAGCGGGCAACCTTGCCGGCTGATGTCAAGCAGGATTTATTGATGGTCGGGCTGACGCACATTATCGCCGTTTCGGGCTATAACTTAACAATTATGTTGCGGGCTAGCAAAAAGGTGCTCGATGGACGTTCCAAACGCTTGGCGACAAGCCTGTCACTTGGTTTGATTGCGCTGTTTTTGCTAGTCGCCGGGTCGAGCGCGTCAATTGTGAGGGCCGCTATAGTCAGCGTGTTGAGCATCTTCGCCGGCTACTATGGCCGGACGTTCCGGCCGTTGACGCTGATTGCGCTGGCCGCCGCCATTACGGCCTACCTGAACCCTTTTTATCTATGGTCGGATGCCAGTTGGTACTTATCGTTTCTGGCGTTCTATGGGGTGATGGTGTTGGCGCCGTTGATCGCTGTCCGCCTGCCGAGACGGCTGCGCTATTCGCTCGTCGCCATGGTCGCCCTCGAGAGCTTGTGCGCGGAAGCGGCGACGCTGCCGTTTGTGCTCCATACTTTTGGTCAGATGTCGTTTATTGGCCTGGTCGCCAACGTTCTGGTCGTCGCCTTGGTGCCACTGGCGATGTTACTCAGCCTGGTGGCCGGGCTGGCCGGCATGCTGGTTGGGTCGATCGCGGGCTGGTTGGCGTGGCCGGCCGCCGTGATATTGACCTATATGCTCGATATTGCCCGGGCTTTGGCGCGGCTGCCCCACGTCTTCGTCCAAAACGTCGGCCTGACGCTGGTGCAAATGCTCGACATGTACCTTGTGGTCGTCGCTTTAACGCTGCTACTATGGTTTAAAAGTCATTCGAAGGGTGTTATAGTAACAGATAAGAACGGGCGGTAATAGCAATCTAGCCGAAAGGAAATCATCAATGAGCGGTCACTCTAAATGGTCAACGATTAAGCGGGAAAAGGGCGTCAAGGACGCCGCCCGGGGCGCCACCTTCACTAGACTCGGTAATGCCATCGCCCTAGCCGCCCGGAGCGGCACTGATCCTGAGATGAACTTTTCGTTGCGCCTGGCTATGGACAAAGCCAAAGCCGCCAATATGCCGGCCAATAACATCCAGCGCGCCATTGATCGCATCAAAGATAAAGACGCGGCCTTGATGCACGAACTCTTGTACGAAGGCTACGGTCCCGGTGGCGTCGCTATCTTGGTGGAAGTCGCGACCGACAACATTAACCGCACCTATCCGAACGTTCGCTTGGCGTTTAGTAAGCACGGTGGCAATATCGCCGAAAAGGGGGCCGTGGCCTTTCAATTTGACCACAAAGGCATGGTGCGCGTGGCGGGGACCGGTGACGACATTTTGATGGCGGCCATCGAGGCCGGCGCCGAAGACGTCCAAGACGAAAGCGACGAATCGGTTATTTATACTGAAGCCAAACAACTCGGGGTTGTCCGTGACGCGCTCAAGGCGGCCGGCCTGAAAATCTCCGAAGCCGAACTGACGTACGCACCGAATACCCATATCGAAATAACCGACGCCGCTACGGCCGGCAAAATAATGCGCCTGATGGACGCCCTCGACGACATTGACGACGTCACTAACACCCACGTCAACTTCGACATCCCAGAAGATATACTAGCCGCATTATGATCGCGATTGCCGGCACCATCCTAAGAGACAAAGACGGTCGCTATTTGCTGGTTCAAGAGCGCAAAGAATCCGCCTACGGACTTTGGGGGCTACCGGCGGGCTGGGTAGACGATGGCGAAACGCCAAAGCAGGCGGCTATCCGGGAGACCAAGGAAGAAGTTGGTTTGGACATCGAAATTGATAGTAATCAACCGTTTTATGATTCCAATCAGCCCGAAGCCGACAGACATTACTATGCCTTTCTCGGTAAAATCAAGGGCGGAGTAATGACTATCCAGTCGGAGGAATTGCTAGCTGCGCAATGGCATAGTTTTGAAGTGATAGAAGTACTCTATGCCCAAGAGAAAATTCGGGCACCTTGGGTGTTTTTGGCTCTAGAAAAGGCGGAAAATGCGTATTCTGGGGATTGATCCGGGGACGGGAATTCTGGGCTTCGGTGTCATCGATATCGTTAAGGGGCAGGCCGTCCTAGTCGACGCCGGTGTCATCCGCACGCCGGTGCACGAAGACGATTGTGTCCGTTTACTGACGATTTACGAAGAGCTAACCGAGATTATTCAGCAAAACAAGCCCGATGCCATGTCGGTCGAAAAACTTTTTTTTGCCCGCAATGTCACGACGGCCATGACGGTCGCCCAGGCTCGCGGCGTGGTGCTGTTGACAGGCATGCAGGCTCACCTGAGCATCGCCGAATATACGCCGATGCAGATTAAACAAGCCATCACCGGTTATGGCAAAGCCGACAAAAAACAGATGCAAGAAATGGTGCGCGTCATTCTGCAGCTCAAGGAAATACCGAAGCCCGACGACGCCGCCGACGCGCTGGCCGCCGCCATCACGCACTCTATGAATATGCGCTAGGACAAGTGGCGCAAACGATCGGACGTGGTGACAGTCGCGCTGCCGGAACAGCTAGCCGGGTCGGGCGTGAGATCGGCGCTGCCGGCAGTCTGCGGAACGGTTTTGAACTCAGTATTGAGCGTTGCTTGATCGATATCGCCAAAGCTGACGAGCAGGCGGTCTTTATCTTTGATCAGGGTATTGGTGATCGGCGTTAGATCGGTGTAATCCTGGCCGTTGAGGATGATGTGCAGCTTGGCTTGATCGGCCGCCTGATAGGTATTACCGGCTGCCGTTTGGATGAAATCGGGGCCAACGTACCAGCCCAGGTTTTCAAAGAACTGACCCCAGGTTACAACGTGATCTTCGACGTGGACGAGTCCACTGATGTCGTCATGCATATGGGCGCGTTGTTGCGGAGCCGCAATGCCGCCGCTGCTGCTGCAAACGTTGACTTCCTGGTAATACTGGGCGCCTTTAAACGCTTCGCGCTGACCGTTGATGTAGAGCGCGAAGTTGGCGTGGTAGTGGACTAGGTTAGGCTGGTAGGTCACGAAGCGAACCGCCAGAATGACGATTGCCCCCAAGATCAACCCGCCGAAAAACAGGAACCATTTAGTTTTAGCGAATGATAGATATTTGGTGTGCAGGGGATTAGCCATGGACCATATTATAGGGCAAATTCGGCGTTGGCGGTAACGGCAATCGGGCCGGTGTGCAATAATAGGGTTAATGATTGCAACACTTTCGGGGGTAGTAAGCGAAAAATTGATCGATAGCATCGTGCTCGATGTTCGCGGTGTCGGCTACGGTTTGTACGTGACGGCCGAAGACAGTGGCCGCTTGATAACGGGGGAACCGGCCAAGCTGCATGTCTACGAACATATCCGCGAGCAGTCGCACGATTTGTTTGGCTTTACGGGCCGTGACATCAAAAGTTTGTTCGAACAGCTCTTAGGCGTCAACGGCGTCGGGCCAAAGATGGCGCTGAGCGTGCTCAGCATCGGCTCGGCCGCTGATGTTCGCCAGGCAATTGCCGCGGGTGACACCAAGTCCATCCAGCGCGCCAACGGCGTCGGCAAACGGGTGGCGGAGCGTATCGTCGTCGATCTGAAAGATAAAGTCGGCCTAGTGGGGGTTGATCTGCAGACTACCGGCCTGCTCCAAGGCGAAGGTCTGCTGATGCAAGACGAAGCCGTTGAAGCGCTCGTAACGCTTGGCTATTCGGCGGTTGATGCGGCGGCGGCTCTCCAAAAAATCGACCATTCGTTGCCATCCGAGGAGCGGATTAAACTGGCACTAACGGGTACGAGATAATGGCTATACCACTAATTGAGTTGGGCAATGGCCAGACTATTCCGCAAATCGGACTAGGCCTGTGGCAGGTGAAAGATTCGGCCCAATTTGATCAAGCCTTTACGGCGGCCGTGGCAGCTGGCTACCGGCATTTTGATAGTGCCCAGGCGTACCAGAATGAAGCCATGCTTGGTGCGGCTTGGCAGCGCCAGAATCTCGAGCGCGCCGACATATTTATAACGACCAAAATTGCGGTTGAACAATTTGGTCATAATCGAACTACGAAGAGTTTTGGTGCGTCACTCACGAACCTCCAAACTGATTACGTCGATCTTTTGTTATTACATTTTCCAGTACCAGTCGTGCGTAAGGCTTCATGGCGGGCGCTCGAAGAAATACAGGCCGCCGGTGGCGCGCGCAGTATCGGTGTCAGTAATTACACAATTAACCACTTAGAATCTATGAAGAATTACGCGCGTGTTATGCCGGCGGTTAACCAAGTTGAATTGCATGTCTTCTTACAACAGCCGGAATTGATCGACTATTGTCAGGCGAACGGCATCGTGGTCGAAGCCTACTCGCCGCTGGCGCACGGCAAGAACATGGCGGATGCCATCGTCACCAAATTGGCTCAAAAATATCAAAAAAGTTATGCCCAGATCATGTTACGCTGGTGTCTTGAGCGCGGCCTCGTCGTTTTGCCGAAATCGGTGACACCGAGCCGAATCCAAGCCAATATCGACATTTTTGACTTCCAGCTGCCAGCCGAAGACATGGCGGCTCTCGCTGAGCGCGATCAGGATCTGCGCACTTGCTGGAGCCCGGTCCACGTCCCCTAAAGCAGGAAACAGAAAACAGGAATTAGGAATTAGTTGTTGTGGCACAAACTATTTTCTAGCTTCTGGTTACTACTTTCTTTACAAGTGGGTTCTAAGCAATTCGTCGCGATAGGCTATACTATTAGATAATGATTGATCGAATTGTGAACACGGGCGCGCCAGTCGAGGACCCGGTCGAAATTGAACTAGAAGTCAGCCTGCGGCCACGGGATTTTGCCAGTTACACGGGGCAGGAGCGCCTCAAACAGAACCTCAAGCTAGCCATCGAGGCCGCCCGCAAGCGCGACGAACCGATGGACCACGTCTTGCTCTACGGCCCCCCGGGCCTAGGCAAGACCACGATGGCCAGCGTGATTGCCTATGAAATGGGTGCCCAAATCCGGATTACCAGTGGCCCGGCTATCGAACGGGCCGGCGATTTGGCCAGTCTACTGACCAACCTGCAAGACGGCGACATCTTATTTATTGACGAAATACACCGCCTCAACCGCTCGGTCGAGGAAGTGCTCTACAGCGCGATGGAGGACTTCAAGCTCGACATTATGATCGGTAAGGGGCCGAGTGCCCGCAGTCTGCGCCTCGACTTGCCGAAGTTTACGATTATCGGTGCCACGACGCGGGTCGGTGCCTTGGCGGGACCGCTGCGCGATCGCTTTGGCCACATCCACCGCTTAGAATTCTATAAGCCGGACGAGATAAGGCAGATTATCCAGCGGGCGGCCGGTATTCTGAACGTCAAGATTGATCGGCCAGCCGCCGAAGAGCTCGCCACCCGGGCCCGTTTGACGCCGCGTATCGCCAACCGTTTGCTCAAACGCGTCCGTGACTACGCCGACGTCAACGGCGACGGCATTATCGACACCGTTATCAGCACCCAAGCCCTCCAATTACTAGAGATCGATGAGCTGGGACTCGACCCAACCGACCGGATGCTCCTGCGAACGATTATTGACAACTACAATGGCGGACCGGTTGGCGTCGAGACCTTGGTGGCGTTGACGGCCGAAGAGCGATCGACCATCGAAGACTTTATCGAGCCGTACTTGATGCAGATTGGTCTACTCGAACGTACGCCGCGCGGCCGCAAAGTCACCCCTAAAACCTACCGCCATCTCGGCCGCCCGCAACCCGACGAGCCGGTGCCGAGCTTACTCTAAACTAGGTTATAATAAGTCCATGAATCCACAAAACCAACCCGTCCAAGTCAACAACCCGCTCAACGTCATGCAGTCCAGCGAACGCAATATTTTCGAGGTCAAACGCCACCCCTTTGGCATGATTGGTATTTACCTAGCCGCCGCCGTTATGCTGGTCGTCTTAGCGCTGATCGTGTTTGCCGTCCTGCCGACGGTCTTTGCCGATAATTCGGCGCAAGTCACTTCTTTGGGAGCAATCGTCTTTCTGATCGTCCTAATCATGACCGCTGTATTTTTGGCGATTTCCCACAAAGTCTATTGGGGTAACCGCTGGATCCTGACTAGCGATAGCCTGACCCAAATTTTGCAGGTCAGCTTGTTTGATAAACAGAGTAGTCAGCTTAGCCTCGCCAATTTGGAAGACGTTACGGCCATCCAAAACGGGATACTGGCGCACATGTTTAACTTCGGCAGCCTGAAGGCCGAAACGGCCGGCGAACGCAGCAAGTTCGTCTTCGCGTTTTGCCCAAATCCTACTTATTACGCGCAACAAATTTTGAATGCCCGCGAGCAATTCGAACAGCATCAGTACGAGGGCGGCGTCCAGCCAGTTGCGCCAAACCCCAGCCCACAAGCACAATATGCCGCTCCCAATCCAGTCCAGCAATAAGTAATTAGTAATTAGTAGTGTCAAGGCCGAAGCCAATTCCTAGTTCCTATTTCCTAGTTCCTATTTTCGCGTGACTAGGCCGCGGCTAACTTTTGACTGTTCTACTCCTGGAAAGGGTTATTCCGGGCAGTATCAAACAGAGCCTGGACGTTGACACTGTTATCCTGCAGGCGCTGGAGTTGCAAAACGACAGTTTTATCGATATGGGCTGTCCGGACCGGACTAGACTGGGCACTGACTTGTTCCGGGCTCGGCTGGGCGTTTGACAGCGAGTTGATCTGCAGGAGTATATAGCCGTAGACGCCGGCCACAACGATTAGGAAGATGAAAACTTTGTAGCGGTTGAATTGCCGCCAAGTGGTGTTCACGATCGGTGGCAGGGACGTGGTTTTTAATTTAGTCATGGTTTTATATAGCTATTTAAGGTTAGTATAAACGAAAACCTATCCGAGGTGTTGGCGTCGGGGGTAATGTTCAGGCTGGTGACTTGGGCGGTTAGGCGGTTTTGCTCGAGCGCCGACAAGAAGCTAATCAATTGGGGGTAGGTCGAGGAATAGTTACTATCACTGCTGACGTTAATCGGCAGGACGTAGACGCCGGGGGCCCCCAACACGGGCGTGAGTTGTGATAAGGCCGCGCCGGCGGCTTTGGACGGACTGGTGGTGGTAGGGGCGGGCGTGGCGCCGGTCGGGCTGACCTGGCCCGCATTGCCGAGCGTCGAGGATGGGAAGGAGATCGAGCCGAGCCGAACGTTATTGTCCGAAGCCAGCTTGACGATTTGGCGGACTGTCTCGGCTTGGTTTTTATTTTCTGGCACTACAACCTTGGCGATATCATACAGGCTAGAGTAGGTGGCAATGTCTTTTTTGGCCTGGACGAGGCCGCCTTGTTGCTGGTTGAGCGCCGTTAACTTAGCTTTCAGGCCGACCAACTCGACTGATTTGGTGCGGAGAAGACCCTGAATGCCGTAGGCGCTGCCGAACAAACCGGCAATCAAAAGAACAATCAGGCCGATCATTAGTAGATAGACGCGTTTGCTGCTCATCATTTAGTACCTTGATTGATAAACAGGAACGGATTTTTATCGGCAAACAGGGCGCGAATCGTGACGACGCAGGGATAGGGCTCGGGCTTGGCCAATTCGCCCTTGGGGCTGGTGCAGGTGATGTTGCCGATGTCCGCTTTGGCAAAAATCTTGTTGGCCGGGTTAGCCAGATTGACTTGCACTTGGCTGGCCGTGACGTAGTCGGTGGCTTTGGCGATCAGATCAAGGCCGCCCGTCGTCTTATTGATATTGAGGCTTGCCAAGATCGCTCCGCTCGGCATAGCGGCGCCAATCTGGGAGATGAGCTTGGAAAAGAGCACTTCTTTGGAAAGTACTTGCACCGCCAGACGCAAACTAGCGCTGATATCCTGCACCTGCTGTTCGGTTTGTTTGAGGTGCTCCTTTTGCAGATTGTCTTGGACGGTAGCGACCTGTTCGTCGTAGTTAATAACGGACACGTGAAGATTGAGCAGCCCGTAGGTCGCCAGCGCCCCCACGCCAACTAAGGCTACCAGCAGGGCGACCACCCAGTGACGTAAGGCGACGTTGTGGCGGGCGTAACTGTAGCCGGCTTTGACATCGGGAGGCAGCAGGTTGATCATGATCGAAACGCCTCTTGAGGGTTGCTCAGGCTCAAGCCGGCAACGGTGGCGTACATTGGTTTATCGGCTGGGCTCGGCGGTTGGAGGCCTTTGTAGTTAAAGTATTGCCACGGATCGGTGTGACGAACGGCCAGGCGTAGCGCGTTGGTGAGGTAATCACTCAATCCGGGCATGTTGGCGCCACCGCCCAAGGTAATGATTTGCTGGATCGGTCGTTCGGAGCCGTAGCGCTCTTCGTAGTAACGGATCATGCGTCGAATTTCTTTGACGAGCTGGCTCAGAATTGGCTCCAGGGCGTGGGTAAGTTCGGCTTGTCGCTTGCTGGCGCTGAGGCCGTATTTAGTTTTAATCAACTGGGCTTCGGCCGCCGTCACATTCAACTTAGTCTTGATGGCATTGGTGAAAATATCTCCGCCGGCTGGGACGGTGCCAGTGACAAGGACGTGGTGGTCGTAAATGCTGATATCGGCGGAACGCGAGCCGAAGTCAATAATGGCCGTAGCGACATCGCTCTGGTAATCAATCGAAAATAAACGGCCGGACGAGCTCAAGGTCGGTTCGATCAGGATGGCTTTGAGGCCGAGGATATGGGCAAAATCTAAATACGAGTCGACAATTGTCTTTGGGACGGCCACCACGAAGAGCTCGGTGTGTTCGGCGTCTTCTTTGATGACTTCATAGTCCAAATAGAGCTCGCTGAGGGGGGCCGAAATGTACTGCTCGGCTTCTAGCTGGACGGCGGCGGCTAGCTCACTGGCTTTGAGCTTGGGAAGTTGTAAGGAGCGCGTAAAGGTGCGATAGGCGGGTATGGCCACGGCGGCGCGTTTGGTAGTGATGTCGCCAATCAAGTGGTGCTCAAACAGGTCGAGGGCGGCTTTGGCGATTACTTCGGGCTGGACGATGACACCGTCAACTATGGCACCACGGTCGAACGGCGCGTAGCCATAGCCGATCACTTGCGGGAATTTAGTCTTGCCGGTGGCCGTTTTAGATAGCGCTTGATCGACTTGCATAACTTTAAGCGAGCTTGGTCCAATATCTAGCCCAAACAAGGGTTTATCGCGGAAAAAATAGGGGATTTTGGTTGTTTTATTCATGTTGCCCATCGAAACATAAGTACTTCGCTATAGTATATCAGATAGCCGCTCGATCGACTTTAACTTCATCATTGGCGCCGGTAACCCTGCACGACGTAGATCGTTGGGCCGCCGATGCTCGCCGCCGCGCCAAAGGTCAGCGTCCCGGTATTATTCATGTTGATCGTTTGACCGATCAAGGCACCGATCTGGCCGCTATTACCGATCTGAACTTGCGACCAATAGGCGTAAAAGATGGTGTTAGGCGCCGTTGACGATTGGAGTAAGTTGATGGTCGTCACGGCCCGCGAATTGTATAAGTCGGTACCGGTGAGGGTGGTGCAGTCGGGCGAGCAGCCGCTATTGCTCCAAAACGTGTAGACCTCAAAGCCAGTGCTGCTAGCATTAGAAACTAACTGGGCACTGTTGTTGAAAGTCGCACCAGTTGCACCGTCGACCATGATGTTCGGCACGGTTGACCCTAGAGTGTCGGCCACAATCATTTTGGCGCTGTTTGACACGGTGAGTGAGCCGGTAATCCAAACATTACCCTGAACGACAACAGTACACTTAGTGGCAATCGTAACGTTACCGGCAATTTTGGTGTTAGCCGGCCAAACTAAGCTGTCGCTGCCCGAACAAGAAGCGGCCGCTCCGGTGATATTATTCGTCACCGCGCTTTTTTGGGCGGCGCGATCGTAGGTCGGCAATGGCTGGGGGGCAACCGTCGAGCCGGCAATCAGACCGGGGTTGCTCATGCCGGCGCCGCTAGTTTGGTTGGTGGCTTTGACAGTGCCATAGATACGGGCCGAGGGGCCATTAATGGTGATTGGTTGGCCGTGTTCACCGCTGGCACAAACACGGGGATAGGTTGCGTCGGGTGGTATCGGGCAGATTTGATGGGCGACGTTGACATTGAGCGGTGTCGTGCTGAGGCCAATTTGGGCGGTGTTGGATAGGCTGACTTCACCGTTAATAAAAACGTCGCCACCGACGATCTTAGAGCTGTTACTCATAAATAGCCCGCCTTCGCCGCTAATAATGCCGAAAGTGCCAGCCGTAACCGGACGCAAATCGACGGCAATTTTGACGGATCGCGTCGGGATCGTCGCCGAAGCGGGGGAGTAGCTCCGTCCGACCACATTCAGAGTTTTGGTGGTAGTGTTGTTAGTGACGGTTACGGCGTAGGTTGTGCGGATTTTGGTCTCCGAGTGCAACGTGACCTCGCCCCCCGTACCGGACCACGTGTTGTCGAGGCTGATTTGCTCGACGCCGTAGTCGGCTCCGGCATCGGCGCTGAGTTGGGCCTGGCTATGGAGCTGGTCTTGGATAGCCACCTGGTAGCTGGTGAGAGACAGCTTCATATAGTAAGAAGCGATTAATATTAAGAAGGGCAGACTCAGCAAAAAGACCAACAGAATTGAACCATTCTGACCGGTTTGTTTAAGGTTACGCATACTAGAACCTGTTCCTTAGGGTTACGCGGATACTATTGGTGACGTTGATGGGGTTACCGGGCGCATTGCGCTGCATGGTCAGGGTGATGTTGACCGATCGGGCCAGACTGGGGGTAGTCGTTAGGACGGCGTCTTGGTCGTAGAGCTTAAACACCATCGAACTGACGTAGGTGGCCAATTGGACATCAGCCGGGCATGACGGCGTAGCTAGTGCCAGCGGGCAAGAGGTTTGGATGGTAGCGCCCGTGGCTCCGGGGTTAGCGAGGCTGCGCTTCATGAGGGTCAAGCCAGTTTTATAGTAAACAAGTTCGTTCATGTAGGGGCTACCGGTGGTGGGGTCGATGATGTAATTATGGCTCGTATCGACCGCCGGGACCGCCAGAATGATCACGAAACTGGTGTTGCTGGTGTTCCAGCCGCCACTCGGGGCATTCGGGTCACTTATCGTGTTGGTTTGGCGGACGCCATCGCCAAAGCGCAAGTTTTCGACCGTTGTTCGCAGTAAGTTTTGAGAGGTTAGCGTCATCTCCGATAGTTCATTATTGCGGGCGATAATCACCAAGTAGTTAGTCACGACGCCTAAGAAGACGACGGCGACCAAAGCCATCACGGTCACGGCGACGGTGACTTCAACCAGCGTGAAGCCGTCTTGGGCGCGCCGGAGTTTATTGGCCGACACCGAGTTCTCCAATGTAAGTCGTGTAGTTGTAGGTATTGGGCTGGCCCTGGTCGTTGTAAGAGATGGAGATGTCGATCTTTTTCAACCCCGTGGCCTGGTCAGCGACAGTCAGGCTGGCATTCCGGGAGGGTGGTAATTGGTTTGGTAGTTCGGCCTTGAGGCTGGAGCTACCATTGCTCAGGCTATTATAGCCGGCGTTACGCAGGGCTTCGGTCTTGGCTTCGACGTAGGCATTGGCGAGGTTGAGGTAGCGTCCGCGTTGGCTCAAGTGGATGTAGCCGTTGACGACCTGGTTGAGCGACCCGACCATGATGCCGCCGACGGCAATAGCCACCAAAACTTCAACGATGGTAAAGCCAGTTGCGGCATTTGTTTTCAAACTTCTCATGCTTATCTTTCATTATAGTATAAAGAACTTATTTTACGTCGCTTCTTCGTGCGAAGCTGAGCTCGTTGTAAATATAATCTAGAGCCTAAATTGCCCAAACCTGTTATTCAGCGCACTACCGTCATCCCAAACTTGATTTGGGACCCAGTCGATATAGAATTCATTTATTGACTAGGTCCCAGCTTCCGCTGGGATGACAATAGGGGCTGGGTACCAAAAAGGCCTGAACAATATTGCTCAGGCCTTAATTTAGCTAAGTTAGACGATTAGTCCAGATTAGATTTTTGGTACGACGCTGCACCGTTGACGGTACCTTCGTAGGGAGCGGTCAGGGTGTACTTGGCACAACTGGTGTCAAGGCCCTCACAACTGGCATCGCTGCTGTCGGCGACGACGTAGGAATATTGCTTGTCGGCAATTGTCGACAATGTAATCTTTAGCTGTGGGTTAGCTTGGTTGGGGTTCAACGGATCGGTCATAGCGCCGATGTCGAGACTCTTCATGTTGCCTGCGCGCCAGACAGTGCCGTTGATATCGGCATTTGACGGGTAGAAACCATTCTGGCTAAAGAATGCTTCGAGCTGCGTCTGCAATGACTGCAGGTCGACCTGGCGCTTACTGTTACGGGCTTTCGATTGAATGCCACCATAGGTAGTAATGACCAACGCGGCCAAGATACCAATAACGACGATGACGATCAAAAGTTCCACAATGGTGAAACCACTTTGACGTTTTTTAAGTGAGATCATAAGGACCCACCCTCCTTGATTTATTTATTGATGATTATGATTATCGAAACGAGCAAATTAAACTGTTTCGACTATCTGGGTATGATTATAAACATAAGTGTAATCTAAGCAATAGAATTGTGGATAACTGGGGGCGTTAAGAGTTGTAAGATTGACTACAAAAGGGTAGTCGCTAGTCTTTAGTCTTTCGTCTCGAGACTCGCTTCTAAAGACTAGCGACTAAAGACTCGAGACCCCTCTAGTTTCTAGCTAATGTTCTTGGAGAGGTTGGCGATAGGCCCCATAACTGAGGCGGCAATCAGTCCGACGGCGGCCCCGAGGCCGACAATCATAATCGGTTCGATGATGGCCGCCAGCCCGTCGATCAGTACCGACACCTCTTCTTCGTAGAAATCGGCAATTTTAGTCAGAACGGTATCGATTTGGCCGGTCTCTTCGCCGACAATCAGCATCTGCGCCACGATGGCCGGGAAGTGTTTGCTGCGACTGATCGGTTCGCTGAGCGGCTTGCCGTTGCGCACTTCGATGGCGGCGGCTTTGAGCTCACCTTCGATGACTTTATTGCCGAGGGCAGCGCCGGTCACTTCGAGGGCATCGAGGACACTGACGCCCGCCCCCATTAAGGACGCGAAGGTGCGCGAAAAGCGGGCGATGGCGATTTTGAGGATGATAACTTTAACAATCGGCAGGCGCAACAGCAGGCCGTGGAACTTATACTTACCGGCGTCGGTGCGGATATAGCGCAGCAGGTAGACGGTACCAACGGCGACTAAGGCCATGATAAATAGCAGGTTTGGTAATTTGGAAATCAGCGGCAGCGAACCGAGTATCGGGATGTGCTTAATGAAGCTATTGGACACGCAAAAGTTACTGACGTCGAGCATGGCGACGGTGTAGACCGGTAGTTTGGCGTTCGGGCCGCCCAGGTCGAGCAGGATTTTACCGATTTTCGGGACGATCAAGAGCATGATACCGAAGAAGGCGATGATCGTGATGGTCAGGATGACGATTGGATACATCATGGCGCTCTTAATTTTTTTGCGGATCGAGGCGTCTTGTTCGACTTGCAAGGCCAGTCGCTTGAGGATTTCGTCCAAAATACCGCCTTCTTCGCCGGCACGGACCATGTTGACGTAGACTTCGCTGAAGGCGTTTGGGTATTTGGCAAAGGCGTCACCCAGCGGCAAGCCACTCTCGATATCTTTGGTGATACCGGCTAAGACCTCGCGCATGTAGGGATTGTCGGCGTTGGCCTGCAGGGCGGCCATCGAACGGGTGAGCGGTACGCCGGCGCTAATCATCGTCGATAGCTGGCGGGTGAAGATCACTAAATCGTTGAGTTTGACTTTCTTTTTGGGCCCAAACAGCGAGCCGCTCTTGTGTTTTGATTTGTCGAGTTCGACCAGTACCGGGGTGACGCCTTGCTTGCGCAACAGGGCTAGGAGGGCCTGTTTGCTCGCCGCCTCGGCAGTGCCGGAAATGGTTCGTCCTTCGGTGGTGGTGGCTTTGTATATAAACTGCATAGAACTTATTCCATATCTCGCTTACGATTCGAAATTGTCAGATTAGTGAGCGAAACGGTTGGAAAGTGAGGAAGTGTAGCAGAGCTACGCTGACGAGTCTTTACGACTGGTGCAGCCGCTAAGCTGGCGGTTTCGGATGGAAGGGAGGTATGTAATAGGTTCATAAACTTATTCCAGGCTGGTAACGCGCAGGATCTCCTCGATAGTGGTCTGTCCGCGCAGGGCTTTAATGAAGCCATCGAGCTGGATCGAGAGCATGCCATCGGCAATCGCCGCTTTTTCGATAGTTTCACTCGAGGCGTGGCTGACAATCAGGGTCTGGATGGCCGTTGAATTTTCGAGCACCTCGTAGATGCCGATCCGGCCCTTGAAACCGGCGTGGTTGCAGCTTTCACAGCCGTCCTCGTGCGCTTTAAAGAGCCGCTTGATGGTCGTTTCGCTACTGCTCAGTCGGTCGGTTTCGGCGCCCTTGCTGCTGCTCGATTTGCCAATCCCATCGGACAGGGCGGCGCTTTCGAGCTCGTTCATTTTTTTGAAACCGCCATTGTCGTCGAGGTGGAAAGTTTTAACCAATTGCTTGAGGCTCGGCGCGTCGGGCGTAAAGGCTTCGCGACAGTCGACGCACAGTCGACGCACTAAGCGTTGGGCAATGATGACGCGAATCGTACTGGCAATCAAAAACGGCTCGACCCCCATATCGAGCAGTCGCGGTAAACAAGTGGCGGCGTTATTGGTGTGCAGGGTCGAGAAGACGAGGTGTCCGGTCAGGGCGGCTTGGACGGCCAGGTCAGCCGTTTCGCGATCGCGGACCTCACCGACCATGATGATGTTGGGGTCTTGGCGGAGCAGGGCGCGCAGGCCGTTGGTGAAGGTCATGCCGGCGACGGGATTGACTTGGGTCTGGTTGGCACCTACGACGTGGTATTCAATCGGGTCCTCGACCGTCGAAATATTGACGTTCGGGGTGTTGAGCGCGCTGAGGACGCTGAACAGGGTGGTTGACTTGCCGGAGCCGGTCGGGCCGGTCACCAAAACCATGCCGTGCGGCTGGATGATGGCTTGTTTGAGTTCGGCCAGCGCCTCGCCCCAGAAGCCGAGTTCGTTAAAATCGGCCGGCTTACTCGATTCGTTCAAGATACGCATGACGACCTTTTCGCCGTCTAAGATCGGCAACGTCGAGACGCGCAGGGCATAGACCAAACCGCTGACTTCGACCTTGAAGCGCCCATCTTGGGGGGCGCGGTGCTCATCGATTTTTAGGTTACTCAGAATTTTGATACGACTGACTAGGGCGCCGAGCAATTTGCGCGGTAGCTTGTTGGCCTCCCGGAGCAAGCCGTCGATGCGGTAGCGGACGACCACAAAGTTCTCGCGCGGTTCGATGTGAATGTCACTGGCGCCGGCTTTGACGCCGTATTCGATGATGATGTTGACGGTCTGAGCCACCGGTGAGTCTTCGGCGAGGTCGCTTTCGTCAATTTCTTCGCTCTCATCGGCGTCATCGTCACTACTAATGACCTTGGTCAGCTCGCTGCTGATGTTGCCGCGATATTGGTCGAGGGCGGATTGCAATAGGCTGCTCGTCGTGATGAAGACCTTGATGTTGTTGCCGAGCTGTTTTTGAAGAAAGTTGAGCGCCTGGATATCATCGGGGTCTTCCATGGCGAGCTGATTGACGCCACTGGCATCGACCTCAAAGACAACAGCGTGATATTGGCGGGCGATGCGTTCGGGGATCAACTTGAGAACGTCGTGTTTGATTTCGTGGCCGTTGAGCTCAACGAAAGGCACCTCGATCTCTTCGGCGTAGAGCCGAGTCAGCTCTTTTTCGCTCATTAGGTTGTTCTTGATAACGAGGTCTTGCAAGGGCTTTTTTTCGGTGATTTCCTGTTCACGCAGGGCAGCAATCTGCTCTTTGGTAATCCCCTCTCTGTGGTGCAGGAGTTTTTCGACTAAGGAATCGGCGATACGCATTAGGCGATTGCCTTTCGGTCGCGTCGGCGCCGATTGTCGCTATTTTTTAGTGTTTGTATAAACTCGCCCATCCTAACAGATATTTTAACAGTTTAATTTTAAAAACGTAAGCACTTAAGTAGGGGGATAGTTTAGATAGTGAAATAGCTGGATAGTGTAATGGGGGGGTTAGCTGCTAGGAATTAGGAACTAGGAATTAGATTCGGCCGCTACCGACTTCCTAGTTTCTATTTCCTAATTCCTGGCCTCCAACCCCGGGTTTCTTAATAAATAGTTAAATCGTCCAATAAAAACTGTCATAATAAGCAGTAGCAATTTTTAGGCAGCGAAGTGGCGGCTATAGTGCTAAAATATTAGTAGCTAAGTGGCAAATTTGCAGGGTAATAACACAGGAGGTTTCATGCCAGACATTAAGAACGCGACGAAAGAAGCGAAAACAACCAAAGTACCCAAAGAACTTAAGGAAGTGCCTAGTGACGGCAAGGCGAAAGCTTTGGGCATCGCGCTTGAGGCTATCGAAAAACAATTCGGCAAGGGTTCGATTATGAAGCTGGGTGATGCCCATTCGGCCCAAGTCGAATGCGTACCGAGCGGCAGTCTGTCGCTCGACATCGCCCTCGGAGGCGGTATCCCCAAAGGCCGGATTATCGAAGTCTATGGTCCGGAAAGCTCCGGCAAGACGACTCTAACGTTGCACGCGATCGCGGAAGTCCAACGTCGCGGCGGCACGGCCGCTTTTATCGACGCCGAACACGCGCTCGACCCGTCGTACGCCAAGCGGATTGGCGTCGACGTCGAGAACCTTTTGCTCAGCCAACCGGATAACGGCGAACAAGCCCTCGAGATCGTCGAGACGTTGGTCCGTTCGAACGCCGTCGATATAATCGTCGTTGACTCGGTGGCGGCCCTCGTCCCGCGCGCCGAAATTGAAGGCGACATGGG
>DHXX01000012.1:176169-224752 GCA_002413865.1 Candidatus Saccharibacteria bacterium UBA5145
CGTAGCAAGACGACCGTTATTTTCATCAACCAAATTCGTATGAAAATCGGCGTCATGTTCGGTAACCCGGAGACGACGACCGGTGGTAACGCCCTCAAGTTCTACGCTTCGGTCCGGATGGATATCCGGCGCATCGGCCAGATCAAGCAAGGCGACGCCGTCATTGGTAACCGGACGCGCGTCAAGGTAGTCAAAAACAAGATCGCGCCCCCATTCCGGGAGGCCGAGTTCGACATTATGTACAACCAAGGCATCAGTCTAGCCGGCGATGTGGTCGATTTGGCCGCCGCTCGCGACATCATTGAGAAGTCGGGTGCGTGGTACGCCTACAACGACGCCAAGATTGGTCAAGGCCGCGAAGCCGCCAAGCAATATCTCGAGGCTAATCCAGAGATTCTCAAGGAAATCGCCGCCAAAGTCGTGGAGGCCGATAAGGTTCAAAGCTAGCCGCTGGCAGCAACGGCGCTAGAAGGAGATAATCATGGAAGGGTACGAAGTCTTACCGAGCGTAAGCGAATCAGACGACACCCAAGCGTCGGAGCGTAGTTCGGTGTACACCGATTTGTTCGGTCCGACGATTGGCACCTACACGCCAACTACGGCCGAACGGGGTAATCTTCCGTCAGACATCCAACGAGCCTTGGTGGGAGTTGCTCTGCCTGTCAGGAAAAGACTAGAATATGCCATCACTAGCGGTTCGGTGTTGGTTTCGGCTAATGAGTTCATTGACGTCTTGACGGCCGCGGGAGCACCCAAAAAGGTGTTGAAATATTTGCAGGACCGCTCGATCAACGATGCGTTGGCGACAGTCTCTTTTTCACTAGAAGAAGGGAAGCTAACATAGCTATGAAAATTACCAGTATCAAACAGCAGGCCAAACGAGTTGACCGCTATTCGATATTCATCGACGAAGACTACGCTTTTAGTTTGAGCGAGGGCAGTTTGCTCGACAGTAGACTAGCCAAAGGCGACGAGTTAACTCGGCAGCAAGTCGAAGACTTTAAACAGTTATCGGCCGACGATAAACTATACAACTTAGTCATCCGTTATATCGCCATTCGACCGCGGAGCCAGTGGGAAATCGAGACCTATCTGGACCGCAAAGACTCCCCTGCCCCAAAAATTGAACAAATTACGAACAAACTTAGCCGACTCGGTTTGATTGACGATACCAAGTTTGCGCAAGCCTTCGTCAACGATCGACGCCTCCTCCGCCCTACTTCACGTCGCAAAATGATTATAGAATTAAAGAAGAAACACGTTGCGAACGACACCATCCAGGCGGTGGTCGGCAACGAGAGCGCCGACGAGCGACACGCCCTCGTCGACATCGTCCGGCGGAAACGTAAGCAAACCCGCTATCAAGACGACCTCAAATTGATGCAATACCTCGCCCGCCAAGGCTTTAGCTATGGCGATATCAAGGCGGCGCTGCAGGTCGATGAAGACTCATAATATAAGTAGGATAGTGAAATAGTCGGATTGTGGAATAGTAGCTAGGAATTAGAAAGTGGGAATTAGGGTGAGCGGCCGTGCCGCCAGCACGCCGGCGCTTCCCTAATTCCTGATTCTACTTTCTATTTTCGGTTGGCTAGACGATGGGCGCCGGGGCGGTAGCCGGTGCCGTCTTGAGCAGTTCGTTGATAATGATGCGCCGGGGGGTTATCTCGTTAATTTGTGAGCGGTCGATGCTCAAACTGCCGCCCGTCAGACTTTTTAAGATTGATTGTGAAACGTAGATCTTCTGGACGAACATCGTCTCCGTCTCGACGGCGTAATCACTAACTTTGCCAACCTTGACTTTGCTGATTGTTTCGACGTGTTTGCCGATCAACTCAAAACCAATTTCCAAAACTTCTTTGAGTCGGATGAGCTCGCTTGGTTCGGCTAAAACGTCGTGGTCGTTGACGACGTAGCCTTGGGGCAACATTTCGCGAATGTCCTGATGGAGCAAGACCAGCTCTTTTTTATCGAACCGGTCTTGGCAGTAAAAACCTTCAATTTTGAGGTTATTGGGGTTAAAAATCGGTGCGGTGATTGTCGCGATGGGCATACCGGTTCGGAGTGACAGGATTGATTTGTTGAGTATTGAGGCGCTGAGTTGCAACATGCTTATAGTATAGCGCGACATAATCCCCGCCTCCTACCCAAATATTGGAGCGACAATATTAAATTATTTAATCTAGTGGCCAGAATCAAAATGCTGGTGCTTGCGGTGACCATTCCGTAATCCTACAATCGCTGGCACTATGAACCCATTACAAAACTCCGTTCGACGGCAAGCCACCCTAGCGACACTGCCTGACAGTTTCGTCTATCACCGTATCGATCGATACGCCTCCCCTCCAGCTCTGCCAAGTGGCAGTCGCCGGGGCGGCTGTGGTTACGAACGGAGTTTTGTAATGGGTTTTATGAATCGACTTCTAAAACTAGGATTGGCCGGTCTGATTGGGGTGGTTCTGGCCGTGGTGCCGAGCGCGACTAGTTATGCGCTGGCTACGCCGCCACCGCTAGCAGTCCCAGCCCAGTTAGCCATCGCTGAGGTCAAGATTACCGGCGATGAATTCCTGGTAATCCAGAATAATAGCGGCACAAACATCGCCGACCTGAGCCAGTACTGGCTCGAAGGCTTCAACAACGTCAACCCTCTGGCGGCTGGCGTCAGTAGTTCAACGCAGCAGTTACCGGCCGTCAACTTGGCGGTCGGGCAAAGTGTCATGTTGAGCGCCGTCGCCCGCCCGACGTGCGCCGTCGCCGTGGCCGGAAAGCTCAATCTGAGTTTGAGCGATAGCGGCGGCTTTCTGGAAATCGTGCAGCTGACGCCGGTTGCTTCCGGCGCCGTCAGCCACCTACCGGGCGATTCGGTGAGCTGGAGTTCGTCGACGGCCGGGCAGATAACCCAAGTGCCGTCGAGCACGAAAGACCCGCAAGGCATGTACTACCGCTACCAAGTGGCCACTAACAGTTTTGGCTGGCAGTTAGCCGACCAAGACACTGCCAATCTTTGCCAGTTGAGCGTCGTGATTACTAGCGGTGGTACGACGCTCAAGCAGAGCCCTTCCCTGGAGGGTCTCCTCAGTGCCGCCGACTCGGCCCCCTCGACAATAGTCAGTCTGGCGGCCGATGACAGCACCGCTTCGTCCCCAGTCGGCTCTAGCTTGCCGCCGGCCGACGAAGGTCTTATCGTCCCGGAGATAACCGAGCTTTTACCGAATCCGTCGAGTAGCGGTGACGATACCGTCGCCGAATACATCGAACTCTATAACTCCAATGATCAACCTTTTGACCTCAGTAGTTTCAGCCTCAGGGCCGGGACGACTGTGCTGCACAGCTATACTTTCCCGCCCGGAACGAGCCTGCCGGGGCAAGCCTTTAGCGCCTATTACGCCGTCGTAACGGGGCTCAGCCTCATCAATAGCGGCGGCCGGGTCAGCCTACTCGATCCACTCGGCAATGAGCTCATCAGCAGCGCCACTTATGGATCGGCCAAAGACGACCAGGCCTGGGCGCTGGCCAGCGGTAATTGGTATTGGACGATTAGCCCGACTCCAGGAGCCCCCAACGTAATCATTCAACCCATGGCCACAACCGCTAATAGCCTCGTAACCACCACCAGCCCGCTCGCCGTTTCGAAAACGACCAAAGTTAAAAGCGCCACCACACCCAAAGCCGCGAAGGCCCCAAAAGCCGTGACAACGAAGTCCACCAAAGCGGCTAAACCAAAAACCGTGCTGGCGGCGAGTAGTGCGGCCGTGGCGCTACCCCAGCGGCCAATTCACGCCAGCGTGCTTGCCCTAGTCGCCGGACTCGCGCTACTATACGGGGCATATGAGTACCGGACCGATCTATCAAATCAGCTCTTCAAGCTTAGACGTCAGTTTACGACTCGCCGCTGAGATTGGCGCGAAATTGCGCGGCGGTGAGGTGATCGCGCTCGTCAGTGACCTTGGTGGCGGCAAGACGACCTTCGTGCGCGGCTTGGCCAGCGGCGCCGGCAGCCCCGACAGGGTCAGCAGCCCGAGTTTTACCCTAACCAACGTTTATCAGGCACCGCCATTAACGCTACAGCACTTTGATTTCTATCGCTTGCAGGCGCCCGGCCTACTACGCGACGAGTTGGCCGAAGTTATCGCCGATCCGCTCAACGTCGTCGTTATCGAATGGGCGGCGATTGTCGAAGACGTCCTGCCGAGCGATCATTTGACGATTAACATTAGGGTGACCGGTGAGACGAGCCGTGACTACGAACTCTACTGCCCCGAGCCCCTGGCGTACTTATTGCCGGCGGCCGCCAGACGGATGGAGCGGGCATAATCGTTCGAGGTGATCACCACCCCAATAGTTGTTCTATAATGAGGGAATGAGACAAGATCGATGCTAATTCTAACAATTCGCTCCGATAAACCCGACGCCGAGATCGGTTTATACAATGATGGCGATCAGCTCGGTTATGAAATTTGGGAGGCCCATCGGGCCCTAGCCGAGACCATCCATACCAAAATTGAAGCCTTACTCGTGGCGCATAACCAAACCCTCCAAGGCTTAGGCGGTGTCGTTGTATTCAGGGGTCCAGGCAGCTTTACGGGCCTCCGAATTGGCTTGACGGTCGCCAATGCCCTAGTCGACTCATTGCAGCTGCCAATCACGGCTAGCGCCGGTGACGACTGGATTAAAAGCGGGATAGAACGTTTACTCGCGGGGCAAAATGATCGCGTTGCCGTGCCCGAATACGGGGCCTTACCGAACATTACTGCCCCTCGAAAATAAAGAGTTAAGGCGTCAATGGTGGTGCCGGGCGTAAAGCGGGTTACAGACGTGGGTTGGTACGAAAGCGCGAAAATCCTATATAATATCTATCTGACGCTGAGTCGGCCTAACGGAAATAACATATGGATAATCAACCCCCTATCGAACCCAATCAACCGCAACCCCAGGGTGCTGGTAGTGCCCAGCCGGGTTTTCAACCGCGTACCGCTCCTGTCCAGCCGCGGACCTTTACGACGGCGCCAATTCCCCCCCGCCCGACCTTTAGTCCCCCGCCGGGCTACCAACCGGTAACTTTTTCAGATGCCCCACAACCCCAAATCTTGCCCCAACCCGTTGTCCCCGGCCAAACGCCCGCCTACCAGCCGGCGGCGTCATTCCAAACGCCACCGACCTACCAATCGACGCCCGCCCAACCCCCTAAAAAACGTATTATTGGGTGGTTGCTCGGCGGCTTGATCATCGTGGTGGCCTTAGTCGTGTCAGCCCTGTTTGGACTGCGGATTTTGCAGGCCCAGCCCACTAAAGCTCCGCAGCGAGTGAGCGATCAATTCATCAGCGATCTGCAAAAAGACGACCCGGTGGGGGCCTACGGCCTAACGAGTGCTTCCTACCAAAAGACCTATTCGGACGTCTATTTTAAGAAGATTGTCGACCAAGTCTCGAAGGGCCTGCAAGGGCCAACCAGTGTCACCGAGCGCAAGGTTACCAAAACGACCCCGCCGCAAGCCGTGGTTGTCTACAAAATACCGACCCAATACACTACCCAGTACATCAAGGTGACGTTGGAAAACGGCGACACCTGGCAAGTAACCAGTTTTGCCGCTTCAACGATGCCGCCCGCCACCACAACAAAATAACTGCCCGACCTGCCCATTTATTTCAGCCAAAAATATTGTTGACATTGCAACGCTTATGCTCAATAATCCAAACTATAAACAAAGTGAAACAAAAAGGTTAAAACAAAATGAAGAAACTACTACGTTTCGGTGCTGTCACCGTGTTGAGCCTAAGTTCTTTACTGGGACTGGCTATGCCGCTCGCTCACGCTGCCGCGAGCACCTGTACTTGGACTGGGGCATCAAGTAATACTTTCAGCACGGCTGCGAACTGGAGCAACTGTAATGGCACAGCTCCGCAAGCAGGTGATGTACTAAACTTCACCTCATGGGTGGGTCCGCCGGATAGCGGTAGTACTCAGATAGTGACTTTGAACAATGATCTAGGCTATGCGTTCGGTGGGTTAATTGGTGTCGGCAGCACTAGTGACAAATACTATGATATTGCCAACCTTGCGCTTGCTGATGGAGCAACTGCGAGTTCGAATACATTCGGTTTTATGATAGCTAACCTTACTTCGGTGGGATCAGTAGTCTTAGGTAATGGTATTGTTGTAAATGGCGGAAATATTCAAGGGACTATGTCTACGACTGGCACTGGCCCCTTCATCTACGGGCTAACGACTACTAATGCAGTAATTACTTCGGGTACGCAAGTGTCAGTAACGGCACCACCAATTGGTGATCCTGCAACTTTTAATGTCACCAATCTGACTATTCAAAATGGTGCCACATTCACGATTTGTAGCACTCCTACGACCGAAACTACTTTGTCTGGTAGCGTAACGTTAGGTGGAGGCGCCGGCGTTAATCCTATTCTATATGTAAGTCCTTGTATGGGAGCTGACGGTGTAGCACCTCATTCGGGCGGATTAACACTGACTGGCAATGTAGTACTTTTGTCTGACGCTACAATTAGCGCGAATTCCAACATCTTATCCGTCGATGGCACTCTTACTGCAAATGGCCACACTCTAACGGTTACTGCTGACGGCACAAGTAGTGTTATGGGAAGTGGTACTACGGGTAATGTTGTCGTAGCAAAGGGTGGTACGTTGGCCCCCGGCCATAGCCCGGGCTGTCTATCCACGGGTAACCTAACGGTCACTGGTACATTCCAGGCCCAGCTTGGTGGCATTGACGCTTGCACCGGCTACGACCAGGTCAAAGTTACAGGCACAGTCGACGTTACAGGCGCAACCTTAGGAGCTGAGTTGTTCGGCGATTTCTTGCCTGCAAAAGGTCAAACATTTGAACTCATAAGTAATGACGGTGCTGACGCAGTTGTAGGTACATTCGCCGGACTGGCCGAAGGAGCAACTTTTAAAGTTGGTACTTCAACCTTCTCGATAACCTACGTTGGCGGCGACGGTAACGACGTGGTAATTAGCTTTGTCACTGCACCAGGCACGCCTGATACCGGTTTTGCGCTCGCAAGCTCACATCCTCAAATTACCCTAGGCGTAACTATCTTGGCAGCGGGTTCTATCTTGGCCATCGCTCGTCGCACCAGTAAAGCTACTGGCCGACGCTAGAAAAACATATAGGGAAAAGGACAATTATGGATCGGACGCGGCAAGCGCTCCAAAATCCGGAATTTAAGAAAGGGCTGCGGTATCAAAGCCGCAGCTCTGTCTACGTTAGTCGTTCGTCTCAAGATTCATCTAAAATTATTCAAGATATCTCGGTTTCGAGTACTCCTCGCCAGAAATTTAAACTAACTTCGAGTGATATGGCTCGGGTAAAAAAATCTCCGCCAAAACAGTCAGTCACAGTTTCTGGAGATGATGTTGACGTTATACAAGAGCCAAGGTCGATGGTCCAGCCTTTGATTTTAGTGCCAAAGCAACATGTGGTTTCTAGACGGCCACTCTTAGTGACATCGCGGACCCGCCAAGTTGATAAGTCACTAGTATTGAATAGAAGTTCGGTAAGTCGCCCCAGCCAGGCAGTCGCCGCTATTCCAATGGCTGCACATAGACAATCAAAACTACTCTACGCCATGGCCGGTGTGATTTTTATCTTAGGTCTAGCCGTCAGTCTAAGTAGCTTACTGACTAATCATCGGGTTGCAGCGCAGGTCAAGCAACTAAGCAGCCAAGACGGTGCGGCTAACTCCAGTTCTGGCGCTAAGCCCCGGCCGCCGTCGGTTGTAAAACCATCAGCCACTAGCATTGCCAGTTATAAAGTAGCGCCGAATCTACCGCGCTACATCGACATTACAAAACTGTCAGTCCATGCACGGGTGCTTTCAATGGGGGTCCAAAATAGTGGCGCGCTGGCTACTCCTAATAATGTATTTGATGCCGGTTGGTATAACGCCTCGGCACAACCCGGTCAACCCGGCGCTGTGCTCATTGATGGCCATATATCTAGCTGGTCAACCCACGGTGTGTTCTACGGCCTCAATAAGCTTATAGCGGGTGACGCCATTACCATTACTCGAGGTGATGGCCGAACGTTCACATATAAAGTTGTTAAGATCCAATTGTCTGCTGCCGCAAGTGTTGATATGGGCTCGTTACTAGTATCCCAAGACACTAGTAAGCCGGGTCTGAATCTCATTACTTGCAGTGGAGACGTTATCCCAGGAACTAATGAGTTCGACAAACGTCTCGTCGTCTACGCCGTAATGGTGGAATAAAGACTGATCATCACGTTTTCTTTCGTACCCCCAATACACTATAAGTTTGAGTTTTTCGATATTCGTGAGCTGAACATGCATTTTGTCCGACGCTCTCGACTTAGCGTTTAAACGTTGTTTAATAACTCTAAATAGTCCCTTGTCCGTAGGTTACTAAGATATAGAGGCAATGCTGGGCTATATATTTGGGGTAGATAGTTAGTCGCTATGGCTTCGCTCTAATTCAGATCTCTCTTTGGCTCAGCCATACCTAGCGGGGGTTAAACTTGATAACTTGCGGAGGCCCCTATGATCACGCTAGCGGGGAATACACGCAGCGGACGATTGTTTTCGCGGTTCTAAAAAGTTGACCGTCTGGGGCCCCGGAGCGTATAGTTTGAAGTAGGAATTACTACGCCAATTCGACGTATAATTTCCATTGTTCCCCTAAGTCTAAATTAATTCGATATTCAGATCATCTGTTGTGTGACTAGAGAAGTGAAAGCGATTGTCTATACAGGTGTCTGTGTGAGTAGAAAGGATCTCCTATGTTAGAAGCAGTGCTCGCTGTAGTTGGGCTAGCCCTTGGTTTTGGCGCCAATACCGTCATCACGAAACAACGCCGTGGTTCAGCCGAAGAAAAGATTCAAAAAGAACTCGATAAAGCCAAACGCGAAGCCGATAAACTCATTAGTGAGGCCCGTGAAGAAGCCAATAAAGCCGTCGACGCCGGCCGCAAAGAAGAGCAGAGCCGTCGCCATGAACTCAAAGATCTTGAGCAACGCCTAATCAACCGCGAAGAATCACTCGATCGTAAGTTGGACGAGCTCGATAAGCGCAACGAAAACTTGCGCGCCAGTGAAGACGAGCTCGATACCCTGAAGAATGAAATCCGCGACATCCGTTCTCGCCAGCAAGAAAAATTAGAAAAGGTCGCTAAGTTAACCAAGGAAGATGCCGCCCAAAAACTCATGCAAATGACCGAGCGCGACATCCGTAACGACCTACTCGGTCTAGTCAACAAATTACAAAACGAGGCCAAAGAGAGTGCCGACGAGCAGGCCGGTTTGATTATCACGACGGCCATGGAACGCATGGCTAGTGAAGTCACTGCCGAACGAACAGTGACGAGTGTTCGACTCGAAGAAGAAGAAATGAAAGGGCGCTTGATCGGCAAAGAAGGCCGTAACATCCAAGCCTTGCAACGGGCAACCGGTGTCGATATCATGGTCGACGATACGCCGGGTTACATTGTTCTTTCCAGCTTCGATCCCATCCGCCGTGAAGTCGCCCGCCAGGCGCTGGAAATGCTCATCAAAGACGGCCGGATTCACCCGGGCCGGATTGAAGAAATTGTCGAAAAGGCTCAAAAGAAAGTCGAAAAAGACGTTATTGTCGCCGGTGAAGATGCCGCCCGTGAAGTCGGTATCGTCGGTATTCCCAAAGAGATCCTACACCTCCTGGGTGAACTCAAATACCGGACTAGTTTCGGCCAGAACGTTTTGAAGCATTCGACCGAGATGGCCCACATCGCCGGTATGATTGCCGTAGAAGTTGACGCCAATGTCAAAACCGCCAAGTACGCCGCCTTGGTGCACGACTTAGGTAAAGCCTTGACGCACAAAATGGAAGGCAAACACCACCACCTGAGCGGTGAAATGCTACGCAAATACGGTGCTCCCGAAGAAGTCGCCCAAGCGGCTGAACAGCACCACGACGACATGGAGGCTACCAGTGTCGAAGCCCTGATCATTCGCGTTGTCGACGCCATTAGCGCTTCCCGCCCCGGGGCCCGCAGCGTCAGCGCCGAGAACTTCGGCGAGCGTATGAAGGATCTCGAAAATGTCGCCAACGGTTTCCCCGGTGTCGAAAAGACCTATGCCATTAGCGCCGGTCGCGAAGTCCGGGTTTTCGTCCGACCGGAAAGTATCGATGACCTGAGCGCCATTAAACTGGCCCGCGACATTGCGAACAAGATCGAATCGACCATGCAGTATCCAGGCACAATCAAGATCAACGTCATCCGCGAAACCCGCGCCATCGAATTCGCGAAGTAGCCAATCTCGCTTGCGAAGTAATGTAACGATAATTTTGGATAGAACCGATAGCAAAATTCCTGTCTAGGTCAAGTCAGCCTGCCGCCACGCTTGAACGGTTTCGTTCGTTAGTGTAGCGACCGCTAGGCTATCCATTGATACTGCTAAATGGCACTCGCCGGCGTGGCTTACGCTGCCAACTGAGTTTTGCAATGGCTTGTCAATCGCCGTATACTCCGAGTAATTACTAAGGAGGAGTGTTTATGGCTTTCGTTGAAGATAGCTTAACCGAGTGGCGGGAAGAACTCTACGCTGATCCTGCCATCGCCGAGCTCGAGCACGAATTACGCAGTGAAGCTTTTACGCGGATGTATACGACGCTCAAGCTGCTCAACCCCGCCAAGAAAAAGGCGTTGTACTTTCGGACGGTTACCGCCGGCTTAAAGCCGCGCGACGTTCTCATAATCGACCAGCCGAGAAATAAACGTAATCTGGCCGGCGCCCGGGTAATCGTCAACGATGAATGCTTGACGCCCACCGACATTACCAAGCGGGTCGTCGAGGGTCGTAGTTTTCAGATTCGGGCCGTCGGCAACATTATCACTCGGACGAGCTGTACGCTACCCGAAGGTCCTGACGGCGGCTGGGAAATCGGACAAGCTGGGTTCTTGTTGCAAAAAAAGGCCGATGACCGAATAACCTACATCCGCCACGGCATAGCTTTTCGCCCCGATTCGCTGCGTGATGTGCCTGAGTCCGACGCGTCCATTTTGGCGGGCCGCCGCGAGGCAAGTGAAAGTTTGCAGGACATCCTTACAGGCTTAGTCGGTGTCGAACCAGTTATGACTGACTACCTGTTTGGCGTCGTCACTCAGTAGTCGAACTCTGGTTGAGACGAGTCTTAGTCGGCGCCGCCATTGCGACCGAGGGCAACAGTCAAAGGTTCCAACGACCGGCCAAAACTGCTATGCTGTAACCATAAACAATATGAAACATTTCTTTTTAACAAAAATTCGTTTGAGCACCTACTTCTGGATCTTATTCTTTGTGTTCCTGGCACTGTCTGTCGCGCTGCCGGGCTACAAATTTGATCCCGGTGCCCTGACACTGTTCTCGGTTAACTCGTTTTTGTATGGCTTTTATATCGCCCCGATTTTGGGCGCTCAAAAGAGCCGCATCGAGGAGCTGCACCGGATCATCCGGGCTGAATCAAATGCCCTGTTTAGCCTGGTGCTGCACTTCAAGAAGTTACCAAAGCTGGAACGTAATAAGCTTCAATCTATGGTGTCGCTCTACATTCACGTCAAGCTGCACCGAAAAACCGCTACAGCGGGCGAAAAAGAATACGAAGAACTGATTAGCTACTGCATCGACTACAAGGGTGAATCGAGTCAGCAAATTGAAAAAACGCTCGACGCGCTGATAGCTAACCAGCAAAACCGGACCAACTTTGGCATGCAGGCCGACAACAAAGTCTTTGCTAACGAATGGCAAATTATGGCGATACTATTTTCGATTACGCTCGGGTTCATTTTGTTTATCAACATAACGGGCGCGCCAATTCTGCACGTGGTACGAGCGTTATTGTGTACCGGTCTGACCATGCTGATCCTCATTCTAATCAAATTAAACACTCTCACCCACAAGAAAGCCAAGCAAATGTGGACCCCACTCAAAAAGCTCGTCGACACAAACTTTTATCGAATCGATTAGTCAGCGTCGCCAAAAACATCTATAGTACAGGCCATGAGGATACTTTATGTCGGCGATGTTATGGCCGAACCGGGCCTGCGCACTATTGAGCAAGTGCTGCCCAAATTGCGCTTGGAAAAACAGGCTAACTTGGTTATTGCCCAAGCCGAGAACGTTACGGCTGGCCGGGGCATCACCCCCGAGGACTTCAATCGCTTGAAGCGCGCCGGCGTCGACTTTTGCACGGGCGGCAACCATATTTTCGACCTGCCCGTCATCAATTCACAGATGGCCGATCCGGCCCAACCGATTATCCGACCGGCCAACTATCCGGCGGGGACGCCCGGCCTTGGCTGGAAGTACGTCGCGACGCCCAAGGGTCGGGTCCTGGTGATTAGCCTGCTCGGGCAGATTGTGGGCCGTAACGCTCGTTTGGTGCTCGATAACCCACTCTTGGTCGTCGACGGCATTCTGGACGCCCAGAAGGACGAAGCCAAGGTGGCGACGATTGTGAACTTCCACGGTGATTTTAGTAGCGAGAAGGTTGTCATCGGTCATTATCTGGATGGTCGGGTCACGGCGGTGATCGGTGACCACTGGCACGTACCGACGGCCGACGCTCGCGTTTTGCCACACGGCACGGCGCATATTAGCGATGTTGGCATGGTGGGCGCGCTCGACTCGTCGCTCGGGGTTAAGCTGGAAAGTATTTTCGTCCGTTGGCGCGAAGGCAAAACCAACAAGAACGAATTGGAACTAGCCGGTCCGCGCCAGTTTAACGCCGTATTAGTTGTCAGTGACGACGAGACCGGTTTGGCGCTGTCCATCGAGCCGATAAATATCCAACTGCCAGCTTAAGCTGGTAATTGAGGGGATATGTAGGTATAATCTACCTCTGTCGACCGGAATATAAATTAGCCCCATGACGGGGAGTGGCGCAGTCTGGTAGCGCGCGCGGTTTGGGACCGTGAGGTCGCAGGTTCGAATCCTGTCTCCCCGACCAATATAAAAGATCCGGTTTATCCGGATCTTTTATATTGTCAGGAACAAGATTTGGTTCGGCGACAGAGATTTTCTGCAAGAAAATATCGTAGTCGCCGGTTCGTAAGGAAGGAAGCCCGCAGAAGCTAGCTTCGAGGACTGGACTGACGGCATAGCAAAGCGTCATCCTGTCTCCCTAATCAATAAAACAGACTGTCCAACAGCAGTTTATTTTCTAATTTACGACACCAACTTAAAACTTTCTCTCAAGCTAAGATTAAGACGCTCAAGTAAAATAGATTACATATAATAATCAAGTAGCCCTGTATGCTTGAAACAGCATTAATTCAAAGGAGAAACACCATGTTACTGACAATCGCTGTTATTCTGGCAATACTTTGGCTGCTAGGCTTTATCGGCGGCATCGGCGGCAGTTTGATTCATATCATCCTGGTCATCGCCGTAATCGTCTTCGTCTACAACTTCCTGACCAGCCGTCGCCGCGTCTAGGTCACTTCGCAAATAACACCCAGCTAGGTCGAGTCTGAAGTTTGGGCGCATACTGACGGGTATAACTAACCACCCTTAACGAAAGGGATAATTTATTTTATGCGACATACCTCAACTGGCGGTTTAATCTATTTAATAATTGGCCTGATTGTGGCCAACAGCCACGGCTATTTCGTGGCGCTAACCTCCGGTGGGAATTTGCTGTCAGCCATGTTGGCAATCGTAGCCTGGCCGCTAGTCCTATTGGGCGTCAATTTGCACTTAGTTTTGTAACGGGCCGACGGTCATAACTGCGCCTTAGCTCTTAACCTTAGATATTGCTATTTGCGTCGTATCCAACCTGCCTTTCTAGAGGAGTACAATTAGCCTATGCTAGAACTCGCTGCCACTGTGCTCGGAATCTTAACGTTTTTAATAGTGAATGAACTGTGGTGGCGGCGGCATAAGATCCACGATGAGTTTAGCCGAAAATTGGTGCATATAACCGTCGGTAGCTTTGTGGCGTTTTGGCCTTTCTATTTGAGTTGGACGGAAATCGAACTATTGAGTATTGCTTTTTTATTGGTGGTCGGGCTGTCTAAATACCTGAATCTATTTCAGGCCATCCACAGCGTGCAGCGACCAACTTGGGGTGAAGTCTTTTTTGCTCTGGCAGTCGGTACCATCGCGCTAGTGACTCACGATCAGTGGATCTATATGGCGGCTGTGTTGCAAATGAGTCTGGCAGACGGCTTAGCCGCCGTCGTGGGCGTGCGTTTCGGTAATAGCAACCGCTACCGCGTGTTCGGTCAAGACAAGAGCGTAGTCGGCACCCTGACATTCCTGGTCGTCTCGGTCGCCATTCTGGTAGGCTACGGTTTGCAAGCACCAGGCGTTAACTTCTCGGCCGGGCTGATTGGTATCTCGTTGATCGCGACTATTTGGGAGAATATTGGCATTCTGGGATCGGACAACCTACTCGTTCCGCTGGTCGTCGCGCTACTACTCGGCTACGCCATTTAGTCCCCGTCGCAAAAACCAAACCGTCACACTACGCTATCCAAACCCCCTCTCGTCATCCTGAATTTATTTCAGGACCCGGTTTTGATTTAGCAGACCAACAGATGACAGATGACAGAAATTTAGCAGATGACAGATGACAGACAAAGCCCGGGTGCGTCGCCGTCTGCAACCTGTTATCTGCTACTTGCTACCTGTTTGTCTCCCCCGATGGGATCCTGAAACTAGTTCAGGATGACGGCGGTGGCTTTCAGGATGACGGGAGGGGTGGTGTCGAGATAAAACTAACCGGCCGCTACTAGAAGGCCTGCTTGCTGTCCAGGTGGGCGCGCAGGGCGTTAAAGATGACGACGACATCAACAACTTCTTGAACGAGGGCTCCAACCAAGGGCGGGAACTTGCCAGTCGCGAAGAGCAGCATCAAAATGACGCTCAGTCCAATCCCGACGAGGATACTCTGCTTGGCGATCTTGAAAGTCCGTTTGGCAATGGCCACGGCAGTCGCCACGCGGCTGATATCGTCTTGCAGGATAACGATATCGGCCGATTCACTCGCTGCGGCACTGCCCCGAGCTCCGAGAGCGATACCGATATCGGCCGAGGTCAGAACGGGAGCGTCGTTGACACCATCGCCGACGAAGATCACTGGGCGCTTGGTGATAGCCGCCAAGACCTTTAGTTTGCCGGCCGGCAGCATTTCGGCGTGGATACTGGTGATAGCTAGTTTTTTGGCAATGGCTTTGGCGACCGATTCGTTGTCGCCGGTTATCATGATAGTCTCACGGAAGCCAAGCTTGGTCAGGCGCTGCAGGGTGGCCAAGCTTTCGGCCCGCAGCTCGTCTTCAAAGGTTATGACGCCAGCCAACTGGCCCGCGACCGCCACGTAGACGGCTGTCTGTTTGACAGTGCTGTGCTTGAAGCTGCTGGGCAGAGAAATGGCGTGTTCTTTGAGTAGACTCAACCGGCCGACCAGTATCTCCTGGCCTTTTAGTTGGGCTTGCAATCCTTGCCCGGCTATTTCTTTGACGTGTTTGGCCTTGGGGAGCTTGAGCTTTTTATCGATGGCGGCGGTGACGACCGCGTGTGCCACGACGTGGGTAGAGCTTTGTTCCAAGCTGGCCGCCCACAGTAAAACGTCGTCTGGTTGGAATGAGTTGAAGGTGTTGACGTCGCTAACGACCAACTCGCCGCGCGTCAATGTGCCGGTTTTGTCAAAAGCAATGGTCGAAGCTTCGGCTAGGCGCTCTAAGGCTGAGCCGGTTTTGACGATGATACCGTATTTGCTGGCTCGGCTCATGCCGCTGATGAGAGCGATCGGCGCTGCCAGCAATAGGGGGCAGGGAGTCGCGACGATGATGACTTCTAGGAAGCGAATAGCTTGGCCGCTGATCACCCAGATGGCGGTCGCGATCGCAAAGGCCAGAACGGTGAAGGGTATGCTGTAGCGTTCGGCCAATCGGACGAATGGCGTTTGACTGGCGGCCGCGTTCCGGACGAGCTTGATGATTTGTTCGTACTGGCTGTCGCTAGCCGTGGCGAGGGCTTTGGCGGTGATGGCGCCATCGGTCGCTAGCGAACCGCTCAGTATTTGGTCGCCGACTTGTTTGGACTCGGGCAGGCTCTCGCCGGTCAGGCTCGACTCGTCAAAGTTGGCGATGCCGTCGAGAATAATGGCATCAACCGGTACCAGCTCACCTGGTTTAATTAGGATTTTATCGCCGATTTTGAGGGCGCTAACCTTGACCTCAATAACCTTACGCCCTTGCATGAGATGGGCTTTTTGAGGGGCGCGGGACAGGAGCGAATCGAGTTCGCTACGGGCGCGGTGCTCAGCGTACTTTTCGAGCGATTCGCCGCCGGTCAACATCAACACGACGACGATGGCCGCCCAATACTGACCGAGCAGGACCGAGGCAACGATGGCGGTGATCGCCAGGATGTCGATGCCGTAACTGCCGTAACGAACGTCTTGGATCATATCGTTTAACAAAGGGAAGGTCGCCAGAATCGCCACCGTACCCAATACCCAGTGCGAGGCCGTGTGCAGATTAGTTAATTCCAAAATCAACCCGACGACGAGGGCCAGCGAGGCGAGGCTAAGCAGCCTGTAATGACGCAAAAAGCGTATAATTTTTTTCATTGCTAAAGTCTCCGTTTCTTACTAGTCAACCCTAGTATACCAGCCCACAACATAAGCACCGGTACTATCAGAGCCCGGGGTTTCGTCACGGCGTAATTGGTATAGTGTCACGTCGTTGGGGTGGTGGCTGCTGCCTCGCTACCGTTATTCCTGGCGTCGTATCGTGATCGAGCCGAGGATTAACGCCAAGATTCCGCAGCCCAGGACGACTACTAAATCGCGTTGTAACACGGTTGTCACACTAGCGTTAAGGGTGACTTGTTTCATGGCGTCGACGCTGTAGGTGAGGGGTAAAAAGTCGGCCAGCCACTGCAGCGGCCGAGCCATGTGGTCTCGCGCTACGAACAGTCCGCAGAGCAATACTTGGGGCATTAAGATCGGCATGACCAGCTGGACGGCTTGGAATTCGCTCGTCGCAAAGGCGCTGACTAACAGGCCGAGGGCGGTGCCCAGAAAGGCGGCCGCCACCGCCACTACCAACACTGGCAAAGTGCCTCCCATTACGGTGACGCCCAACAGGCCGAGCGTCACGAGGCTGGCTATGCTCGCCTGGAGCAGGCCAAGCAGCGAGAAGGCCAAGGCGTAGCCAAATATAAGGTCAAACTTGGACATCGGTTGCGTCATCAAGCGGTCCAAAGTCCCGGTGGTTCTTTCGCGCAAAGTCGCGATTGATGTCACTAGAAACATCATGAAGAGGGGAAAGATGCCGAGCATCATAGGGGCGAGGTTGTTAAAAAGCCGCGGCTCGCCTTGAAAGACGTACTTTAGCAGGACGAGCAACAAACAGGGCACTAACAGTACGAGTGCCAAGGTTCGCCTGTCGTGGCTTAATTGTGTTAAAACTCGGCGGGCGGTGGCCAGTGTCTTGTACCAACTCATATTTTGTCTCCGACGAGCTTCAAAAAACTCTGTTCCACCGACTTGGTGCCAGTTTGATCGCACAGGGCTTGTGGTGAACCTTGCGCCAGCACTCGACCGTCGCGGAGGAGCAATAGATCATCGCAGCGCTCGGCTTCTTCCATGACGTGGCTCGAAATAAGCAAGGTCGTACCGCCGTCCGTCAATTGCCTAAACAGCTTCCACAAGCGCTCGCGCAGCACGGGGTCAAGACCGACCGTTGGCTCATCGAGAACCATTAGTTTAGGAAAACCGATTAAAGCGGCCGCTAGTGAGAGGCGCTGTTTCTGCCCACTCGAAAGCTGGCTGGCTAATTGGTCGGCCTGCTTTGTCATATCGACTGTTTTCAATATGTCCGCCACGAGTGGTTTTAGGGCCGCTCTTTTGATGCCGAACATCGTCGCGAAATAGCTTAGGTTTTCCCGGGCGGAAAGGTCGGTATAAACTGACGACTCCTGGGTCATATAGCTTAGCTGCTCGCGCAACTGGGGAGAGCCAGCCGGTAATCCAAAAACGGTGATACTGCCACTAGTTAGCTTTTGCCGGCCGACGATACTACGGATAAGAGTCGTCTTGCCGGCTCCCGACGGGCCGATAAAGCCAGTTATCCGGCCTTCAGCCAGCAAAACATCAATCGCCTTCAGGGCTTTGAACTTGCCGCTTAATACCACGGAAAGGTTCTGGATCTTCACGGCTGATGTTGTCATGAGGCTATCATAGCAAGAAAGACACGTCTGGGTCTTAAAATATTTTTTCACGCCTAATACGGCGGCGAGCAGTCGACTTGTTCTGAGCGGTTGCGACGAAGGTCAGCGGCGAGCATAATGCTCGAGTATGCCATATCTCAACTGGGTAGACTTTATAATTGTTGCTTTGCTGATTGCCGTGGCTATCCAGGGCATCCGGGCGGGGCTGATTGAGATTTTTGTTATCGGCGGCTTTTTTAGCGGCTTATTTTTGGGCGGCTGGCTGTTCCCACATCTGCTCCCCATCCATGACCGGACCTTGTTAACGCTCGTCAATGCCAATCTGGTGCTTTTGTTGGCGGTTTTTGGGGCGGTGAAGGGCTTTGACCTTGGACACAAACTGATAGCGAGTGGCAAGGGTAAGCTCCGTCGCGCCGAGGCGGTGATTGGCTCAGTGCTCGGCGTAGTTGCCATGCTTGCCGCTGTCGGGCTAGTCGGTGTCATGATTGGCCGATTACCGTTCGGGGGCTTCAGTAACAGTGCCAATGATTCCTATACCATCCAAACCTTGAGCCGGCATTTGCCCCCGGTACCAGCCGTATTTGCCGAGTTTGACCGCCTGGTCGACCCCAATAGTCCACCCCATATATTCGTTACGCCACCATCTTTAGCGCCGCGCTCGCTGGCCCAATCTGAGTTTGAGCTGGCGGCTGCTAAAGCCACCGCCGCGACGGTTCGTATTACCAGTTTTGGCTGTGGCGGCGTGGCCAGTGGTTCTGGATTTGTCGTGGGCGACAATTTGGTTGCGACCAACGCCCACGTCATTGCCGGCGTCAAACGGCCAATCGTTAAATATAACAACCACAGCTACGAAGGCGTGCCGGTGTCCTTTGACCCTAACCTTGATTTTGCAATCTTGCGCGTCAAGAATCTAGACGTTAGTCCGTTATTTCTGGCTGGCGCCAACGTCGGCCTCAACACGACCGTGGCCGTCACGGGCTATCCAGGCGGTAACTACGCCGCCGCCCCCGGTATAGTCAGCAACGATATAAACATTTTTGGTCGGAATATTTATGATCTCGGTGTGATTGGAAGAAACGTCTACGAAATACAAACCCATATTGCCGAAGGCAGTTCCGGCGGACCGGTCGTGTTGCCGAGCGGTCAGGTTGTGGGCATTATCTTCGCCAAATATGATTTGTCAGATGACTACGCCTACGCGTTGACATCACCCCATTTACTGGGCGCCGTCCGGGCTGCTCAACACGCCACCAACCGCGTCAATACCGGTGCCTGTATGGCCGGTTGAACAGCTCTCACTCAGCCTGAGCTATGCAACGGTGTGAGAATTCGTATAAGCAGAACTTAGCGCAGGCTTTGCAGGGCCTGATTGTCGTAGCTGCTACGCAACCATACGACAAAGATCACCGCGACCGCCAATAGAGTTAACAGAATTATTGTTCGCTGCCATTCTTTCATAGTACCTCCATGAGCTTTGCTTGGATAACCAGGCGCTGTTTAGTCGACCAAAGGGGTGTGCAAGTGTATATCGTCAGCATTGGCTGCGCAGTAGGCGCTTCCACGGATATTTCAGTCGGGGCGACGACGCGAACCGCACTGACTTGGTAGTGGTAACGCAGATGATTCCAGTACATATATATATCATTGCCGAGACTTAACTTATCGAGATTATAAAAAACAGCGGCGCCGCTATACGTAAAACGATGGCCGGCCAGCACCGTATTGCCGCCCTTGTCGGGCGTGCTTGACTGTGGCAAGTGCCAGACTCCGTAACGCAGCGTATAGATGCTGGCACCCTCGTGCACTGCTTCTTGCATCGCCAAGGCAGGGATAAAGAGGGAGTTGTTCTGGGGGGCTTCCTGACTGGTGGCTTTTGGGGTCGGCACGGTCGGCTTTGACGATACGATCGGAGCTTCGTACTTCGACCACCACTGAATTGCCGGCAAAAACGGGGTCAGCATAATGTAGGCGCCAATTACTACCACCATAACGGTCAAGAAATTGTTAAAGCGGCGGAGGGTGAGGGCGGGAGCAATAAGGGCCATGACAATAGTATGCCACAGTACGGCTTGTCGATACGGATTAACCATTAGCTATTTGATTAATTTGTTGCATAATATATCAAAAAGAGGTATAATTTCGCGAAATAAATAGTCGTGAGGGCTTTCGCAACCTGTGCTTGAGAACACAAGTTTTGATATTCATTAATTACTTATTAAATTCAGGGAGACCTTTCTTATGAAAAAAGGACTAATCGCGTCGTTACGAGTTGGTCTGGCCGCCTTCGTAATGCTTTTCGCCACCAATTTATTACCACTAGCTGCTGCCAGCGCTTTAACGGATGGGCCACCACCAGCTGAACCACGATTCACTATCTGCCACGCAACAGCTTCTGTAAGTCATCCGTATGATGAAATTACAGTTCCCCAGTCAGCTGTCGATGGCGTAGCCGGCAGCTCGGTTAATGGCCAACCTGATCACTACTCCGAGCACAATGATCCGTTGTTTAACCCATTAACGACCCACCAGGGCGATAAATGGGGCGACATCATCCCCGCCGTACCGTCGTATCACAGCGGCCTAAACTTGAGCGTCGCTGGCCTGGCTATTCTCGCCAATCACTGCGACATTCCGACTCCCGCCCCAACAGGTACACCCATTTTTACCGTCCTTACCTGTGACGCTAACGGTAGTTACACGATCCCCACCACCGAAGGTGTCCGATACCTTGTAGACCATAGTATTGTCGCCGCTGGTACGCACACTGTTCCTGCAGCCGGCACCGTGACAGTAACCGCCGAACCCCTACCCGGCTTCACCCTAACTGGCCTAGATAGTTGGACATTTACATTCACTGCGCCAACTGGGTGTACTACTCCAACGCGCGTCACAGCTGGAGTAGTCACCTTCAATGATGGCTGCGGTATAGAAAACGATAGCTATACGATTCCTAACACCCCCAATGTCACCTACAAGATTGGCACGAGCGTTCTGTCAGCCGGTGAACATTCAGCAACAGGAACAGTTACAATAATCGCTTACGCAGTAGACCCCGGTTACGTTCTGACTGCACCATATACCTTCACCCACGACTTCACTAATGTCCCGTGCGTGACGCCACCGACTCCCGTTCCAACTGTTGCCCCCACCTCCGCTAATCTCACCTGTAACAACGATGGTAGTTACACGATCCCCACCACCGTAGGTGTCCGATACCTTGTAGACAATAGTATTGTCGCCGCTGGTCCACACACTGTTGCTGCAGCCGGCACCGTAACGGTCACCGCCGAAGCACTAACGGGCTTCACTCTAACTGGTCCAGCTAGTTGGACATTTACATTCACGACGCCAACTGATTGTACTACTCCCGGACTCGGTGGCGGTGATACTAACGGAACTGTGCTAGGAATCTTAACTGTTGCCCCTGTTGTAACTGCGCCCAAGGCACCAGCTCCTCAGCCAGAGTTAGTGAACACTGGTCAAAATTCTATCGTCGATATGATCGTTGGTCTAGCTATCGCAGGTATTGCCTTAACGACGGCCGGGCTGGCTCGTCGCCGCCAAACAACGTAAGATCGAGCCACTATCGTTTTGGTCTAGTGCGTCAGCGAACTGGCCAGCACGATAAAGACAGCGACGGCCATCAAAAGGTACTCATAAATAGTTTCCTTGTTGAGGTCTCTGCGTCTGAAGTGAATGTAGATATTTCCCAAAACGTAAGTAGCAATTAGCAGCGCTAATATAGTCGCCGGCAAATCGCGCCGGATCATAATAATGGCAGCTATTAGGACCCCCATGACGGCGCTGTAGGCGCTATTGATCCAGAGCGACCGACGCTGTTGAACTTTCATCGAATAACGCCCGCACTGCTAATGAGGTTAGCGACCAAGGCAGTCAGAAGCAGGCCATATTGGGCGGCGGGGTGGGCCCGGAGCCAAATATGGCGCCAACCACGCCGTTGTGTTCGCCAGACTATGGTGTGCTTCATGATGTTTATGAGAAAGATGAAGCTAAGTATAGAAAGACTGGCGTTCTGTGCCCAGTTGCGGCTTTCACGGACGCGAACAGTCCGATAATCAATACTTTGAGTCGCCAAAGTGTTTGGCGTTACTGGTTGTTGCTTGGCCTTCACGACCACCTGTTGCTGTTGATTGGATGTTGCGGCGGGTGCGGGTGCCGGGGGCTCTGGGGGCGTATCCGCCGAGGCTAGAGGGCTGGCAGCTGCAGGCGGGGCGGGTGCACTTTTTGCCGGCGGTGGCGCAGTGGTCGTCACCGGTGCAACCGAAGCTGAAGCCGCAACTCGCGGTGCACCATACATTGCGACAACTAAGGTTGTCGGCGAGCCTTGCAGCGTGCCGTTAAGCACGGCAACGCCGACGTCCTGAAAGGCGGTGCTCAATATATTGTCGCGGTGGGCCGGGCTGTTCATCCAGCCAGTTACGGTGCCATCTGAGGTGTCAAAATCTTTGGCCAAGTTCTCGCCGGCCGTCGCAAAGTCATATCCGCTACTGGTAATAAAAAACCATGGGCTTGTTCCGTCGGGTGCGTAGTGGCTCCAATAGTCTTTGGCAAACATGTCGCTGGCTTTAGCTTGGGCGGCCTGCGTTAGTTGGGCGTTGTTGGCGTAAGAGCCGAGACCGTTATTGGCGCGTTGTTGGTTGGTCAATGAAACAATTTGATCGGCGCTGATGTTCGTCGCATAACCCAGTACTTGATAGTGATGCATTGCCGTCAAGTTGTAGGTGACGTTTACGAGCACTAGGGCAGCAACTACGAGCGTCAGGCCAAACGGCCGCAGGGCATACGGATGAAAGTTATTCAATTTGCTGGCAACTAGTAGTTTTTGTAGTTTCATTACCATATAACTATATCAAATTGCTTTTGTTTTAACGCGCAAACCTAAGACAGAAGTTTTCTGACAGCTGATTAAAATGATTAAGCCTAGGAGCAGTAAGACTGAAAATCTAAGCCAATATAAAAAGACCAGACAAAAGCCTGATCTTTTTATATTGGGGCGAGCGATGGGGCTTGAACCCACGACCTCCGGTTCCACAAACCAGCGCTCTAACCAGCTGAGCTACGCCCGCCATATGGTCGAAAATGCGTCATATAATTTTATGAACCACTTCTTCTTCAGAACAGATGGGATTATAGGGGAAAAGCGGGCTTTTTACAACTCTTTAAGCTGCTTGAGCAGGTTCTGGATTGCTTGGGCGCGGTGGCTGATAGCGTCTTTTTCGACTGGAGTCATTTGGGAGAATGTTTGAGATTGACCGCTCGGCACAAATACACCGTCAAAGCCAAAGCCATTATCTACTGCCATAGGAACCACCGAGCCAGTGATAACGCCTTGGCTTAGCAGCATCGCCTGGCCGTCATAGTAGGCGATAGTGGAAGTGACGGTAGCCGCAGTTTCTGTTCCCGCCAGCTTATATAGGGCGTCAGCGCCCAGCTGCATTTCGAAAAATTTAATGAATGGCCCCGGTAGGCCGTTTAGCTTGTCGAGTCCGGCCGAAACATCTTCGACAACCACTGGTTTTTTGACTATTTCATAAGCTCGCCGTGCTTTGTCGGCAATAATAACTCCAGGGTCAAAGCTTTGAATTTCATCGAGATCCAGCGCCAGATGGTCAAACAAACAATCGGCCGGTAGTAGCCGCTTAAACTCGGCTAGTTTGTGGGCGTTACCCGTAATGAGGGTGAACGTAGTCATGGCGTGGTAGGATTTCGTTCGACTGATAAGGCGGTAATATCCATATTGCAACTCTTGTGCTGTTTGCACCAGGTAGCACACTCTTGGGCGGTAACTTCGTCGCTATAATGCAGCCCGCATTCTTTGCATGCAAATAGATTAGTATCACTTACTGTTTCTGTCATAACTACATAATAACAGATGAAAATCATAGCTTTGGCTTATCTGCCCTCGTCATCCTGAACGAAGTGAAGGATCTGAGCCAGTAGACTTGAAAGATCCTTCACTTCGTTCAGGATGACTGCAAGGGTACTTGACTATAATGGAGTTCGGGTCCTAAGAATCAGGGATGTAAAAGTGTATAATCATAAATATCATATGACCGCTAGCATTATTACCGATGGACTGACCAAATATTATGGCAACGATAAAGTGGCCGCGCTCGACCAGCTATCGTTACAGATTCAGCCCGGTGAAATCTATGGCTTTCTGGGCGCCAATGGGGCCGGTAAATCAACGACTATCCGTTTGTTATTGAACTTTCTACTACCGAGCAGTGGATCGGCTACCATCATGGGTTTAGACTCTGTCAAAGACACGGTCGCTATCAAAAAACAGATCGGTTATCTCGCCGGCGATGTCTCGCTCTACCTAAAACCAACCGGTCGCCAGGTACTCGATTTCCTTAGCAGCCTGCAGAAGGCCGATGCCTATCGCCAAGACTTAGAAAAACGCTTTAAAGTCGATCTCGATAAACCAATTGGCGAACTGTCCAAAGGCAATCGCCAGAAACTCGGTATCGTCCAGGCTTTTATGCACCAGCCGGCTGTCCTCGTTCTCGATGAACCGACCGCCGGCCTCGACCCACTTATGCAAGAAGCGTTCTACGAAACGGTCTTGGAGAGCAAGCAACGCGGCGCCGCGGTGTTGATGAGCAGCCACAATCTGGCCGAAGCCCAACGCATTTGTGACCGAATCGGAATTATCAAGCACGGCAAGCTTATCCATGAGCAGACGATGAGCCAAGACAATACGTTGGGCACGGTAATCTTTAAGGTTATGTTTGCTAATCCGGCCGATCTGGTGAAGTGTAAAACCGCTTCTGGCTTAAAATTTGTCTCGCAGACGGATAGCCACAGCGCTTTGCTAAAACCGGTCGGCACAATCGCCGCCGCCCTTAAAGCCCTGAGTCAGTATGATATTCAGGAGATGAACACCCAATCACTGGATCTAGAAGACGAGTTTCTAGAATTTTACGGAGAGCCAGCATGATCTCGATTATTACCTGGGAGATAAAGCAACGTAAAAACTACCTGTTTTGGTGGGCGCTGAGTATCGTCAGTATCATTGCCACCCTATTGTTGGTCTATCCTTCGATCCATAGCCAAGCGGACCAGCTCAACAAAGTCCTGAACCAGCTGCCAGCCGCGTTGCGTGATCTAAAAACCGGCGGCAATCAAGTCGACATCACTTCGCCGGTCGGTTATCTCAACTCGCAACTTTTCTATGCGACGCTGCCTTTCATGCAGATCATCATGGCGATTGGACTGGGCAGTTCACTGTTGGCTCGCGATGAGCAGAATCACACCCTCGAACTACTCCTCGCCCGGCCGATTAGCCGCGGCAAACTGCTCGCCGCCAAAGCTCTAAGCGGCCTCAGCCTGATGTTAATCGTAAGCGTTATCGGTGCCATCACGACCATTATCCTAGCCAAGCTAGTCAATCTGCAGATCGCCACCGTCTATATCCTAGCGGCCAGTCTTTATACCATGCTATTTTCGATTAGCTTTGGCGCTATCGCATTTACGTTGAGTGCCGCGAGCAATTCGACTAGACGGGCCAGCATGGGGGTCGCCGTGGCTCTGAGCTTTGGCGGTTATCTGCTCGCTTCGCTGAGCGGTATGAGCCACTACATCGAAACTCCAGCAAAATTATTGCCGTATCACTACTTTAATCCCGCCCAAATTCTAGTTGGGCACGTCGCGGTCGGCCTGAACGTCTACCTCCTAACCACCGCTTTCGCCGCCGTTCTCATCTCATGGCTGGGTTTCCGTCGCCGCGATATTAACTAGCTGAAAATCTCTGTCGCTTATTCAAATCGAACGCGGGCCAATAAAAATAGCCTGACGGTGCCGGGCTATTTGTATTAGTGCACTGTGGTGGATGAAGTGCGAACCCATCACTACTTAATCAATATGCCAATCAAGGCTATGCCAGCTATTAATGCCCAAAACATGTTGAGCACAATTGATTGTTTAACCTTTTTAACTAACGAAATTACTATAATTCCGAGTGCACCTGTTAAATTCAGGAGTTGATAAATTAACCCGTCTGACTGAATAGCTTTGAAGCTTACTAACGCATACGCAATGACTATTGCAAGTGCTCCGTACCAGCCAATAATTTCAGCATACTTATTCTTAATGTTCATCGCCATATTGTAACACTCGTAGAATGAGCATAAGTCTGATGGTGCCTCGGGCTGGACGACACTTCGCTACTGCCGTCGCTCCAGTCCTCGAAGCCAGCTTCTGCGGGCTTCACTCCTTACGAACCAGCGACTTACGCAGATCCGGAGGAACAGGGGCATTGATTCGGTACTAGGCGGGGCTGGAAAGCGCACTGCGTGCTTCTACGCAAAGTCATGCTCTGAGCAAGCTCATGCGCGTGACTTTGCTGCGCCGAACCGGCGACTACGATATTTTCTTGCAGAAAATCTCTGTCGCTGGTTGAATCGAACGCGGGCCAAAATTAAAAGCCCGACTTGCGCCGGGCTTTTAATTTTGGTGCCCCGGGCTGGACTCGAACCAGCGACCTTAGGCTTAGAAGTCCTCTGCTCTATCCATCTGAGCTACCAGGGCACCGGGGTCACTATATCAGTAATTATTGCCGGCTACAATTTGCGCTTCGAAATGCCGACGCTCTATTTGAGGCACTAATGGTTTACAATAGAGGCACAACACCTAACTAAAACAAATAATATGTCACTTTTCATCATTTTAGTAGCCTTCTCCCTCATGTCTGGCGGGCTGGCCTGGTATTTCATCGCGCACGATCACGGCGAGAAGGAACCAATCGGGGCCTTGTGGGCGGCGGCCGGGCTCGGCTTGCTGGGTGGCGTCGGGGCGGCGATTCTGGAAAGCGCGGTCTTACCGATCAGTAATTTGCAGCCTGGCACCGCCCTCGCCGCCCTATTTTTGGCGTCGATGGGGGTTGGAGTAATAGAAGAGGCCTGTAAATTTATACCACTCGCCGCCCTGTTATACCGTAAGCGCTACTTCAACGAGCATACCGACGGCGTGATTTATTTTGCGATTGCCGGGCTCGGTTTCGGGTTACCCGAGAACATTCTATACAGCTTACAATTTGGGGCCGGCGTCGGTTTGTCACGAGTCATCCTGACGCCGTTTTTCCACGCCGCCACGACCGGCATGGTCGGGTACTTTCTGGCCAAAAGTAAACTAGCGGGACGCGCCTGGTATCAAACCGCGCCGTTGGCACTGGCGGTGGCGATGGTCTTGCACGGCATGTATGATTTTGGTTTGGCGTCGGGCGTACCGTGGCTGATCGGCCTATCGATATTGATTACTCTGGGAGTTAGCGTCAGTTTGTTCATCTTCTTTTCAAAAGCGATTGGACTCGATCAAGCCCGTGGTTTGAGCGTCGTCGGCAAAAACAATTTCTGTCGAACCTGCGGCCAACCCAACCCGGCCCGCGGTCTCTATTGCGTCCACTGCGGAAATCATGCTTAAATAGGCTTAAGTTTCAAACAACAAAAATGAAAGGAAGTGCATGAATTGCCCGCAGTGCGGCCAGCCCATCGACAATGGTGCGGCCTTTTGTGGTAACTGCGGACTAGCCATGCCGACTGTGCCGGTACCGGCCGCTCCAGCGCCACCAGCGACGGCATCGCGTTATACGGCCATGACCATCGGCGTCGGCGGACAAACATTCTCGACCGTCCCAGCGCCTAGCGCGCCGATCGCCCAAGTTTTCAATAACCAAATGCCAGCTGTGGCGCCACCGTTGTACGGCGCTTTGCCAATGAGCCCAAGTCTGAGCGGCGCCGTCGGCGTACCCAGCTATGCCATCGGCGTACCGCACCACACCAGCACCAAGTTGGTCCTAGCGCTGGTTTTTGGCATTATCGGAATTGTTGGCGCCTTATTAATGGCCATTTTGGGCATCGTACTCGGCATTACCGGCATAATCATGGCCACGACCGCGCCTCGTTCCACGCACCCCAAACTCAAGCTTGCCGGGCTAGTATTGTCGAGCCTAGCCATAGTTGCCGGTTTGGCCGTCATGGCCGCTGCCATCGCGCATGACCCAAAGTTGCGCAGTGATCTCACGAGCACTTCAACTGGATCGAGCGCTGGCGGACTAGCCGGAACCAACACGCCGTGTTATTCGTTTAGTTTTATAAGTAAGCTCAACGTCGATAATACCAGTAAGACCTGTAGCCTCAACGCCTATAACGCCAATTCGCTGGCAACATCCAGCGAAATTTATAAAGTCCTGTCGAGCACCGCCCCGACACTCAATCAGGCTAATTTTGCGACCATCTCCAAAGACGCGATCGAACAAGACGTCCACCAAAGCTTGCCCGGGTTCAGTATCACCACTGAGCACTCCGGCCATTTTGCCGGCAGCCCGGCCTATACGGTCAACGCCACCGACAGCGCGACGAACGTGGCAATTCAAGAGACGACCGTCCTGCACGCCACCGCTCAAGGTGATAATTTGTTTGTTTTGATTCACGCCACAACCGGTAGCAAAACTGACTTGGGCGAACTTGAAGCCGATTGGCTGTGGAAATAAAGTGAACGCCAAAAATCTGCACAAACATAGCTTGCCCGTGCTGGGCATCTTAGTAGTAACATTTGCGCTATCGATTTCGTTGGCAAATCGCCTGACAACGGCCAGCACCCAGGGTGTCTTGGCGAAAGCGCTGGTTGCTAGGCTAATTAAGGTGGAGCCAATGCCCAACGGCTTGGCGCGTTTTAAAGTTAATTATCAAAAAGCTAGCGCTACGCCGGTCGCGGTTGATGCCGCCTTACCCGAGTTTCAGACGGTCGGCGCCAGCAGCGGCCAGCTGGTTCGTCTCAGCTTCGTGGTCGAAGCCTTGAACCCTGCCAAACTCACGGCCCGCAAATAGTTGCCGCCCGGCACTGACAACAAAAAAGACTCCGCTAGAGTCTTTTGGGGCGATTGGTGCGGGTGGGGAGAATCGAACTCCCGTCACCAGTTTGGAAAACTGGGATAATGACCACTATACGACACCCGCGTCAACAGAGGCGATTATAGCATGCCATGGCCGAGTAGGCCATTGCGATTAGGGATTAGCAAATAGGAATTAGGAAGTAGCTCAAGCGCCTGCGCGCTTGAGCTACGGTAGCCCTCTACGCCTATCGGCCTTAAATTATTAATAACCCAAAAGCTAGCCCCGCGCGTAGTGTCCTGGTCGGGAGTTTTGCTTACTTTGGCGGTCCAAAGTAAGGATTTAAAGAAGGAAGTGTAGGGAGCAATACTTAAGTAGTGATGTCTCCAGCAGTGGACGACTCGGAATACGAATGGAGTGCATTTATTGATTGGATCCCAGCCTGCGCTGGGATGACTAGGGAAGTTTTGGGATGACGGGAGTTTGGCAGAACTACATCTCGTGGATGACGGTGATGCGGGCGCCCAAGCTGTTCAGCCGTTCGGCGAGGTCTTCGTATCCCCGATTGATGGTATAGACGTTGCGCAGCATGCTGCTACCCTTGGCGGCCAACATGCCAATCAGCAGCAGACTGGCTGGGCGCAAGGCCGGCGGGCAAACGACGTCGGCGACAGTGAACTTGGTCGGACCGGTGACGTAAATCCGGTGCGGGTCGGCCAACTCGACTTGGGCGCCGACTTTAGTCATTTCGGTGTAGTAGATGGCGCGATTTTCGTACATCCAGTCGTGAATCAGGGTGCGGCCTTTGGCGACGGCGGCAATCGGCACGAAGTACGGTAAATTATCGGGGTTGAGGCCGGGGTAGAGGTTGGGGTGCAGTTTGTCAGGCAGGGCCCGAAGGCTGCCATTGTGCTGTTCGATGGTTATATCGGCGAGGTCAATAATGCCGTTGGCGGCTTTGTACGGTTCGCCCAACGAGAAGTGGAGGCCCATTTTTTTGAGCTTGAGAAGCTCCAGGCCGATCCACTTGTAGGGAACGCGCTGAACGGTGATCTTCGAGTTGGTAGTGATGGCGGCCGCGATGAAGAACATCGCTTCGATTGGATCTTCGGTCGGAGCGTAGGTGACGTTCTTTTTAATATAAGGTACGCCTTCGATGGTCAGGAAGGCGCTGCCGACACCATCAATTTTGACGCCCAATTTTTGCAAGAAGAAACAAAGGTCCTGGACCATGTAATCGCCGCTGGCAGCCTGGATGACGGTTTTTTCGGCGGTGCGCGCGGCGGCCATCAAGGCATTGTTGGTAACGGTGTTGCCAGATTCGTAGAGAACGATTTCACCCGGGGCCTTTTTGTTGACGACGACGTGATAATTGCCGGTCGTGGCGACGATGCTGACGCCAAATTCTTCGAGCGCGAACAGGTGTGGTTGGACGGTTCGGGCGCCCAATTTGCAGCCACCGGCGTAGGGAATTTTAAAATCGGTGTAATCGTGCATTAAGGAGCCGATCAGCATGAGCACGCTGCGCGTCTTGCGGGCGGCCGTGGCGTTGAGTTTGTTCAGCGCTAATTCCTCGGGGCGGCGAATCTCAAGATCGTTGCCCGGCAGCCATTTGACTTGGACGCCAATACTTTCCAAAACCTCGATGATCCGATTGACTTCTTCGATCCGGGGGAACGACTTGAAGCGAGTGACGCCGTAGTTCAGCAAACTGGCGCACAGCAGGGCGACGGCGGCATTCTTACTTGTTTTGAGGGGTATGGCACCGGAAAGGGGGTGGCCGCCTTCGATGCGCAGGTTGACGGCGGCGCCGGTCAGACTGATGAGTTGTTTGTTTAGCACGTCGCTGATCCGGCCCAAAGTCTCCAGGCTGAGGTTCTGCCGGCCGTGCTCCATGCGGTTGACCGCCGACTGACTGGTGCTCAAGCGGCGGGCAAACTCGGCTTGGGTAAGGCCGCGTTCTTGTCGTATTTGGGCGATTAGTAAACCTATTTTCTCGTTCGAGGTGTTCATCGACGGATATTATATCAAATATGATGTTAGAGTTGCAAATCAAAACGCTGCTGCTTTTTTGGGTGGCGGGGTCGGCGCTAGGTGGAACTTAGCCCCGCTTCCCCTTAAACGTATAAGTCTCTCTATTAGCTCGATAATGGAATGTAATGGATAGAAGATATATAATGATTCCATAGTGATTTAATTAACTCTTTTTATTTGCTAACTTTAAGCCCGAGAGGATTATCTAATGACTGATACGATTGTAGCCCAAATGATTGCCGACGAAGAGCAGCGCCAACGCGAAGGACTCGAGCTGATTCCTAGTGAAAACTATGTCAGTCGCGATGTGCTGAACGCCATGGGCAGCGTGTTTACGAACAAATACTCAGAAGGCTATCCCGGTCGCCGCTATTATGGCGGCCAAGAAAACACCGATAAAATCGAACAATTGGCGATTGATCGCGCTAAGCAACTTTTTAAGGCCGACCACGCTAATGTCCAGCCCCACAGCGGTGCCCCGGCCAACGAAGCCGTCTATACCGCGTGGCTCGAACCCGGCGATACGGTCCTGGCCATGGACCTCGGCCACGGCGGCCACTTAACGCACGGCGCGCCTGTGACACGGTCGGCAAAACTCTACAACTTCATTCGCTACAAGATGAAAGACATCACGACCGGCGAGATCGACTACGAAGAACTGGCCGAACTGGCCCGTGCTTACAAGCCAAAAATTATTTTGGCTGGCTTTAGCGCCTACCCGCGCGAACTCGACTACGCTAAATTTGCCGCGATTGGCAATGAAGTCGGTGCTCTTTTGATGGCCGATATGGCGCACATTGCCGGCTTGATTGTCGGTGGCGTTGCCAAAAACCCCTTTGATTACGGTTTTCATGTCATCACTTCAACCACCCACAAAACCCTGCGCGGTCCGCGGGGCGGCTTGATTCTTTCCAAGGGCACCGTTGGCAATCCGCTGAAAGCTCCCGAGAAAACATTGCAAAACATCCCGACTCTGATTGATCGGGCGGTCTTCCCGGGCATGCAGGGCGGCCCCCACGAACACATTATCGCCGCCAAAGCGGTCGCTTTTGGCGAAGCGCTGCAACCCGAGTTCAAACAGTACGCGCGACAGATAGTCAAAAATGCCGCTGTTCTGGCCGATGAAATGATGGCCCGCGGCTTCTCATTGATAACCGGCGGCACTAGCAATCACCTAATTCTAGCCGATGTTTTCGCCAGCTTTGGGATCGACGGTAAGGTTGTCGAAGAGACGCTTGATAAAATTGGCCTCACCTTGAATAAGAACGCTATCCCCAACGACACCCTGCCGCCCTATAAGCCGAGTGGTATCCGCTTGGGTACGCCGGCGCTGACCACGCGCGGACTCCGTGAAGAGCACATGGCCCAACTGGCCGACTGGATGAAACAGGCTATCGATGCTCGCGATGACGCCGCGAAACTCGCCAGCTTGCGCGTCGAAGTCAAAGCCTTTGCCCTGCAGTTCCCGCTACCCAGCGATAAATAGTACGGCCCTTGTCAGCCTAAACGGGATCCTGAAATAAATTCAGGATGACGGTGGTCGTTGTTGCCCCGTTGTCATCCCAGCGCAGGCTGGGACCCAATCAGAAATAATTCAATTATCGATTGGATCCCAAATCAAGTTTGGGATGACGGTGGGCAAGTTTGGGATGACGGTATGGAAAGAGGGTAGTAGTTTTCGCATGGATCCCGGAACGAGCCCGGCGTGACAATTGAGAGTTTAGAATGAAAGGGGAATAATAAACTTTATTTTAGGGGGAGGAGTTCGGGTTCTTGCTCGAGTGTAAGGTTGAATTTGGCTTGGACGGCAGTCACGATTTTTTGCTTAAAAGCTAGGAGACTGGCGGTGCTGTTGGCGTGTTCGTTGACTAAAACCAAGGGCTGCGCCGGCCAAGTGCCCATGCCGGTTTCGGCGTCGTGATAATCTTTAAAGCCAGCTTGCTCGATCAACCAAGCCGCTGCCAGTTTCACGCTACCATCATCATTTGACCAGTGGGGAATTAGCGTGTCGTGGTCGGCTTGCAATTGGGCGAGTTGGCCGCCACTGATAACGGGATTGGCAAAAAAGGAACCGGTATTGTTAACCACACTCGGATCGGGTAATTTAGCTGAGCGAATTGCCACAACGGCTTCGCGGACAGTAGCCGACGACGGGGCGTTAATGCCGTGCTGCGAGAGATATTCGCTGACGGCAGGGTAGAAGGGCGGCGTTGGACTAAGGGCACTGAGGTGCAGGCTGAGACCGCTGATGTAAAAGCGGCCGCGATCGGTGGTTTTGAAACGGCTGGTGCGATAGCCAAAGCCACAATCGCTGGCTGGTAAGGTGACGAAGTCACCGACCTGGGTATCAAAAGCCTCGACCGTAACGAGGGTTTGCGAGATGTCTTGACCGTAGGCACCGACATTTTGAATCGGCGTCGCTCCGGCCGTACCGGGAATCAGGCTGAGCGCTTCGATGCCGGATAGGCCGGCTTGGACGCTACGCGCTACTACGCTGTCCCATGGCTCCCCGGCACCAATTGTCAGATAGGTGTTGGTCTCGTCTTCTTTGAATAATTCAAATCTCAGAATTTTATTGACGATCACCAGCCCGGCAAAACCTTCGTCACGCCAAATAATGTTACTGCCCGTCCCAATCATGATGACCGGCAGGGTCCGCTGTTGGGCCCACGTCAGCGCTTCCAGGATTTCCATGCGAGTCGTCACTTCACAGAGGTAGGCAGCGCTGCCACCGAGGTGCATGGTCGAGTAATTGGTCAGTGGCACGTTTTCTGAAATCGTCATTAACAATTATTATACAATGAGCTTCGCAGTAACTAGTAACTAGGAAGTAGAAAATAAGAGTGAGCTGCCGTAGCTCAAACTAATTCCTATTTACTATTTACTAATTACTAATTCCGATTAACGGAGCCGCGGCTCACTTTCAACTTTGTAGGATTCGGCTCACGCTTGTGCTTGCACCCAAAGCGGGCCACGCGTTACTATGGAGTGTATGAGTGAGCAACCCGCCCCCACACCATTTAAAACGCTTGGATCACACCTGAAGTACCTCCGTGAGCAGTCGGCTGAAAGCCTAGCCGAAGTCTCGGGCGCGGTTGAAATCGATCAAGAACTGCTCGAGCAAATCGAAGCTGGCTTCCAGCGGCCCGTCGAAGACATATTGCTGCTTTTGATCAGCCATTTCAGCATGCCTGACCATGAAGCCGTTCAACTCTGGGAACTGGCCGGCTATAGCGGCGACTTACCCGATCAAATTCGTCCCACCGATGACATGCACCACATCGGCAAAAACACCGTCATGTTACTGGCGATCGACATGCGCACCGTTTACACCGACGGTGTCGACATCGCGAGCAACCAAGCCGGGTTGACGGTGAGCTTTACGCAGACTGCCGCCCAGAATAAGTCGACCCCCGTGGCTCGCCTTGGTATGAGCTATGAACAAGCCGAGCGAGTCATGATAGAGTTGCAACAAGCTTTGCTACGGGCCAAGTACTTGCGGGGCCCCAAGCGACTACCGCCGACCAGTGACTGGGCGCAACCCAGTGATATCAACAACCTCTAGTAGTGCCCGGCGCGCGCTTTCGAGCTTAAGCGGCAACAAGCTATACTAGCTGTATGACAGGGCGCACTCACGATCTAGCCGCCATTACCGCCCTCGCGGCGGTTGTTCTGTTTGAGCCTCTGCGGACGGTGTCTCTGGGCACGGCCCTCGCGGCGGTATTGGCCAATCAGGTGGGTGGAATCGCGCCGGACATCGATCAACCGACGGCACCATTTTGGCGTAATTTACCGATCGGCGGTTTTTTTGGCCGGATATTTGATAGGGTGCTTGGTGGCCATCGTTTTTTGACTCACTCTTTACTCGGGGTAGCGTTGTTTGGCGTGTTCGTCCACTTTGGACTGCAGTTTTTACACCCTTTGCTCGGCGGCATCGACATCGGCTTGGTCTGGTGGGCATTCATGATCGGCCTTATCTCGCATTTGATTATGGATAGCTTCACCAAGGAGGGCGTGCCGTGGCTGTTGCCGCTACCGATTAAGTTCGGTCTGCCACCGCTCAAATCACTGCGCCTTACTACCGGCAAAAAAGTCGAATCATTACTGGTTTTTCCAGGCCTCGTGGGGTTAGCCGTTTGGTTATGTGCGAGTCATTATCAAAGGCTGCTGATTATTCTGCATAATCATATTAGCTAACTCGTCAAACTGTGATCAATAACACTACAGTATTGTAAGAATTTTTACACTACTAAACTTTCTAACCGCCTATGCTTGTAAGTACATTCGCATAAAACACAAAGGGGAACACCATGTCAATTGAACAAATGTTTGGCCGCCTGAACGCAATGGCTATCAAAACGGCGCCTAGCGCGTCACCACGACCCAAAAAATAACCTTTTGAAACCGGCTGCCAGACCGGTGCTAAATATCTCACAGTGGATGGCTCTCCGAGGCGCTATAGTAACGGGTGTTAGTTAGGAGACACAAATTATGGCGCATCGTAATTGGGAAAAAGTAGCCGATCAACAATTCAAACGAATGGACGAAGCCAGCCAAAAGGCGTGGGGCGACTTACGTGCGAGAATTGCCCGCCGCGGTTAATAGTCGACTTATAATTCATCTAATAGTAAGAGCCGCCCCGAGCGGCTCTTAAGTTTGAAAGTGAAAAGTTATAAAGTTGAAAGTCAGCTCGGGCGCCCGCTAACTTTATAACTTTTCACTTTCAACTTTATAACTCTGAAGGCCGCTGCCAAGACTCCCCATAACAGAGGAGAGTCAGGTAGCTTTTAAGTTTTTAGGCGCGAGTTTTGTTGATCGTCACCAAGCGGGCCAGCCCAAAGGCCACGATAGCGTAAACGGCCGCCGCAACCAGAGTAAAGGTTTCAAACCTAGAAACGCCATAACGTAAATTGTAGCCGAACAAACTAAAGAAGGGTGCTACAAATGGGTGACTGACGCTGTATATAAAATTAGCAAAGCCATTGTTGGGGTTGGCGCCCAGTAGTGCCAGAACGAAACGAAAGGCTAACAAGGCCAAGAGCACACCCGCGATATACCAAATAATCCGGGCCACTAGGCCTTGACCGCTAGCGCTCGTTTCACCAGCAGCTGTGTATGTGTCTGGCGTCTCGACGACACGGGTGTTTTGGGTGCTGTCGTCAGTTCTATCAGTTCGGCGGACTTGTTGAATTTGTTCGGCCATGGTGTACTCCTTCTCTTTAATGCCAGTTACTAGGTTTAAGTAACTTAAGCTAATGCCGGTACTTATACACCTGCTTTTATGATTATCAAAGCGATAAACTTACATTGGATTTTAGGCATTGGCGCAAAAGTCCAAAATCATAAAGTGATGTGCCGCCCAGTTTAGGAGACAGAAATTAGGAAATAGGAATTAGGAATTAGATTGAGCCGCGGCGTGCCACCGCTATTTCCTACTTTCTAATTCCTATTTCCAAATTCCGGGCAGCTGGCTTTCATCTTTATAGCTCGCTAACTCAGGGCTAGTTACTGCCGTGAACTCGTCCAACTATCGCAATATTACCATCGCTGCTTATGCTATGATTACATGACTAAACGATGAGCAAAAAACTTAAATTAGTCGGCTTTTTGTTACTCTCTCTAGGGGTTGTGTTGTTGGTGGCCGGCTATCTCCACGGCCACAGCATCGCCGTCTTGAACCCCCAAGGTTTCATCGCCAATAAAGAGCGCGGTCTGATCGTCACCATTACCTTATTAATGCTCATTGTCGTTATCCCGGTATTCGCGCTCACTTTTGCCATTGCCTGGAAGTATCGAGAGGGTAATACCGCCGCGCGATATTCTCCCGAGTGGGATCATAATCGTTGGGTCGAGGCCGTTTGGTGGGCGGTGCCACTGGTGTTGATAACCGTCATTTCGATGATATCTTGGAGCAGCAGCCACGAGCTCGACCCTTTCAGGCCACTCAGGAGCGCCAATCCGCCAATCACCATCCAAGTGGTGGCGCTGCAGTGGAAGTGGCTGTTTATTTACCCCGATCAAAATATCGCGACCGTCAACTTTGTGCAGTTTCCCGCCAATACTCCCGTCGATTTTCAAATAACCTCCGATGCGCCGATGAATTCGTTTTGGATTCCCCAGCTCGGCGGCCAGATCTACGCCATGGCCGGCATGTCGACGCAGTTGCATTTGATGGCCGATGGCGCCGGCAGTTATCGTGGCTCATCGGCTAACTTGAGCGGCCAGGGCTTTGCCGACATGAAATTTATGGTCAAGGCTAGTTCGGCGACCGATTTTAATAGCTGGATACGCTCGGTCAAGCACTCCAACCACAACTTAACGATGGCCGGATACGACCAACTGGCCCAGCCGAGTTACAATAATCCACAAGCGATTTACTCGTCTAAACCGTTGAATTTGTATGGTACGATACTAACGAAATACCAGCCGACCACGTCTACCATGGGCCTTCAAAAAGCGCCTCAATCGGCCGTCTCGTCTAGCCAAAAAGGGAACATGAACTAGTATGTTGGGAAAATTAAATCTTCAAGCTCTGCAGCACGGCCCGATTGTGCTGGGCGCGCAAATATCGATCGTCCTAGCGGGCATTAGTGTTATCGCCCTCCTGACTTACTTTAAACGCTGGAAATGGCTGTGGAATGAATGGCTGACCTCGCTCGACCCCAAAAAGATCGGCGTCATGTACATTGCGATTGCCGTCCTGATGTTGCTGCGCGGCTTTGTCGACGCCTTGATGATCCGAGCGCAACAGGCCACGTCGGTCGGTGCTTCGCACGGCTTTTTGACTTCGGATCACTTTCAGCAGATTTTCTCGGCGCACGGTACGATTATGATTTTCTTTGTCGCTATGGGTTTGATGTTTGGCCTGATCAATTTGATCGTGCCGCTGCACATCGGGGCCCGTGATGTCGCTTTTCCTTTCCTGAACTCAATTAGTTTTTGGTTGTTTGCGGCCGGGATGGCGCTGATCAACCTATCACTCGTGCTCGGTGAATTTTCGGCCGCCGGCTGGTTGGCCTATCCGCCGCTGTCGGGCCTCGCCTATAGCCCCGGTGTTGGCGTAGATTATTGGATCTGGAGCCTGCAGATTGCGGGTGTCGGTAGTTTACTGTCGGGTATCAACTTCGTGGTGACAATTCTCAAAATGCGTTGTCCCGGTATGACCCTCATGAAGATGCCGATGTTCGTCTGGACTGTGCTGTGCAGCATGATCATGGTCATTTTCGCTTTTCCGATTTTGACGGCCACGCTGACGATGTTGGCCCTCGACCGTAGTTTGGGGATGCACTTCTTTACGTCGGATATGGGCGGTAACCCGATGATGTACATCAACTTGATTTGGGCGTGGGGCCACCCCGAAGTCTATATTTTGGTTTTGCCGGCGTTCGGAGTTTACTCGGAAGTCGTGGCGACTTTCTCGCGCAAGCGCCTATTCGGTTATACCTCGATGGTTTGGGCGACGGCCTCGATTGCGCTGCTGTCTTTCATCGTCTGGCTACACCATTTCTTCACGATGGGCGCCGGTGCTAATGTCAACGCCTTCTTCGGTATCATGACGGGCGTGATCGCGATTCCGACAGGGGTCAAGATCTTCAACTGGCTGTTTACGATGTTCCGCGGGCGAATTCTGTTTGCGACGCCGATGTTGTGGTTCTTGGGCTTCGTGGTCCTGTTTACGATTGGCGGCATGGCGGGCGTCCTGTTGTCGGTGCCGTCGATCGACTTCCAAGTCCACAATAGCCTCTTTTTGGTGGCTCATTTTCATATGATGATCGTCGGCGGCGTGGTGTTCGGCTACTTCGCCGGTATAACCTATTGGTTCCCCAAAATCTTTGGTTTTAAGCTCAATGAACGGCTTGGCCGCTATGCGTTTTGGTGCTGGAGCGTCGGCTTTACGCTCGCTTTTGTTCCGCTCTACATTCTGGGACTGATGGGTGCCACCAGGCGGCTCGATCACTACGACGCTTCGCTGGGCTGGCAAGGGCTCTTCGCTGTTGCAGGGGTCGGCGCCCTAATCGTTGGGGCGGGTATCGGCTTCCAGCTCTTACAATTCGTCGTCAGTTTTCTGCAACGTCAACAGAACATGGACACAACCGGTGACCCGTGGAACGGGCGGACTTTGGAATGGTCAACCGCCTCGCCGGTACCGTTTTATAACTTTGCGATTACCCCGGAGGTCAGCGACCGCGATCCGTTCTGGGCCGCCAAGCAAGCCAATCAAAAGCCCGACCAACCACACTACACGGATATTCATATGCCAAAAAATACGCCGCTGGGTCTGTACATCGCCGGTTTTAGCTTCTTGTTTGGCTTTGCCGTCATTTGGCATATTCTGTGGCTCGCTCCCGTCGGTCTGTTGGGGGTCATCGCCTGTGTCATTATTCGCGTCTCCGACGACGACACCGGCTACTATTTGCCAGCCGTCGAAGTGGCCAAAATCGAAGCGACTTCCAAGCGGAGGCGCTACGCATGACCGAACTCGTAGCCGTTTCGACCGTCCACCACGACGCCCACCACCAAGCCGCCCCGAAAGCCCTGTTTGGCTTCTGGGTATACCTCATGACCGACTGCGTGCTGTTTGCCACCTTGTTTGCGACTTATGCCGTGCTGCACAATAACGTCAATGGCGGACCAGGCGGTCGGGAATTGTTCAGCATGCCGTTCGTTTTGACCGAAACGCTGATACTTTTGACGAGCAGTTTCACCACCGGCTTGGCGATGTTGGCGGCCCACCGTAACGCTAAAAAGCAGGTCTTGATCTGGTTTGGCGTCACCGCCTTGTTGGGGATAGCTTTTTTGACGCTTGAACTGACCGAGTTCCGTCACTTGGTAGTCGAGGGCAATAGTTGGCGCCGGAGCGGTTTCCTGTCGGCCTTCTTTACGCTTGTCGGCACGCACGGTCTACACATTGCGACTGGTTTAGTCTGGATGGTTGTGGCCGGCGCCCAAGTGGCGCGCCAGGGAATTACGTCGGCGACACTGCGGCGTTTGAAGTTACTGAGTCTATTCTGGCACTTCCTCGATCTGGTTTGGATTTTCATATTTACGATTGTCTATTTGATGGGGACACTGCCGCTATGAGCCACTTAGTTCGCGTCGTCGATACCCAGCACGAAGTCGGCCAGGGCACCCTGCTGTCCTATACCACCGGCTTTATTCTCTCGATTAGTTTGACTTTAGCGGCCTATTTTCTGGTGGTTAACCACGGGCTAGCGGGCGGGGCGTTGATATTAACCATCCTCGGACTGGCCGTCGTGCAATTAACTGTGCAACTTTTATTTTTCTTGCACCTCGGCCGGGAATCCAAACCGCGCTGGAACTTTTTAGTCTTCGGCATGATGGTGCTAATCGTCGTGATCGTCGCCGGTGGTTCATTGTGGATCATGAAAAACTTGAACTATCGCACGATGACGCCGGCCGAAACGAATACTTATCTGCGCGACCACGAAGGGCTGTAGAAACGCTTTGCTCAAAGATTACTATCACCTGACCAAGCCGGGCATTATTCGCGGAAATCTCATCAGTACGATAGCCGGATTTTTACTAGCATCGAAGGGGAACGTTAAGGTTGGCTTATTTGTTGCCACCCTTATGGGCATATCGATGGTGATTGCTTCGGCCAGCGTTTTCAATAATTACATCGACCGTGACATCGACCGGAAAATGGCCCGGACAAAAAAGCGGGCTCTAGTTCGCGGAGCAATTACCGGGCGCAACGCGCTTATCTACGCCTCGATCTTGGGTGTCAGCGGTGAATTAATTTTGGAGATCTATACTAATTGGCTGACGGCCTTAATTACGCTGTTTGGATTTGTTATGTACGTGGTGGTCTACGGCATTTGGAAGCGCCGTTCAACCCTCGGTACGATTGTCGGCAGCGTCTCGGGAGCTACTCCGCCCGTCATCGGTTACTGCGCGGTCACGGGTAGGCTCGATAGCGCGGCCCTACTACTTTTTTTGATTTTAGTCTTTTGGCAGATGCCGCACTTTTTTGCGATTGCCATGTATCGGCTCAAGGATTACGCTACCGCCGGTATTCCGGTCTTGCCGGTTAAAAAGGGCCTACTAGTCACCAAAATTCAGATGCTGCTCTTCACGCTTGGCTTTGCCCTAGCCAGCGTCATGCTCACCGTGCTCGGCTATACCGGTCGAGTCTATTTTGGAGTCGCCTTAGCGATAGGAATTGGCTGGACGGCATTGTGCGTACAAGGCTTCAGGGTGTCAGACAATTCGCGCTGGGCCCGTCAGATGTTCTTTTTCTCGCTGATTGCGCTGACGCTATTGTGCGCGACCATTTCGGTCGACCATTTTTTGCCCTAGAATCAGACGCGTCATCCTGAGCCGCAGGCGAAGGATCTGCATCTATAAAATTACGGCTCAGATTCTTCACTTCGTTATAGCTTCTCGCCAGGAAAACTATAAATTTATAAGAATGTTTTCTTGGGTTTAAGCATATATCCTCGCTGAACGCGAGGCTATCAGAATGACAGTGAACCCCCTCCACTAACCTGGGTTTGCGGTCGAATGGAAGTTTTGGAGCGGCTTGTATATACTTCTATACATTATGCATAAGTTGTTTGCGGGTAGTTTATTGGGATTACTGTTGTTCGCGGCCTTGCCGGGTACCGCGAACTACCGGCTCAACAGTTACGGTTTTGGCAGTGGTGGTGGTACCGGTTCGACGAGCAACTACGCCTTGGAAGGCAAAACGGGCGAAATTAGTGGTCAAACCAGCGCGACGGCTAATTATAAGATCCTGCCCGCTTACATTGGCACGCGCCAAGCCAACGTCCCGAAGTTGACCAGCCTCGACAACAACGGCGGCGTTTACTACAACAAACTGCACTTCGTAATCGACACCCAGGGTAACCCGACCGACGCCAAATTCGCGCTTGAAATCAGTACCGATAACTTCGCCTCCGATACGCGTTATGTCAAAAACGATCTGACGATTGGAACGACTTTGACGACGGCCGATTTTCAGACCTACGCGGTCTGGGGCGGAGCTGGTGGCGCCAACGTTATCGGCTTGGCCTACGGCATACCCTACTGGGTTAAAGTCAGCGCCACCCAGGGCAATTACACTCAATCGGCCTACGGGCCGAGCAGCTCGGCGACGACAGCCAGTCCGTCGATTACTTTTAATCTTACGACAACGAGCCAAGCTAACCCGCCTTTTAGCGTCGGTATCGGTCCGCTGATAGCCGGCTCAGTCGGAACTTCAGCCGATACGATCAACCTCGGCTTGACCACGAACGCCGTCAGCGGTGCCAACCTCTATATATTGTCCAAAAACAGCGGCCTCAACAGCGCCTCGACGGCCAGTTCAATCGCTTCGGCCTCGGCCGACCTTGGATCGGTATCAACCGGCTATGGTGCCCAGTCGTCGTCGGCCAGCCAATCGTCCGGCGGCCCACTGACCGCTCTGAGCCCCTACAACGGCGCCAGTAACATCGTCGGTATCGTCGATAATTCCAACCGCGGGCTCTACACCAGCGCCGGCCCAATCACGAGCGGCGTCGCCAGTTTATTCCTCAAAGCCAAAGCCGCCAGTACCGTCGTGGCGGCCAACGATTATAGTGACATTCTAACGGTCGTCGCCGCTGGCAACTTTTAATTGACTAATTGGTTATGCTTGTGTATATTTTGTACTAAGTATAACTAGAGCAATAAATAGCAAAAAGAAGGATCCATGAAGCACTATCTAAGTTCTATAAGCACTAAGACTTTCTTATTATTCACGACACTTGTTCTTTTACTAAGCGGCGGCTTGCCGGCTTTCGCTTCGGCTGCCCAACTAACCCAAGCTGGTCTTCAACTTGGTCGCCTGGCGATCAACGCCGGAACAGGTAACGATTTACTCGTTACCTTCAAACTCAATACGACGGCAACGACCGTCGCCAAAATTGACATAGTTTTCCCGGTGGGCTTCACGATCGCGACGGGTACACCGACGGTCGGCACTGGTACCTATCCAAACACGCCAGCTAGCATCACAGCCCCTCCGGGAACCCTGACGGCAGCCTCAACGGCCGTTACTAATGATATTTTGGTCTCGGGCTTTACGTCGGCCAGCTTAACAAACACGACGCTCTACGGTTTTACGATTCCAGCCGGTACAATCACCAACCCGGCAACCGCTGGCGCGCAGAACATTACTGTTTGTAGCGAACCGAGCGGTGGTACCGCCAACTGTGGCTCGGCGATTGACACTACGACGGTCCAAACTTACATTTACGGCGCTGGAGCCAACGGCGACCAAGTCACGGTCAACGCTTCGGTAGCGGCTAACTTCAGTTTTGCCTTGAGCGCCAACAGCGATACCATTCCAAAGATTGACCCTTCGGCTCCTCAAACATCCGCGGGTGTTACGATGACCGTATCGACCAACTCGCCATTGGGCTACACAGCCTACGTTAAGTCAAAAAACAGCGCCTTAACATCGGCCACCTCGCCATCGACCCCAATTAACACAGGCGCATTCAACGGTGCACCCGATTTGATGTCAGGCGGGTCCAGTATTTACGGCTTCGTGCCATCGACTACTACAGCGGGCGGTACCGTTTCCGGATCGATATCCTACGATACTGAATACAATGCCATTGACGGCACACACGGTGGTGCTTTCAACGGCACTAGCTTTGCCTCGTTTCAGTCACGCAACGGTTACTCGAGCGGAGATCAAATCAGTCTCAAAGAGCGCGCTACCGTCGCCAACACCGTCGCTGCTGCCAACGATTACACCGACACACTGACGGTTGTTGCCGCCGGTAACTTCTAGCCCCAGCAAATCGATAGCTTATTGTGTTCATCCTCGCTTGGTCTTGTTGACATGGCGGGGGATAGTTAAAAGTAGAAAGTTCATAAAGTTGAAAGTTAACTCGGACTGTAGCTAACTTTCAACTTTATACTTTACAACTCCGAACTGTCATCCCAGCGAAAGCTGGGACCCAGTCAATCAAGTAATCCGCTTGAAAGATCTGCCCAGTCCGGATTATTAGCATCAATCAACTGCAATTTCCACAGCCTCTTCCAAGCCTTGATATCCTTCTCTCGTCTAATCGCTTCGACGGCAAGTTCATAAGCTTCATAATGCACTAACCCGATAACGCCATACTTTGTGGTGAAGCTGGAGTAGGATTTTGATCGATGCTCATCAATGCGCCGTGCCAAATTATTCGTAATCCCTGTATACAGAGTTCCGTTACGCTGACTGGCTAGAATGTAGACGAAATACTGCTGCATGACAACATAGTAGCGAGCGGCAATTAATTAAATATTAAAAGGTGCGCTTCCGCGCAGATTATTGACTGGGTCCCAGCTTTCGCGGGGATGACAAGCTCCAAGCCAACTTTATGAACTGCAGGTGTTTGACTGGGTTCAGTACTTGGTGTACTTCTATGGTCTATGGCGCTATCGCTTTCACCGTTCGTATCCGTTATACTGAGTTATAAATGGGAAGCCGCAAAAATATTCTAGCCAGTTTGCTCGTGTTGATTGGGGGTCTAATCATGCCGCTGGCCCACGCTAGCGCGGCCAACACAGGCTTTAACCTGACAACCACGCCGTCACCGATATCGCTCACCACGGCCCCGGGCACGACCATCACTTCCGAGTTCCGCGTCGTCAATAACTCTATCCAGCCCGAACGTCTCAAGGTAGGACTTATGAAGTTCCGGGCCACTGGTGAGACGGGGCGGCCCAACCTGTATGAACGTGGCCTCGGTGACGATTATTTTGATTGGGTAAAGTTCACGCCCAGTACGTTTGACGCGCCGTCCGGACAGTGGGTGAAGATCAAGATGACAATTACCGTGCCGTCGACGGCCGGTCTGGGCTATTACTACGCGGTAACCTTCCAGCGTGCCAATAATCCCGGCACAGCGGCCGATCAGTCGGCTTCGGTCATCGGCGCCTCGGCAACGCTCGTGTTGCTCGACGTCAAATCACCCAACCAACACCCCGAGCTACAACTCGCCAACTTTACGAGCGATCACCACCTCTACCAATATCTACCGTCAACTTTGTCGGTCCGCGTTCACAACACCGGTAACATTCATCTCCATCCGGCCGGCAATATTTTTATCAAACAGGGCAGCAAAACAGTTGCCACGCTCGATATCAATCCTTACCAAGGCAATGTTTTGCCGAAGTCGTATCGGATATTTACGGCTGATTGGCGCGACGGTTTTCCAATCTATCAAGACAAACAGATTGACGGCAAGCCGGTACTCACTAAAAGCGGCAAGCCCGACCGTTCTTTGCACTGGGATCTAACCAGGGTCACAAAACTCCGGATTGGCAGATACACCGCCCAAGCCCTAGTCGTCTATAACGACGGCGTACGCGACGTCCCCATGGAAGCCACGACCAGTTTTTGGGTAATTCCCTGGACGCTAATTATGATTGTCCTAGCGACCGGCCTGTTAGTTGTCGCCGGCGCCTGGTTTATCGCCCATCACCTTTTCAAGAGCACTAAATACAAACAACGGCTATGAAAAAGTGGACCGGGGCTTGGCTGGTAGCCGTTGGTCTGGCTATGGTCATGTCTTTGCCGGCAGCCGCGGCTACTAGTCGAGCAACTGCGCCCGCCGGGATCACGCTCGCGCCGTTTCTACAGACCGTATCGGTGGCTAGTTTTGAGCCGACCAAAAGCTTTAAATTACTGGTTACCAACCAGACCGATTCAACCCGCAGTTTTAGGGTTAGTCTGACTGATTTTGGTGCCCAAAATGAATTCGGGGGCGTCGCCTTTTTGGGGCTGACGGATTCGAATTACGTCGCTCAGCACGGTCTGGTAAAGTGGCTCGTTATCGACCAGTCAAGTTTTAGCCTGGCGCCAAAAGCCAGTACTAGTCTGACGGTGACAATTCGCAACGATGAAGGCCTTGCACCCGGCGGCCACTACGGCGCGGTACTCGTCAATGAAGCTACCGGTTCGGGTCAATCAAAGCCTAATACTATTGCCGCCAATCCGACAGTTTCATCGTTAATTTTCGTCACCAAACTGGGGGGCGAACAGTACGATTTACGCCTCAATAAAGTCACGCACAATACGAGCTGGCTGCACCTGCCGACCGCCGCCCATCTCCGTTTTCAGAACCCCGGCAACGTCGCGGTCGTGCCGCGCGGTACCGTCCAATTGTTTGGGCCGCACAACACACTAATTGGCCAGGGAGCCATCAATGAAGACTCGAGTTTTATCCTACCCGACGCCTATCGCCAATTGACGGTTCCGATTAAGTCAGTGGGGGCCGCCGGCTGGTGGCCAGGGCACTATACGTTGCAAGTAAACTACCGTTACGACGGCCTAGCCGCCGCCGCTATCCACACAGAAAAATTCTATTTTATCAACCTACCGCATTTACTGGTAAGTTTGGTCTTGATCATCATTTTGACGATAGCGCTCTATTATTATCGTTTCGCCCTGTGGATAACTCTCAAGAAACTGCGTTTTCACCCTTAAAACACCTCTCGCTCCGCTTGTGTTTACCGAGTATAATAACAGGGGTAAAGGTATGAGGTGCAACATACACATCGAATAACAAAAACTTTGATACTATGGATCGTACTTTTTAGTACGTTTTTTGGCGTGGCCTTAAACCATTATTTACCCGTTTCGGCTGCCAATCCGACCACCATGCCGTTCCAAGGCAAGGTCGTCAATGCCAATGGTACTAACCTGGCCGACGGCAACTACAGTTTTACCTTCAAGCTCTACTCGGTCGCTAGCGGCGGTGCCTCGATGTGGGGGGAAACCCAAACTACGGTCGCGGTGGCCAGCGGCGTTTTCCAGGTAAATCTGGGCAGCACTTGCTCGCTCTTCACGACCCAGACTTGTAGCACCTTTAGTAACACGGCGATCGACTTCAACGCCAGTCCGACGCTGTATCTCGGTGTCACCTTCAACGGCGACGCCGCCGGGGAAATGGTCCCGCGCATGCCGCTCGGCAGCGTGCCCTTCGCTTTCAACGCCGATAAAGTTGGTGGTCTCGGTATTTCACAGCTCGTGCAGCTTTCGCCGGGTTCGCAGCAAATCGGCAGCATTAATGTAAATGGCGCCATCCAGGGTGGTAGCAGCGTCCAGCTTGGCTCGACTACCAGTGCCGGCAGCATCATCCTCAAAGACGGCACGGTAAATAATTATCAAGTCAGCTTGAATGCGATCGCTCTAGCCGGCAGTTATGTTTTGAATCTTCCCACGACTGGCGCCACGGCCGCCAATCAATGTCTTGCGACTACTTCAGCAACCCAATTAGCTTTCGGGGCTTGTAGCTCTTACACGTCACTCGCCCAGGCCTATGCCAATTCTGGCAGTGCAGATATTTTGCTGACCAACGGTCGGAACATAAGTATCACGGCCGCCGATACCGCGACAGACCCAAACGTTCTCGTGAATTTACAGTGTGTGACGAGTTGCGGGACCAATGGCCGCTTTGCCATTCAAAACTCGGGCAGCGATGTCTTAACTGTGGCGCCAAACGGCGGCGCGGTTAGTTTTCAAAACTCCACAAATTCTAGCGCCGCCCTCCAGATTATGACGGCCGGCGGTACGCCTAAGACGGTGTTAGTGGTCAATACTACAAATCGGTCCGTTTCTCTGGATGCTAATTTTGTCGTCACAAGTACCGACCCGATCGTGAGCGGTCCGGCGGTTTCCCCGACCGCAAACACCGGAGGGTCACTATCGGGCAATGCAACAACAGCCTACTACTACCGGGTTAGCGCCATAATTAGCGGGACAGAATCGGCCGCTTCAACTGAAATTGTTTTACCGGGGAGTACCTTTAGCCCATTAGCCTCGCCAACCAATACCATGACGTTTGCCAATGGCGCAGCCGGTGGCATCACTGGAGCCTACCTGTACACGGTAACCTATGTCAGTGCCGACGGCGAGACTACACCGAGTACGTCCGCCAACTTTACCGCAAACGGTAAAAAAGTTTCGATAAGCAACATTCCGACCGGCTCAACAGGGACGATAAGCCGTAAAATTTATCGCACCATCGCAGGCGGCGCCGACGGTACTCAAAAATTACTGGTTGATCTTGGTGATAACACGACGACCACCTACACCGATAGTACCGCCGATGTTTCGCTCGGTGCGGCCCAGCCGACCATTAACAACGCTCGGCTAAATACTAACACCAGCACGGTCAGCTGGTCGGCCTATGGCGGCGCGTCAAGTTACCGGATATACCGCGGTACCTCAAGTGGTGGCGAGAACACTTATCTAACGACCGCCTCTACTAGCCTAGTCGATACGGGTTCTGCCGGCACCGCCGGCACACCGATTGAACCCGTAACGGGACGGGTTGGAATCGGCGTTAGCAACCCAGCGTATAAGCTTGATGTCGCCGGCAACGTTAATACGGCGGGAGCTTACGTGTCAAATGGTATGCTTGGTGTCTCTTTGACCTGTGCTTCCGGCTCGACCTTTTCGGGCTTAACTGTTACCGGTGGAATCATTACAAATACCGGTTCATGCGTCGGCTTGAGCGGCGGCGG
>DHXX01000012.1:224977-237816 GCA_002413865.1 Candidatus Saccharibacteria bacterium UBA5145
GACGCCGCAACGACCGTGGGCAACCTGCTTGAAGTCAAAGATAGCACCGCAGCAAACTTGTATTTTGCGATCACTGCGTCGGCAACTAGGTTTAATACCCTGGACGCGGCCAGTGGTACAGTATTGAACCTGGGAGCGACGGCCAGCCCGCAGGCAACGAGTATTGCCCTCAACCAAGACACGACACTGGCGGGCGGCCACGCCCTTAATTTTAGCAATACCGGCAACGGAAATGTCATTGGCTTGGTGGCGCCAACCGGCGCGGCCGGCTATGTGCTGAGTCTGCCAGCGGCTGCTCCGCTGGTTAGTAAATGTCTACAGAGTGATCCATCGACGGCCACGACGCTGTTGTGGGGGAGTTGCGGTGCTGGTGGCGTTAGCACGGTCGGTGCATTTACCGGTAGTAGTATTGTCAATGGCGCCTCTATAGGAGGCACGACAATTACGTTTGGTGGCGCGGATGCCACCAATCCGGGCTTGGTCAGCACTGGCGTGCAAACGTTTGCCGGCGCGAAAACATTTAACTCGACTCTCGCTGTCAACTCCGGGGCAAGCATTCCAATAACCGATCAAGTCACAATCGACAATACGGGCTCTACCGGTGTAACAACGGCTAACGCCAATGGCCTGAAAATTAGCTACTTAGGCGGCGCGGCTGCCGTAGAAGCAGCCGGCATGCGTGTTAATTTCACTCCCGGCACAACATCTGGGGGAACGTGGAGTGGTGTGCGTATTGCAGCAACAGCCAGTGCCGCTTCTGGTGTTACTGCCTACGGTGTTAAATTAGAAACTCCTGGTGGTGGTGCTGGTACGGATACAGCTCTGGAAGTGGCAACCGGTTGGGACATTGGTCTAGACCTCCAATCCGGCGGCATGCAACTGGCAGCACTGGCGGCCGATCCGGCCACTCCTACTGCCAGTAATCTCCGTATTTACACCAAATTGACGGCTGGCCGTGCTATGTTACGCGCCAAAGCCCCCACCGGCGTATCTTACAACTTCCAAACCAGCCTAGCCGACCAGTTCATAACCTACGTGACGCCAGGCAACGGTGTCACAGCCACCACCTTCGCTAACATCACTGCCTTCGGTGCACAGTGGGCTAACTCGGCAACTGCCGGATTCACCATTGCTGCAGCCAATCAGACTATGGGAGCAGGTCTAAATATCGCTACTACGGCAGTATCTGGCAATAACCCTTCGCTGGCCACAGCTAACTTGTTTTTCCGCGGTTCGGCTGCTGGCTCGAATGGCTTTTTCTTCTTTGCTCGAGTAGGTACGCCGGATGCAAACTATGGCGCCGGTGCCACTGGCACTCGTGCGTTCGTAGGCTTGACCGACCAAACTATTGCAACGATGACGGCTTCGGATGCCCCCATAGCCGGTAACTTTATCGGCTTCCAATACTCGACTAACCGTGCTGATACCGCTTGGAAAGTTATCCGCCGCGATGGCACGACCACCGCTGCGGCAACGGCGACCACTGCTTTGGTTGGTGCTGCCGGTCAACAAAACCACACGTATGACTTGTACTTATTTACTCCAGGTTTTGGACAAACGGGTGCGGGTACAATCTTTTGGCGGGCAGACGATTTAGTCGGTGGCACCACGAGTGAAGGTAGTTTTACGACCACACTGCCAACAAACACGGTGGCTATGAAGGCAGGTATTGGAGTCCAGACACTTACCACGACGATTAGAAATCTCGTAATGAGTAAAATATATCTCGAGAGCGACCGATAGTGGAACGGCGAGTTAACCAGAGAGCGCCAGTGAAGCCATCGATGCAAGACGTACGGCCACAGGTTGCTTCAAAAACAAGAGCAAAAGCGGGCCTGACGGTTATATCGACACGGCTACTTGTGAAAGTAGTTGCCGGTTTGATAGTGGTGGCCCTAGTTGTCGCTGGCTTACTGGTGTTCCGTGCCCAGCATCAACCGACCAAGAATCTAAATGACGTTAAGGTGATTGTTACTATGGTCAATATGCATTACATTTTGCCAACTGACGAACTACCGGCTCTGGCTACGGTAACTGATCCATCAAAGCTTTCAACCAAGTTCTTGCAAAAAGCCCAAAAGGGCGACAAGGTGCTAATTTACCAAAAGGCTGCCCGCGTAATCATATATCGGCCAAGTGTCGATAGAATAGTCGATGTCGGTCCCGTTCAACTCACACCAATATCTCAGCCTAAATAATTCTATGCAAAAGAGAAAACGAGCATTGTTTAAACTACAACAGCTATTTATTATGACTCACCGATGTAAACATATAAGATACCGATATAGTAAAATGTACTAAGAGGCTATACGAGGAATTAATACAAATTCGAAAAGTTATATAAAGGGGATAATTGATTATGAGACGAACAATAACACCTAATAGCACTGTTAGTTATAACGAAATGCCTCTTTTGCGCACGGTGCGTTTAAAAAATACGCTCATAGCAGTACTCGGCATACTAGCCTTAATGCTCCCCGTTTTGATGATGCTGCCTGCTGCGGCGTCGCCTACGACCACCGAATACCCGCTCCCGACTCCGACAGCATACCCTTACGGCATAACTACTGGCCCAGACGACGCCCTCTGGTTCACTGAGTACGGCAGCTACAATATCGGTCGCATTACCACTTCGGGCAGTATTACAGAGTATTCAACAGGAACTTTTCGCAATCCTACGGATATAACTACTGGCCCAGACGGCGCCCTCTGGTTCACTGTTGGCGACAACGAGATCGGCAGGATCACTACTACTGGGACGGTTAGCTGGTACTCACTTCCAAGAGACCCAATGGTTAATAAGATAACTACTGGCCCAGACGGCGCCCTCTGGTTCACTGATTCGGCTGGTGACGCGGTTGGGCGGATTACAACTTCAGGCACCGTTACTATGTATCCATTGCCGTTCGTCGCTGAGCCCTACGGCATAACTACCGGCCCAGACGGTGCCCTCTGGTTCACAAACTACGAAAACGGGAGTAACGACCCGAATAGCATCGGCAGGATCACTACTACCGGGGCGATTACTAACTATCCAATCATGACGGCTGGTGCCGCCGTGCCTTTAGACATAACTACTGGCCCAGACGGCGCCCTCTGGTTCACTGAATCAAATAGCAATAAGATTGGCAGAATAACGACTGCCGGTACGATCACCGAATACCCGCTCCCCCCGACAGTAAATTCCTACCCCAATAGCATAACTACCGGCCCAGACGGTGCCCTCTGGTTCACTGAAGCAAATAGCAATAAGATTGGCAGAATAACGACTGCCGGTACGATCACCGAATACCCGCTCCCGACTCCGACAGCATACCCCTACGGCATAACTACTGGCCCAGACGGCGCCCTCTGGTTCACTGAATTCTATGGCAACAGCATCGGTCGGATTACACCCCCAGACCCTGACGCTGTGCCTCCAGAAATCGGCATACCCACCTGGACATCTAACCCCAAGCCTATCAATGGGACATCAACTCTGACGATTCCAGCCACGGACGACCAATCGGGTATCCAGAAAGCTGAATATTTTATCGGTGACACTGATCCTGGACAGGGTAATGGAGCTACGATGCAGGTAAATAACATTCAGAATAACGGTCTAAGTGCCGATCTTACGACTACTTTTGGCACTGACTTCCCAGCCGGTGTTTACAAGATTAGTGTTCGGGCTCAGGACAACGACGGTAACTGGAGCGCCCCGGCGAGCGACTTCCTGGTTGTGTATGATGCGAGTAATCCTCTGGGCGTTACTGGTAAAAATAAAAAAGACCTCGTTCCATCGCTCGCTCGCAGCGATGTCTTGCCTGGTTTAGTTGCCAATAATCAATCGGACCCCTTAAATTACGGCTTTACCGTTGATTTCAAGAACGGCGCACTAGACGCCAATAATGATTTTCAGTTTACGTACAATACTGGCAGTCAGTGCGGTAAGCAGAATGCTACTAATTGCCATAACACATCCGTGAACGCGACCAATATTGCCTGGTTTGTGATCGATCAGACAGGCAATTCTCGAGCGCGCTTTGGCGGCCAAGCGGCTGTGGTGGTCGACGGTACGTCCACCACGAATCCATTCACTGTTGAAGCGGTCGATGGCGGTGCCTTAAACCCGGTTGGCCAAGATAGCGTCATACTGAAGGTGTATGCTCCGGGTGCTAACCCTGCATCTGCACCGGCATTATACCAAGTTAGTGGAAGTCTAGCCCAAGCGACGTCGGTCAAGATTCGTTAAGTAATATGTGAAGCCAATAGGGTCTCAGAAACGATCGATAATCAGAATTGTGCACATAGGAACAAGCCGAATGAAACATACTATAAAATGCGATAATTACCTCTGTTGTGCTAATGCAAGGTATACGGTATTATAGTGGTAATGCTTGGGTGGGCTCGCCGATTTAGTTTGTTCGTAGTGATGATAGTGCTGGTTGGCGCTGCCTTTCCACGGGTCGCCTTTGCGGCTGTTGCCTGTGGCGTAACCGTCTCGCCCAGTAATGTGGCGCCTGGTACGGAAGCCGTTCTCCAGTTCGATATTCAAAACAGCGGCAGCCAGGCGATTACCTGGATACAAGTCCAGCGACCGGATGTGAACTATAGTATTAACGGTATTTCCCAGTCGGGGTGGACCGACGCATCTGGCGAAACAGGCACCACGTTAACGGGGTCGAGCTTAGCGCCCGGTGATACCTATTCGTTCCAGCTAGCCATGCAAACCGGACCAAACGACGCACCGGCCGCTACTTGGACAATCAGCACCTCGCAAAGCGGTGACGGCAGTGGTGCCGTTGGTTGCGGCGGCCAAACTACCACTAGTATTGGCACGCCCCAAGCGCCACCACCACCCAGTGGCGAGTCAAATATTGGTCTGACGAATCTTTCGGCCACCACGGCGACCGTTGGCTGGACTAGCGATGTGGCCAGTTCTTCCTATGTCTATTACGGCACGGACACCGGTTACGGTAAGACGGCGACAGCCCCGAATGTCGATTTTGGTCATAGCGTGCTGCTCACTGGTCTCAGCCCAAACACCATCTATCACTACCAAGTGGCCGGCTCGGACGGCAATGGTAACAATTTTTTTTCGGACGACAATATGTTTATTACGCCCGAAGCGCCGGTTATTATCATCCAGCACGATGTCGCTCCGGTGGTTCCCAGTGTCGGCGGCGATTTTATTCATTCCGCCCACTCGACTGTCGTCGTCGCGCCGACCCCGAGCGACACTACTGCGCCCACCGCCAGTTTAGTTACCAAACTAGCTAACTACTATGCGACTCCACCGACGCTGCAGATTACCGCTCACGACGACCATGCGATTGCTCGGGTTGATTATTCGATCGACGGTGGTCGGAACTGGTTGCCGGCCGATGCTATTAACGGGCTTGGGACGCCAAACGCGACGGCTCGCTTTACGCCGACTATTCTCGATGATGGCAACTACGTGGTGATGGTTCGCGCCATCGACGGCAATGGCAATATTGGGCGGAGTGATCCCCAAACGCTTGTGATTGACAGGTTGCCGCCCCGCTTTGGCAACTTAGTCGTAGCTTTCGGCTCGCAAGTGCTTGAGCCAGATGCCAGCGGCTCGCTGGCCATCTCGATCGGCAGCGAATACCGCGTGACCGGGCAGACCGTTGGTGGGGCGACAGCGGTCCAGCTGCGAGCTAAATCAGCGACTGGCCGAACCATAAGTTTCTCGTTGGCCCAAGATGCGACGACCGGTTTGTGGAACGGCGCCGTTAGTTTCGAAAAGGGGGGTATTTATGAGCTCACGGTGCACGCCCTGGACGGAGCCGGCAACCAGACCGACCGTCGGCTGGGCCAGGCCTCGGTGGTACCCGCCGGCCGAGTGGTCAACGCCCAAGGCCAAGCGGTAAAGGGCGCCAGCGTCACCCTCTTATATATGGAACCATCGTCGGGGCACTGGACTGTGTGGGATGGCCAACCCTATGGCCAAACTAATCCCCAGCCGGTCCTCAGCGGTAGCTACAGTTTGATGGCCCCGGCGGGGGAGTACTACTTGCGGGCTAGCGCGCCGGGCTATAGCACGGTCGTATCGCGCCGCTTTACCATCACTTCGCCCCAGAGTCTGACCGCCATATTTAAGTTGCGGCATCTCGGCTCGATCACCTTGGGTCGTCACACCCTGTCGGTGCCCTCGTGGACGCTGACCAACGAGTTACCGGTTCGGCCAATTACACTGTTGAGCGCCCAAAATACGACTGCACTAGGTAATGTGCCAAAGTTTGAATTGCCTAAGTTAAGCGGCGGAAGTTTGCAAAGTATTGATCTGCGCGGCCGCCCGACGGTCATCAGCTTGCTCAATACCTGGTCGCCGAGCAGTGTCGATCAATTGCCCGCGCTCGAAGCCGCCCAACAAAACGGTGACGTTGGCATTGTGCCGATATTTGAGGGTGAACGAGCTCCCGCCGTCGCGGCCTGGTTGCAACTTTCCGGTGCCAAGCTCGATGGCCTGGCTGATCCCGATAACACCTTGTCAGAAAGTTTGGTGGCCGGTTTCGGGCCCCGGCACATATTTATTGACCGCAGCGGCCATATTAAAAAGGTTATGGTTGGGGTATTATCAGAGCAGACAATATTACGTGAGCTGGGTGGGCTCTAATATATGCAACTTCAATTTATTGGTCAAAACGTTCATTTTGCAGTCAGTCTCTTGGCTTCACTGGCAGTGTTTGCCGTCTTTTGGCTAACCTTTGATGCTTGGTTGGAACGCCGTCGCTTGCGGGAAGCCGTTAAGTGGAGCGGTTTCTTGTTGCTCGCCCTGGGCTTGTTGCTCAACGGTGCGATTGTTGAGTCCGGCAATATCAATGCGAGTTTTTGGTCAACGCTACTCCCCGGGATTTCACTCGGTCTGCGCATAGCTGGTTATATCGCGATTGCTCTCGGTCAAATTTTGGATCCGCTCATGTTGCGACCAAGCTACGAAGTACCTCAAGAGGGAGGTGAACCTGCGGTTGCGGCCACACCGAATACTAGCCAGCCAATGCAGGGTGCCGTTATCGGTGGCGTAGCCATCGCTAAAATGATTGCTCTGCCGTTCTTGCCACTTGTTGTTGCCGGCCTCTATTGGCGCCGAGCGACGACTGGGCTTGAGCGTCACTTGCGGCCGGTAGTAATCGGCTTTGCACTATTGACAGCTTTTGAGCTTGGCACGGCGCTCGGCGCCTTGCGAGCCAGTAGCAACCCGCTTGTCTACAACTGGGTGGCGACGTATGGCCCGATCTGGTGGATGACCCAAGCCGCTTTATTGGCCGGTGGTATTATCCTAGGCCGTTGGGTATGGCAATATTTAACCAAGCGACTAATCAGTCAAATATTCATGGTGCTGGTCACGACGACGGTAGTTATCTATTTCGTGTCGACGGCAGCCTTTAGCTTGCTGCTGCTGCGCAACACGCGCTCCCAAGCTCTTGATGACCTGGCGACCGCCAGCCACGTCTTGGACTATGCCCTAACGAGCCGCAAGGCTGAAATTGCCGCCCAGGCCGAGGCTGTCGCCTTCCAACCCGGTGTGGCCAGTGCGGCGACTAGCGCTGACCACCGGGCGATGATTACGGCAGTTGGTGATTTTGCAGTTTCCCATCAATTGAGCTCATTAGTTATAACCGATGCCGACGGTCGCGTACTGCTGCGGGCCGAAGATCCCGATCGTTGGGGCGATTCACGATCCAACGATTCACTGGTCCAGCGCGCCTTAATTGGCCGCGAAGCTTCCAGCGTTGCCGTGCTAAAGGGTGTTGTCGCCCCCAATGTGAACTTAATGTCGGCTCGACCAGTTCGCGACAGTAGCGGTTTGATTGTTGGTACGGTGACGGTCGCCCGAGCTGTCTCGAGTGCTTTCGTCGACGGTATTCGCTCGGCCACCGGCCTGCAAAGCACGGTGTACGGCGGTGACCAGCGGGCAGCCACTACGCTGACGAGTGGCGATGGCCTCCACCGGGCAATTGGTCTCCGCGAAACGAATGGGCAAGTCTTAAGCACCGTATTACACCAAGGCAAAAGTTACAGTGGTGAAACTAGCTTCCAGAACAGAGCCTATCTGGCGGCCTACGCGCCGTTGAAAGACGACGATAAAAACACCGTCGGCATGCTGCTGGTGGCCCGACCGGCCGACACTTTACTAGCAGCCGCCGGTCGGTCGGTTGAGCTGGCATTCTTGATTTCAGTCGGCCTTTTGGCCCTTTCGATTGCACCCGTTTACCTGATAGCCCGCAAGATATCCAACGGGGTGCGCTAGTAGGCGCCATGTCAGGCAAGGGGATGAATATAGTTCAAGCTAGAACGGCCGCGCGAACGGGTCGAATCGCAAGCACAAACAATAGGTATTCTGGACAGCAGGATTTATAATAAGGAGCATTATGACAAAGTTACTCATCACCGAAGACGACCCACTAATGTCGCGCATGTACCAAAAGATCTTCACGTTTGAAGGTTACGAGGTCGTGATGGCAGCAGACGGCCAGGAAGGCCTCGATAAGGCCCGGGAAGTCAACCCAACCATGATACTGCTCGATGTCATGATGCCCAAGCTCAACGGCTTGCAGGTGCTCGAGAAGCTCAAGGCCGATCCCGCAACCAGAGCTATCCCCGTCGTTATGCTAACCAATCTCGCCGGACAGCAAGACGCTGAAAACGCGCTGTCCAAGGGTGCCATAAAATATATCGTCAAAAGCGAGTACGATCCCAAGCAAGTCGCTGATATGGTCAAGGAAATATTGGCCGGTTACACGCGCAACGATATCCCCTCTGTCTCTTAGAGTCTGACAAAATCCTTCTGTCGCCAAAAACCGAAGGTCGGCCACTTTCTATCTGTTTTTCGCTTCGCTGTGCACCCTAGGGTGCACCTTGTCGCGAGAAAACAGATAGAGAATCAGGCCGCTGCTTCTGTTTTTGCATCAACAGAGGGAATTTGTCAGGCTCTTGAAGCCCTCTCGAAGTTAACTTTTCCCTTAAATCCTCAGCCGTTTAAGCCGATATTAAATTAGTCTTTGGATCGAGAAGCGATACGTTTATTCACGAAAAGTTTATACCAATTGAGCGTCCACAAAGTTAGCTATTGGCCAGCTTTGAACGCACTAGCGTCGAGACAAGTGCGCCATATGTTTAGTGGACTGATGAACTATGATAGCCGGCGTTTCCGCCGTCGCAATCGGTATTGTAAAACTGAAGACGCTCCCCTGATCCTCGGTTGACTCCTCGAGGGCAATCGTGCCACCCATGCTGGCGACCATCATCTTAGAAATGTACAGCCCAAGCCCTGTCCCTCGAGTGGAGTCACGGGTTAGTAGGCTGCTGCTAGCCTGCTGGAATTTACGAAACAGTAACTGCTGGGATTCGGGGGTCATGCCACGGCCGGTGTCGATCACTAACACTTTAATTAAGGTACCCATGACCTGCGCCTTAAGGGTTATGCCCCCGTTATCGGTAAACTTGGCGGCGTTACCGATTAGATTGTAGACCACTTGTTTTAGGCGGTCTTCATCGGCCCAGACTTTAGGCAGAGAATCAAACGTCGGGTCATCCATTTTCAAATAAAGATTCTTATCTCTGAACACGACTTGCATTTCTTGAACGACACTTTCGATCACCGTCTGCAGTGAAACCGGTGAGTAGGTAAAAACCATCTTTCCTTGCTCAAGTCTGGAAAGATCCAGAAAATCATTAACGATCTCTATCAAACGAACGGCACTACCATACACATCCTCGACCATTTCCTTGAGAGGTGTATCTTTGATAAGTAAATCCTTGTAGTAATCGAGGATCATACTGCTATTGCCCCTGATACTGGTTAGTGGGGTACGGAGTTCGTGCGAGGCGATGGAGAAAAACTCATCTTTGGAGCGCGCCATAATTTTTGCCTCGGTGATATCCTCTATTAGAATGACCGTGCCGATAATGTTGTGGTCTTGGGTTCTGACTGGAGCCCCAAAAACACTCAGGATATGATCGCCATAATCTACTTCGCTAATATTAAAGAGTTCACCGGTAGTTTGGCAGTTTTCGATAGCTTTCATAAGATCAAAGGAGGACGTTAAGAGCTTTTCTTCTAACAGCGCTACATCTATTTTTACAGTGTTAGATAAGCCTAGTATTTTTGACAGGGCGGCATTATGAGAAATAGTCTGGCTATCCTTGAAAGTCATCAACAGGCCAACGTCAAGACTGTCGATAGACGATTGAAAGCGAACATGCTCTTCGAAGAGTTGCTGAGTGCGTTCAACTACCTGCCGCTCCACATCGGCTTTTTCGTCAGCTAGGGCTAGATTTAGTTTCTGTACTTCAAGTACCTGATCTTGGAGCTTCTGCTCGGCGTAGGCCAGGTTATCCTGACTGACGATGGTATCGAGGGTCGAGGAGAGCTTGGTGGCTAGGATGCCGATAACACGCTCATCAGCGAACAGGAACTCTTTATCGTACAGGCGACAACAAAGGAGCACATAGCCGGAGCCTTGCTTAGAAGCAATAGGCATGAGTAATACTGATTGAATCGAGAAATGACTGATAATCTCCGGTAGAATGCCCGCTTTGGGCGAGGCTAGGCGCACTGGTCGAGCTTCTTGTAGGGTTTTATCGAAGACACTGCCCGCGACTTTGCCAGAAAATTGATTCATTTCTTCTTTCGTCAGTCCCAGGCCGGCGATAGCTTGATAGCTCCCGTCGGCGCCGTCCAGTTCTACCAATATACCTAGATCAATCGAGAAATTTCTGCAGATACTCTCCACGAATATAGTGCAGGCAGTGGCTTTATCTTCGACTTGGGACAGCTCAGAACTTATTTGATACAGAATTGATACTGACGCTAGGGAGGCCTCAAGAGCGATGTCGGTAGGCATTATAGACTGGCGATCATTGCGGTATTACGTAGACGCCGCACGTCTTGTTGTATAGCGCGGGTGGACCGCCGCCTTCGATGCCAAATTCCCCAAAAGAGAAAAAGCCGATCATCGGCACGTCTTCTCCGATACTGCTTCGGATATTGGTAAGCTCCGTTTCAGCCTGATCATCGAGATACAATAACCTCGAGACGCAATCAGCGACGAGCGTCAGGGCAGCGGGTTTGCCTTCTAAGCCCGCTTTCGCTTCATTTGCTGCTGAAACAGAAGCGCTCAGTAGTGATTCTTTGCTTCCGGTCATAATTCTTACGATTGAATTTTCGGGTATTTCGGAGACGAAGGTGATTGATTGATCTTCGAGGGAGGCCGACAGCGGATCGCGCACGACGTATTCCCCCGTTCCCATGGGGATCCCGAGAGGGTGGCCACTCGCAAAAGCGTAGAACTGAGAATAGTCAAACTGTTGCGTGTCTTTGTCTAAGTGATTCATATAGAAATTCAAGGCCGGTTCGCCGTCTATCTCTTTGACAACTTTTCCCTCTGCCTTGGTGACGACAAAGGCTTGTCCGGTCGCCTCCCAACCATGCATCAGTGATATGCCTTGAGGAGTTTCTGAGACTATTAAGGCTGCTACGGCTGCATCGGTAAGTATTTTTTGGTTGATAATTTGAAATGATTTTTTAAAGTGCAAATTATCAGCCGACCCGCCGCCAAAGAAACGGAAAAAACTTCCAAATTCATGAAAGGCCTCAGTTAATGTATCGGATACTACTCCTTTTGTCATGGAAGCGTCTGCAAACAGCAGCAAAACTTGGTTTTTTGGATGAACTTTAGGCACTGTTGACGCGGTCAAAAGACTACCAAGACTTTTGCCGGTCGCTACGGCGTCTTGGCTCATGTTTTCACCCAAGCCGACGGTCACTTTAAGCGTATCGGATGCGATAATGGCCACTCCCAAGCCGTCGGCATAAATCTTGTTATTAAAAATAAGGCTTGGCGCAGTGCAACCGATCAGGGGTGTATCGCCTAGTAGCGAACGGATTCCGCTGGTGGCTGCTTGTTCCTCGTATTGTTCTGTCATGAAAACAATCGCCAAGACAGGGTTTGCTATTTTTTCCATAGCCGTGTGGGTCGCTTCGATTCCAGCCTGATATGAATCACCCACGTGCTGACTCAGCCCGATGGCAGCCGTTGTAGCCATATTAAATATCCCTTCTATTTCTTAAGAAGATAAATAAAAAGCCTAGGAGAGTAATAGAATATTTACGCTTTTGCTTAGTGTAACATAGATCAGTTTATTTAACGCAGTCAGCGGGACACGGTAACTATCCGTCATTTTTGCGGTTGAGGTTAGATAAGATAAGCCGATATGGGCGATCGATCAGGCGGATCGAGTGTGGAGTATGGCGCTATCAAAGAGGGCTGCTGTCGGCTGCTTATTAAGTCGTGCGCCACATAGTGCTGCGCGCAATGAGCCATTTTATGATTATCTCTGGGTTGGGTACAGACCGTAGTTTTGTCGCTAGTAATGGCAGCTTGTCCGGTATGAGTTCAATGCCTAAGACGCGCTTAGTCATCGCCCAATCTGGTTCGTAATTTGGCATTTTGCTGTTTCAAATCTTTCATTCGGAGTTCGCGGTCAATCATCAAGCCATTCGTACGCTTCATCTGGTCGAGCTGGTCATCCAATGCCTTCGTGCGCTCGGTAACCTGTTGCTCTAAGGTTGAGTTAGTCTGCTTGAGGTCATAAGTATTGTGAAGTCGGGCGAGCAGATCATTGATATCAGACCCAAGCCCAGCGATTTCATCGTTGCCGCTTACTGCCACCACTTTAGTAGAGTCCTGAACATCTTTAAGCTCTTTAAGATGGCTCGACAGGCTCAGCAAGCGCTTCACAATCAGCCGGTTAAGTATTGAAGCTGTAATGATAATTATCAACAACCCAACCGAGAAAGAGGTCAATAGGAACGCCCGCATACTGTTGCG
>DHXX01000002.1:0-1589 GCA_002413865.1 Candidatus Saccharibacteria bacterium UBA5145
CACGGATAGTTGGCATCGTCGCTTTAATCGATTTGATTGTTGGCCTGTTCTTTAACCTGACCGTTTTGCCAAAGGCCGTTATCGCCATCACGACTAATGCCAGCGACGTCAACGTCGGCTTTACAATGAACCTCGACACCGCCGCCAAAGCCCTCGACCCCGCAACCGCCACAGTGCCCGCCAAGCAAGTCCAATCCCAAAAAACAAGTAACCAGTCGACCGCGGCCACCGGCCAAAAGAATAACGGTGACAAAGCAAAGGGAAGCGTAACGCTAACTAATTGTTCCGCTGACGGCAATGAGATTAATGTTCCAGCGGGTACGGGGGTGAGCGCCAACGGCCTAACCTATATTACTCAGGCGCCTGCCAGCTTGCCAGCAAGTTATTTTTCGAAAGGTGCCTGTCAAAGCTTGCCCGGATTGAGCGCTATAACTGTAAGTGCCACAGCCCAAGCTGGAGGCGCAAACTACAACATGAGTTCTGGAACAGCCATGAAAGTCGCAGGCTTTGCCAGCGTACAAGCGAAGACTAGCTCGGACATCAGTGGAGGTACCGATAATATCGTGAAGGTGGTCAGCCAAACGGACATCGACACAGCTACTCAAAAAATGGCCGCTCAAGATAGTATCAGCGTTAAACAGGATTTGCAAGCGCAGCTGAACCAGACGGGATATACACCAATATCGGCGACGTTTGTTGCCGGTGCGCCAGCCATTACCTCTAGTGCGAGCGTTGGCAGTACCGTCGATACGGTAACTGTTACGCAAGTTGTGACTTACACCATGTTAGGCGTCAAGCAAACGGACCTCAAGGCACTGGTCGACAATGACGTTAAGAAGCAGATTGATACCAGTAAGCAGAGCATTCTGAGTGAAGGCTTAACGGATGCTAAGTACCGTGTCGTTGCGGCGACTGATACGACTGCTCAGGTTGCCCTCCAAACGGTCGCCACCGCCGGCCCCGATCTGAACATCGACAACATCAAACGCGAGTCGGCTGGCAAAAAGGGTGGTGACATCAAGAGTCTCATCCAAAGCACCCCTGGCGTAACCGACGTGAAGGTCAAGCTCAGCCCATTCTGGGTGTCATCGGTACCCAAAAAGACCAGCAAAATAACGGTTACGATCGCTAAACCAACAGCGCCAGCTACCCAAACGAATGCCAATAACCCCTGATTACGCCCTAGCTCTGGATGTGGGGTCAAAGCGCATCGGCGTGGCGATTGCCTCGTTGAGTTTCAAGCTGCCGCGTCCGTTATGTACGCTGGTGAATGACGATGATTTTTTTGAACGTCTCAGCGGTTTAATCAAAACCGAATCGATCGGCGTGTTGGTGGTCGGTTTGCCGCGCGGACTTGATGGTCAGGAGACGGGGCAAACCAAATATGTTCGCGACTTTGTTGACCAACTCAAAACTCACACCGACTTGGCCGTTCACTTTCAGGACGAAGCTCTGACTTCGACCCGGGCCGAAGCCGAGCTCAAGGCGCGTGGTAAAATATACCAGAAGGGCGACATCGACGCCTTGGCCGCGACCTATATCCTGGAAGATTATTTGCTACAACCAAAGGAGACCAATTAAATGGCAAC
>DHXX01000002.1:1872-4702 GCA_002413865.1 Candidatus Saccharibacteria bacterium UBA5145
TCGTCAGCGCCGCGGTCGTCCGCCAAGTCTATGCGGTTGAGTTGCGACCGGTCAGCACCGACCAGAGCACCCAGCTTTTTACCGTCAAACCCGGCAGTACGGTCAAGCAAATCGCCGGTGACTTGCAAACCAACCACCTGATCCGCAGCGCTTGGGCGATGGATCTGTACGTGCACAGCAAAGAGCTCGGTGAAAAACTGCAAGCCGGTACTTACGCTTTTTCGCCGAGTGAAGGCACAGCGCAAATTATCACCAAGTTGACCAAAGGCAAGGTTTCAACCCGCTTAATTACCATCTTGCCGGGCCGGCGAGTTGACCAAATCCGGGCCGACCTGATCAACGAAGGTTTCACACCGAGCGCGGTCGACAAAGCTCTCGACACCAGTCAATACAATGATTTGCCGGTCTTAACCTATAAGCCGGCGACGGTTAATACGCTTGAGGGCTTGTTGTGGCCGGATTCTTTCCAGAAAGACAGTAGCACTGACCCGGCGCTGATTATCCGCGAATCACTCAGTGAAACCGCTACGCAGATGACGGCTGACACCCAAGCGGCACTGGCCGCCCAAGGTTTGTCGCCCTATCAGGGCTTAATCTTAGCTTCCATTGTCGAGCAAGAAGTCTCTAAGGCCGGCGATCGTACCCAGGCCGCCCAAGTATTTTTGGCGCGGATCAAAGCTGGCATGCCACTTGGTTCGGACGTGACGGCCAATTACGGCGCGATTGCGGCCGGTCATAAACCTAGCCTTACCTATGACTCACCGTATAACACGCTATTGCACACCGGTTTGCCGCCGAGCCCCATCAGCACCATCAGCACCAGTTCGTTGCAAGCCGTGGCTCACCCCGCCAGTACTAATTGGCTCTATTTTGTGGCCGGTGACGACGGCACGACCTATTTCTCGACCAATTTGCAAGACCATCAAGCACTGGCCCAAAAATACTGTCACAAATTGTGTAGCGCCACCAACTAGGGGTTACGGAGTTGAAAGTTATAAAGTTCATAAAGTTGAAAGTTGGCTCCTCGCCACACACCCACGTCACCCTGAACTCTCTTCGATGTCATTCTGAGCAGAAGGCGAAGAATCTGAGCTCCTTGTTTGGCTACAGATCCTTCACTCCGTTCAGGATGACAGCGAAGAGTGAAAATGCAACCCAAGCCAACTTTCTACTTTCAAATCTAATACAGTTTATGCCTAGCGGTAAACTGATAACTAGTGCGAGGGGGGTGGACAGCGGCGCTCCCAATTTGACCGACTAGGCAAGTTTGCTATAATTAGGCGGTAGTGGCGAAGGTTCGTTTATGCGAACCTAACAAAGTTACCTCTTAGATAAGCAATTTAGAGCGTGCGTTCACTACAATAGTAAAGATCAAAGTATCATTACACGCGAACAATACTAACTAAACATTTATCTTAAGAGTTCTCGCATCAAGCGCCAAGCCGCCGGAGATTATATCAGTATCTTATCCAATTCAAACAGTATTTCTGAACACCTAGTTCTGCCGCGATCTGTCCAGACCGCCGGGTGGTATCGCCGACTCCAAATGAAACTCCGCCGCCGCGCCGTCCGCCGCCGCGCCGTCCGCATAGCTTTGCTGACGGGTAATGTTTTGATTCTGGCAATCATCTTGGCGTTCGTCTTGCAAAACCCCCGCACAACCGCCACCAGCCGTTCAGCCGTGGTCACGCCCAGCACCCAAGCCGTCGTCAACCCCCTCGATCAACTGTCGTCGGCCGATATCGCGCTGACGGTCGCCCGCCTAAATAATTTGCCCGAAACGACAGCCATCAACAACCAAGCCGATTCTCAGGCGGCCGAACTGACCATGGCTCCAACCACCGACACCGTGGTCAGCAAGCCGCAGGTCGTGGCCACCGCGCTCAAATCGCGCAGCGACATCAAGACCTATAAAACCCAAAGTGGCGATACCATCTCCAGCCTAGCTACAAAGTTTGGCGTTACCTCGGATAGCATCCGTTGGTCGAATAGCCTAGTCGGCGATGCGGTTGCCGCCGGGGTTAACCTGACTATTCCGCCGGTCACCGGCATTGTCTACACCGTTAAAACGGGGGATACGGTCGATAGCCTGGCCACCAAATACAAGGCCAGCAAAGACCAGATTATTGCTTATAACGATACCGAAATTGCCGGTCTCACAATTGGCGAACAGATCATTATTCCGAACGGTGCGTTGGCCGCGCCCATTCTGGTGCGGGCCGCGGCCGCAAGTAGCTCGACTGGTTTCGCCTGGGGTGGCGGGGCACCAATCTACGGTTACAACGGCTATGATTATGGCTATTGCACCTGGTACGTTGCCTCGCGCATTGCCGTCCCGAGCAACTGGGGTAACGCCAATACCTGGGATAATTACGCCCCGCAGAGCGGCTGGACAGTCAGTTCGACGCCCCGCGCCGGTGCCATCGCCCAATCCGACAAAGGCTACGAAGGCCACGTGGCCATCGTCGAAGCCGTCTCCGACGACGGCAGCCAGATGAAGTATTCCGATATGAACGGTTTAGCCGGTTTTGGCCGGGTCGGTTACAGCGGCTGGGTATCGGCCTCTTATTTCCCGCACTACATTTACCGCTAAGGGCATCTCTTTAAGCACCGTAAAACTAAAAGCACCCTGTGTTTGCAAGGGCTTGATGTTGGTAGTTGGGGTAAGCGCTTATGCGCTTGGGCTGCACGAGCTTTCCCCATCTTACAACTACCAATTCCCGTCTATTGGAAGTGCAATAAGGGTTTTGCTAGCCAAACGTTAGCGTTTTTTTCAACAGGGTCAATTTCAGATTGGACTAGACCGTGACCCCTAAAACCTATACCCTAG
>DHXX01000003.1 GCA_002413865.1 Candidatus Saccharibacteria bacterium UBA5145
TACCAGAGGTTGAGACAGTCGCCGTGGGCTTGCAGCGTTTGCTGCCGGGCCGCGTAGTCGCCCGCGTCGTTAGCGACAACCCCAAAAGCTTTCCCAATGCTGAGGCCGACGTGCAAGCCTTTTTGGTCGGCGCCGCCGTCAGCCAAGTCACGCGCCGGGCTAAAGTCTTGTTAATTAAGTTATCAAATGACTACTCGTTGGTCATCCACCTTAAAATGACCGGCCAATTGGTTTTTCGTAGTCAAAGCATCCGTTTTGGTGCCGGGCACCCTAACGACTCGCTAATCGGCGATTTGCCCGACAAATCGACGCGCGTCACGTTTGATTTTGCCGATGGCAGCCATTTGTACTTTAACGACCAGCGAAAATTCGGTTGGGCGCGCCTAATTCCAACAGTCGAAGTCATGAACTTGGATTTCTTCAAAAAGCTCGGGCCCGAGCCACTGGCCGTCGACTTTACGGCTGCCAAACTGCGAGAACGACTCCTCCGTCGCAAAAACACCAGTATCAAAGCCGCGCTGCTCGACCAGTCGGTCGTGGCCGGCATCGGCAATATCTATGCCGACGAAAGTTTGTGGGGGGCAAAAATTCATCCGGCGACACTCGTCAAAAATGTTCCTGATAGAAAAATTAGCAGTTTATACAAATGCATTCGCGAGGTCTTGCAATTGAGTATTGATCAAGGCGGCTCGAGCGATCGAAATTACGTCGATGCCGAAGGCCGGCGTGGTAGCTACCTCAAATTCGCGACTGTCTTTCGCCGCGAAGGCCAAGCCTGTCCGCGCTGCGGCGCCATCATCATTAAGACCCGGGTCGCCGGTCGCGGCACCCACACCTGTCCCCGCTGCCAAAAGGAGACTGCCTAGGTCGTGTTCATGTTTTCCAACTAGAGACGATTTCAGCCAAGACTAAACTTCTGCAAAAAGTTATAAAGTAAAAAGTTCATAAAGTCGAAAGTGAACTGCCGCTCGAGCCCACTTTCAACTTTATAACTTTATGAACTTTCAACTTACAAATGGGCTATTTATGCATCAGGCGGTGCAGCAGGCTAACCGCCTCAACGGAGCTAGCCAGTCGATACTTGGCCTTAGTGCTACCACGGCCAACCTTAATACTATTTGCCGACAAGGGCAAAGTGGTAAACATATCTTCGTCGGTGTAATCATCGCCGACGGCGAGGATAAAGTCGTATTTATTTTTGAGCCAAGGCTGCAAAGCCGAGCCTTTGTTGATTGACGGGTTTTTGATCTCGATGATTTTACTACCCTGGAACATCGCCAAACCATACGTTTTTAAGAGAGGCTTCAGCAACCGCTTCAACACCACGGCATGTTTTTGGGCGTAGTAGGACGGTGATAGGCGATAGTGCCAGACTAGTGAGTGCGGTTTTTCTTCGACGATGGCGAGCGGCGTCATAGCGGTGTATTTGTGCAGGATGGGCAGAATTTGACGCTTCCAGCGGCTTTCGGCGCGGGTCAGGGTGTGCCAGTTTTTGCTGCCGGCTCGCTTGGTCATAGCCCCGTGTTCGGCCACTAAATTGAGCCGTAAGCCCGCGAACCTATCGTCTAGGTCATCGGCCGAGCGGCCACTAATCAGTACGACATCGTTTTTGTCTTCGGCCGACAATTTCTTGAGTAAATTTTGTAAAGCCTGGGGCGGTTTGGAGGCCGCGTAGTGACCCGTAAAGGGCACCAAACTGCCGTCGTAATCGAGCAGGAACAAGCGTTTGTGTGCTCGGGCATACTGTTTGTACAGATTGGCCTCTAGCTTTGAGGATAGGGTGCGGGTTAGCAGGTGGGGTACGCCTGGCAAGGGCGCTGTCTGCAACGTCTGCATGAAGTCTCCGGCCCAAGTGTACACCGTGTTAATCGACAAGTGCTTTTGCATGCGCGTAAAGCGTCCGCGGGCTTCACGCTTACGCATACCCATGGCTTGTTCGAGCGCCGCCACCAAGCTGGCCGGTTTTTTGTGGCTGACGAGCAGGGCGTCTTGCATTTCCTGGGCGGCGCCGGCGGTGTCGCTCAAAATCAAGATACCATGTTTTGATTTGCTGGCGATGAATTCTTTGGCAACCAGATTCATGCCATCGCGCAGCGGCGCGATAAAGGCGATGTCGGCGACTTGAAATAGAGCGCTCACTTCCTCGAATGGAATCGCCCGGTTGACGTATTCCACCGGCTGCCAGCGCGGTGTCGAGAACTCGTCGTTAATGGCCGCTACCTTGGCGTCAACGCGCTGGCTTAATTTTTGATAGGCGGCGATTTCGCCCCGCGAAGGCGCCCCCACCAGCACGAAAATAACTTTACCTAATAGCTTGGGATTATTTGTCAAAAAAACCTGATAAGCTTTGAGCCTTTCGATAAAGCCTTTGCTGATATCCAGCCGATCGACGGCCGCGATAACTCGTTTGCCTTTGTATTTTCGTCGGAGCCGTTTGACGGACTTTTTGACCGCCGGTAGGTCGCGGGCTTGGGCAAACTTTTCATAATCAATCCCCATCGGAAAATCAATCACTCGTATGGCCCGGTCGAGCACGATGAGCTGGCCATCGCCGGGCGCCCCCAAATCGAGCGATTGGGCGGTATTTAAAAAGTTTTTGACGTAGTTTTTAGTATGAAAACCGATTAGATCGGCCCCCAACAGACCGGTTATCAAGAGCGCCCCTTGGGTCAGTTTGGCAAATGATTTCGCGGTCGGGAAGGGGATGTGCAGGAAAAAACCGATGTGGTTATAGGGCAGCTCGGCCTTGAGTAGCTCGGGCAGGAGCATCAGCTGGTAATCGTGCACCCAAATGACGCTGTCGTGTTGGACGGTGGCCAAGACCGCCGCGGCGAAAGTTTTGTTGACCCCCCGATAAGCCTTCCACCAGCGTTCGCCGTGCAGTTCTTTATCGAGCGGCAGATTATGGAAAACGGGCCAGAGCAGGCTGTTGCTGAAGCCGTTATAGAAGTCGGTTAACTGCTTTTTATCTAAGAATACCGGCGCGCAATTGCGCTTGGCCAACTCTTTGGTGATGGCGCGTTTATCGGCCTCGGTTAAGTCTTCGCTGGGGATGCCGGGCCAACCGATCCATTTGTTTTTACGATTTTTGACATACGAACTCAACCCGGTCGCGACGCCGCCCATGCTGGCTTCGAACGTCAAGACACCGTCCGTCTTGGTAACGGTAACGGGGAGTCGATTAGAAACAATAATTACCTGAGGCATGGCTATACGACACGCATTATACCACCATCAGGGGTCAAAACTACTACAACATATCTTACACAGCCAACTAGCAATTTCGGCGCGACCGACCGATAGGCCTCGCTATTACGTCTGTTCTTCAGCATAATAGAGGGCAATGATTCGAACACTTACGGGAGCCAATACCTTTTTACTAAAACGCGAGCTCGATGCGGCGGTGGCGGCTTTCCTCGTCGAACACGGCGATTTGGCGCTTGAGCGAATTGATGGCCAAGAGGCCGAACTGGCCAAGATCCAAGAAGCAATTACGAGTCTGCCGTTTCTGGCGAACAAAAAAATGGTGGTTCTGCGCGCCCCGGGCGCCAACAAGGACTTTGCCGAAAAAGTTGCGCAACTTTTGAGTGACGTTCCCGAAACGACCGACGTTATAATTGTCGAGCCGAAGGTCGATAAGCGTTCCAGCTACTATAAATTTTTAAAATCAAAAACCGCTTTTCAAGAATTTAACGAGCTCGACCAGTTTGCCTTGGCGAGCTGGCTCGTCACGACGGCCAAAGGGCAGGGCGGTACCATAAGTTCGAAAGACGCTAACTATTTAGTCGAGCGTGTGGGCGCCAATCAGCAAGCTTTGGGTAATGAGCTCGAAAAGCTTCTGTTGTACGCGCCGACGATTACCCGGCGGTCGATCGACGACTTGACGGAGGCCGCTCCCCAAAGCACCATATTTCAGCTCCTCGAAGCGGTCTTCGCCGGGAATGTGCAGCGGGCGTTTGAGCTGTACGGCGAACAGCGGGCCTTAAAAGTCGAACCGGCCCAGATTATTGCCATGATTGCTTGGCAGCTCCACGTCTTGGCGGTCATCAAGACCGCCGGCCAACAATCGGCCGACGCGATTGCCAAAGAGGCCAAAATCAGTCCCTATGTCATTCGCAAAAGTCAGGGGATTGCCCATCGCTTAACGCTGGCCAAACTCAAAGCCTTGATCGCCGATCTTTTGTTGATTGACATGCGCCTGAAGCGGGAAGCCATCGACGCCGACGAAGCCCTGCAAAACTATCTCCTCAAACTGGCTCTCTAAGCAACCGCCGTCATCCCGGTAATCTCGCGTACAGCGAGACTATATGACGAACTTAAGGAAAACCTTCCTATAGAATTATAGTTTTCCTGGCGTGAGGCTATAACTAGTTTCAGGATCCCATCGGGGGGAGACAAACAGGTAGCAAGTAGCAGATCACAGAAATTTAGCAGATAACAAGTTACAGATGTCGACGCACCCGGGCTTTGTCTGTCATCTGCCATCTGTTTGTCTGCACAATAGAAACGGGATTTCGAGATAAATTAGTAATGGCAAATAAAAAAGGCCGCTCGGGGAGCGGCCTTCAAAACATAGACTTTTGTGCTTATTTTTTCTTGGCGACTGTTTTCTTGGCCGGTGCTTTCTTGGCAGCGGGCTTCTTGGCGACCACTTTTTTGACGGCGGCTTTTTTGGGAGCGGCTTTGGCGACTGTTTTCTTGGCGACAGTGACTTTTTTAGCGGCGGCTTTGGGCGCGATGCCGGCGGCTTTAGCTTTAGCGGCGGCCTGCTTCTTCAGACGAGCGGCCTTGTTCTTGTGCATGATGCCTTTTTTGACGGCTTTGTCGACGGCACTCTGGGCTTTAGCGTGCTTGTCGCCGGCGTCTTTGGCTTTACCGGTGACGGCAGCGTGAAAGCTCTTGAGCGCCGTTTTTAGCGTTCGCTTGGTCTTGCTGTTGCGCACGGCGGCCTTGGTTGAAACCTTGACGCGCTTTTTGGCGGATTTGATAATGGGCATTCTAGTTCCTTTTAAATTTAAGCTTAATTACTACTCGAGGATAAACTATACAGAGGCGGGCATTCTTTGTAAAGAAAGGCCAGCCCGCCAGTCCCGCCGACCGCGCCGAATCCGGTCCGGGTTTCTGCCCGAATAACCCTTTGAATATTGTGGACAGGGCTTAAGCACTATGATAATCTAAACTATACGAGTCATAAAAATCAAAAGACTAAAAAGTAAAGTAAGCCAAAACCATGGACACTGCCCAATCCCAGCTCGTCGAAAAACTAAAGTCAGCGACTAATATTCTAGTTACGGTCAGCCGTAACCCTTCGGTCGACCAACTGTCGGCCTGTCTCGGCTTGACACTACTCCTCAATAAGTTTGGTAAGCACGCCACCGCCGTTTTCAGCGGGGAAGTGCCGTCGACAATCGAATTTTTGGAGCCCGAAAGCACGCTCGAAAAAACAACCGACTCGCTACGCGACTTCATTATTGCCCTCGACAAAAGCAAAGCCGACAAGCTGCGTTACAAAGTCGAAGACGAAATGGTGCGCATTTTTATCACGCCGTACCGGACTTCGATAACCCAAAACGACCTAGTCTTTAGTCAGGGTGATTTTAACGTCGACGTCGTCGTCGCCCTCGGCGTTGATCGCCAAGAAGATCTCGACGAAGCCATTACCAGTCATGGACGCATTTTGCACGATGCCGTCGTCAGCAGCATCAACACCCATAGCGGCGAAAGCCTCGGCAGCATCAATTGGGTTGATTCACTGGCCAGTAGCTTGTCCGAACTGGTTTACGACCTCGGCACGGCGCTCAATAAAGATTTGCTGGACGGCCAAATCGCCACCGCCCTATTGACTGGCATCGTCGCCGAAACGGCTCGCTTCAGCAACGAGAAAACAACCCCCCAAACGATGAGTGCCAGCGCGGCTTTAATGGCCGCCGGCGCCAACCAGCAGCTCGTCGCCAGCAAACTCGAAGAGCCCTCTCCCGCCCCAGTTACCCCAAGCCCAGAGCCCGTGGCCGCCGCTGAGCCTGAATTCTCAGAAGAAACGCCCGCGGCCGAGAAACCAGAACCCGGCACTCTCGAAATCCAACACGAAGACGTCGCCGAAACAGCCGATACTCCAGCACCAGCCAGTGAGCCCGACGAGGGTAGTGGGGCTGCCCCGGCCGAGGCTTCGGACGAACCAGACTTGGACGAGGGCCTAAGTAGTTTGATCGGTGAAGTCAGATCGACTGACCCCCTTAGCCCGTCCATCAGCGACGAGGCGCCGGTCGTTTCCAAAGCGCCAAGCTTCATTACTGAGCCCCCCTCAATGGGAGGCACGTTAACGGCCAATAGTCGACCCGAATATGAAATGAGCGAATCGAGTCTCGACCCCCTCAGCTTGCCGTCGGTTAGTCCGAGTCCGTTGCTGAATCGTTCGGATGAGCCCGTGCCCGCCGCCGAAGAAACGCCGCCAGAATCAATCACTCCTAACGAAGCAGTCGTTCCTCCGCCACCCAAACCGACCCAGATTTTAACCGGCTTTACGCCGCCACCCCCAACCTGGGTACCACCTTTTGAAGACGCCTTAAACAACGGTTCGCCCCAACCGGTCGAACCGGCACCAATCGTAACCGATAATTCAGATACTTTGGCCGAAATCGAACAAGCGGTGCACAGCCCGCACCTTAGCTCTGACCTCAATACGGCCCGCGACGAAGTCATGAAAGCCCTCAGCGACTCGGCCGCGGTCGCACCTGAACCGATCCAGGCTCTAAACGCCCAACCGCTCGGCGAGGATTTGCGCGAGCCGCTCAACCTTGAGCAGTTGACACCGCCCAGCCCCGCTTTTACGGACGCCTTGCAACTAGCCATACCAACGGTGCCGCCCGCCGTGACCCCACCGGATCAACCCTTGACTGGCTTTGGGGACGTCAGTGTGCCACCGGCCCAAACTACCGAGCCCAGCGGTTCATCGGTAATTGACCCAACCGCGCCACCACCGGTGCCACCACCAATTCCATTCAACTTCGGAATGCCACCAACTCCTCCCCAGTAATGATTTAGTAACTAGTAATTCAGAAATTGCCGCGGTACTCTAGTCGGTACGGTACACTGGAGTAATGCAGGGAATCTTACTCGTTGACAAGCCGGCCGGTTGGACGTCGTTCGACGTCGTTAATTACGTCCGCCGGATCGTCGCTGGCGCTGAAGGCAAGAAGCCCAAACATTGCAAAGTTGGCCATACCGGCACGCTCGACCCCTTCGCGACCGGGCTGCTCGTCCTGCTGATCGGCAAGGAGTACACCCGCCAGGCCCAGGGCCTCAGCAAAGTTGATAAAACCTATGAAGTTACTATGAAGCTCGGCGCCACGAGCACGACGGGCGACCCGGAAGGCGAAATCACCGCCGTCGCCGGCCAGACACCGACCAAAGCGGCCGTCCTCGGGGTCCTCGACCAGTTTCGGGGGCAGATCGAGCAGGTGCCGCCGGCCTATTCGGCTATTAAGGTCAACGGCCAGCGCGCCTATAAGCTCGCCCGCGCCGGCCAAACTGTCGTCTTGGAATCGCGCCCGGCTACTATCAACCGACTCGAAATCACAGAGTACGAGTACCCCCTCGTTGAATATAGTGCCGATGTCGGCAGCGGTACTTACCTTCGCACGCTCAGCGAAGACATCGCCAAAGCTCTCGGCACCGGCGCCTACACTACGGCTCTGCGTCGGACGCGCGTCGGACGGTACAATATCGAGGACGCCTGCCTCGTCGAAGGGCTGGATCCAGAAAAAATCCTCGAACGCTTGTTGGTCTAGGCCTATACTTAGAATAATGTAACCAGGCAGGAGCCACTATGCAGCCAAACAATCTACAACTTAATTACAAACAGCCCGTCGTGGCCAGCGATGGCAACATCGTCATGATCAACGAACAGGGCATCACCAACCTGCTATTCTTCCAGATTAGACAGCAGACCGACCAAGAGACCAGCGCCGACGTCGTGGCCGGCGTGCGCCTAAACAGCTTGAGCGAGCTCAAACAGCTGCAACAAGTGATTGCCGACACCATCAAACAACACGAATCGCGCGAACCGTAGTTACCTAGTGAGCTCTTACATATTTGACAAAAAAGTTTATCCCAGTCATAATATAATATTCGCTGAGTGTTAAATGGCGAATTGTCAAAATAGTAGAAAGAGAACATTTATGCTTAAAAGAACACCTGGCCACAACTCCCTATCGGAACAGCTAGCACAAGAAGCAGCTAACAATCGACAAGCAGCGGGAGCTCCACCGCTAACCGCCGAACAACTGCAAATAGAACAACTAGCGCGCGAAGAGCGAATAATTAACGCGCTGGCCGATTTAGCCCTGATTACCAAGAGCGGTTCTTAGGTCTATAAACTCTGTCAATCCTAGCTAAGTGCACGAAAAGACGCCTCACAGTAGGCGTCTTTTTTTCGACAAGGAACTTAGACATGGGGGCTTTTGGGACCCCACTGCGTCAACTGAATGGTTGACATTACGGCAATTTAGTGCTAACATATACTTATAATGAAAGAAACAAATACTGCTCCAATAGAATCAGGCGTGTCACCTGATGCTTACCCTCAAGGAGATCCTTATACCGAACGAGAGCAGTGGCTCAATGAGCGATACGGCGACAATGCTGAAAAATTCGTCCAAGCACCGACAACCGTAAATGTTGAAGGCGTTGGAGAAGTGCAGGGGTGGACGAATCCAGGTCCGGACGCTACGACTTGGGAGTTACTAGCTGGCGTCGATGTGCTCGGGCCGGATTATGAGAGTTACGATTACTTTTCAGAGCGCATAGTCCTCGACTGGGACGATACCTGCAAAGACACTGGCAAATACTGGGTTCAAGCGCACCAGGAAGTTTTACGAGGCTTTGGTTTTAACGAGGAAGAAACGAGCGACGAAAATATACTGCGCTTGTTCGGGAATATCCACGTCGGCAACACCCTAGGCCTGGACCGGTTTACAAAAGACGGCAAGCAATATAACGACGAGGAAGTATGGGGTGATATAAAAGGTCGGGCGCGCGAGCTCTTAACGGAAAATCCGATGGATCCGTTGCTCGTAATGGCACTGAAACAGTTAAGTCCAGCTAACAAGAACGATCCTCGCACACCTCATGTTGCCGTCTGGTCAAGCTCGCCACGCGAGCTTCTAGAAGATGCAATCAGCCTGAACGGTCTGGAGGATGTTTTCGATGTAATTGTATCGGTGGATGACGTTGAAAAGCATAAGCCAGACCCAGAAGGCCTATATAAAGCGGTCTACGCTATGGACGTAGCCCGGGGCTACTTGCAGCCAGGTGAAGACTATTCGGATGCGAAGCCGCGCCGAATGAATGGTGTCTGGATGATCGGTGATTCACCGAACGACATAAAGGGTGGCAAAGCCTCAGGGGCAAGTACTTTATGGCTGGAGCATGCGTTGCAAGCCCATAGTGCCCTCGAGAAAAGGCAAAAAATTATGGAGGATGCAGTAGCAACCTTGGGTAATCAAGCTGTGCAGGCAACAACCCGCCTACTTCAACCCACTAGTGCGATTCGTACCTTTAATGCCGAAAAAGCCGGACTAGACGCTGACGTATCGGTGGAACTAGCGTCGCAAGAAAGCATCAGCAACTTGCCCACCGACAATAGCATCTTTGCAAGATTCCTTATGAACGGAAGTACGCGCTTTGATCTCTATCGTTCAGAAAAGGTACATGACGCTTTAGTGGTTCAAGGGTTTGGTGATAAGCAGACTAGACTCAAGGGTGTCTTTGCCAACTCAGGAGAACCTATCTTTGGGCCTCATGGGAATCATAACGAGGACCGCACCCCCGCAGAGATTTTTCGCCGTATTGGCGAAGATATAGATGAGAATACCTGGGGGTATTGATCAATACCCCCATCGTTCCATTACCTAGACATTGACAAATATTTGAAAAACATGTAAAATATGACAATGCAAAAAGAATCTCTGCCTTTTGGGACCGGTAGCTTTGTACATGCCCTCAATGACCCGGCTTTTGAGGCTCTGCCAGTTCGTGAACAGGCCCGAATCGTCGGTTGGGCCGACGGTTGCCCAGTTGTCAGTGAGCTGACTGACCCTGCCAACCCTGATCCGCAGCGCGGCCCAGAAGCAATGCTCGGCCGCTATGGCGAAGTTAATATGTGGTTTGGTTTTATCACTCGCTCGGTTCAAGCGGTTAACCCAGACCTATCAGACCAGCTGATGGCACCAGTCACTAGATTAATCAGTGAGCCAGCTGGAAGCTATGAGCTTGAATCCGTCCCAGAGTCTTATCTTGCAGAGATGTCTCCGATGGGCACTCTGCCTGGCTACGCCTTACCACGATTGCTCGTAAAGCAATTAGGGCAGGGCAGTGTATCTGATACGCAAGCCCGTTTGTGTCGCGGGCTGGAAGCCTTAGACCAGGCTGCCAGCGAAGCTCGGACACCGGCTGAGCTGCTGGCTTTATTCGCGGCTGGGCTATTGGCTAAGCAGGATCTTTCCCTGGAAGCAATCTTAAGCAGCTCATTATCAAGTGGCTGGTTCGACGAACACAACGCGACAACTATGTTAACAGCGGTCAAAACAGCTTTCGCCGTCAAAGCTCCCGAGCTCTGGGCTATCTATGTCGACCTGCCGGCGGCTGCAAAAGCCGAACTGAAGCTCGCATAGTTGTTCAATCCATCGTGTCCGCCAAGCCTCGGCAAATGTTGAATACGTTTGTGACCTTGCGCAAGGGGTGACGATCTGGTAAAATACAGGATATATGATTACAGGTGAAAAGAAACTAGTTATTATCAAAGACGTCCAAACCCACGCCAAAGACACCGGTGGATCGAGTGTCCAAGTTGGAGTCCTGACGGCCCGTATTAAAGAACTGACTGAGCACCTCAAGGTGAACAAGCACGACTTTATGGCCCGCCGCGGTCTCCTGCAAATGGTCGGTAAGCGCCGCCGTTTGCTGCGTTACATCGCCGCTCGCAACAGTCAGGGCTACTTAGACTTGATCGCTAAGCTCGGCATTCGCCGCTAAATTGCATAGACATCGGTTCCTCGAAGTTCGAGGGACCAAGCTTGTGCACATTAACGTCTCGGGTAACACGCTTTGGCAATGCAACAGATATATCGCGCCCTTTTAAGCACAAGGCTAGCGCTATATTTGAACATTGCCCGAGGGTGAACAATACGCCTGAGTAGAAAGACAGAGGACTTAAATTTTGGGTCAAACCATTAATCCTACCGGTAAAGATATTATTTTAGTCGAGACCGACTTTTGCGGCCGTAAACTTAGTTTAGAAGTTGGTCGGGTCGGTTTCCGCACCAGCGCCAGCGTCATCGTCCGCTACGGCGACACGGTCGTGCTCGGCACGGCGATGATTAGCCCCAGAACCATCAGCGGCATGGACTACTTCCCGCTAAGTATTGACTACGAAGAAAAAATGTACGCTTCCGGCAAGATCAGCGGCAGCCGCTATATCAAGCGCGAAGGCCGCCCGAGCGACGATGCCATCCTGATCGGTCGTTTGATCGATCGGCCAATTCGTCCACTGTGGCCCAAAGGCTACCGCCAAGAAGTCCAGGGTGTAGCGACCGTGCTCAGCATGGACCCCAGCTTCCGCCCCGACATGGTCGCCATGATCGCCATGAGTGCCGCCTTCATGCTGACCGGCGCGCCGTTTGACGGCCCGGTCGCGGGCTTGCGGATTGGCTTAGTCGACGGTAAGTTTACCGCTTTTGCGACGCCCGAACAGCTCAGCGATGGTGACCTCGACCTCGTCGTCGCCGCTACCAAAGACGGTATTATGATGGTCGAAGCCGGTGCCAGCGAAGTCTCGGAAGACCAGATCGCCGAAGCCCTGGAGTTTGCCTTTGCCGCCATCCAACCGGCCATCGTCCTGCAGCAGCAATTAGCCGCTAAAGTCGGCGTTACCAAGCAGGCGTTCGTGCTCAGCGCGCCCGATCCAGCCGTTCAAACCACCGTCGATACCTGGCTCGAAGGTAAGCTCGGTGAGGATTTGCGCAAGCCTTACCCCGAGCGCAACGTCATGATCCAAACCCTGCGTGACGATATGCGCGCCGCCTTTGCCGAAAAACTAGGCGACGACTTTGAGGCGCTCAAGAGTGATTACGACGAAGCTTTCCAGCTGGCCGTTCACAAAGACGTCCGTCAAGGCATTATCGACGATAACGTCCGGCCCGACGGTCGCGGCTTTACCGAAGTCCGTGAACTCAGTTCCGAAGTTGATTTGCTGCCTCGGGCGCATGGTTCGAGCCTCTTCACGCGCGGTCTTACCCAAGCTTTGAACATCATTACGCTCGCCCCGCTCAGTTTCGTCCAACTGGTCGACACGATGGAGCGCGAAGGCGAACGGCGCTACCTGCATCACTACAACGCGCCCGGCTACACCGTCGGTGAGGTTCGCCGCTTAGGCAGCCCGGGACGCCGCGAAATCGGTCACGGCTACTTGGCGGAACGCGCCCTGGCAGCTGTTTTGCCGGCCGAAGCCGACTTTCCGTACACCATCCGTTCGGTCACCGAGATTATGTCCCAAAACGGTTCGACCAGTATGGCGGCCACCTGTTCGAGTTCGCTGGCCCTGATGGCGGCCGGAGTGCCGATCAAGCGCCCCGTGAGCGGTATCGCGATGGGCCTAATGATCGCCGGTGACAAGTCGTATATTTTGACCGATATCGCCGACGCCGAAGACTTTGCTGGCGACATGGACTTTAAGGTGACCGGTACCACCAACGGTATTACCGCTCTCCAAATGGATATGAAAGTCCACGGTTTGCCTGTTGCCATCCTCAAGGAAACGCTGGTGCAGGGCCGCGCCGGTCGGGCCCACATCCTGGAGCACATGATGACGACCATCGCCGAGCCGCGTGCCGACATGAGCCCCTACGCGCCCCGCGTCGAGACGATTCAGATCAACCCCGACAAGATTCGTGAAGTCATCGGTAAGGGCGGGGAAGTCATCCAAAAAATCACGGCCGAAACCGGTACGACGATTGACATCAAAGACGATGGGATGATCATGATTGCCAGCCCCAACGGCGACAGTATCGAAGCCGCCAAGCAGTGGATTCGGATGATTACCGAAGACCCGGAGGTTGGCGCCATTTACAAAGATCGCCCCGTCGTCAGCGTCCTCGACTTCGGTGCCTTCGTGCAGATCATGCCCGGCAAGGACGGCCTCGTCCACGTCAGTGAAATCAGCGAAGAACGCGTCGAAAAAACCAGCGATGTCCTCAAAGAGGGCGACAAAGTCACCGTCAAACTGATCGCGATCGACGAACGCGGCCGCCTGCAGCTTTCCATGAAAGCCGCTGCCCGCGAGCTGAACAAATAAGTAGACCCCCTATGATGAAGCAACTCGACAGATGGCACCAGACAAAGATTGGTCTGTTAGTCTTTGCCGCTGTCGAGTTGGCCGTCGCCTACGGCTTCGGTTCGTTGGCCGTCGACCGTGGCAACTTCCTGTGGTATTTACTGGCGCTCTTGTTCCTGTTTGGTTGTATCCAAAATAGCGCTAAATTAATCGGGGGCGTTGTCCATGGCCACAGCAAATAAGCAGCAACAGCTCGACGCGATTAAGCAACAGATCATTGATAACAAGATAGCACCAGCACTAGCGGCGACGGCAACACAGTTGGTGTTCGGCGACGGTAACGTCGATGCCGACATCGTCTTCATCGGCGAAGCCCCCGGCAAAAACGAAGATTTACAGGGCTTGCCGTTCGTCGGCGCGGCCGGGAAGTTCTTAAACGAAATGCTGCAAACGATTGACCTCGAGCGCAAAGACATCTACATTACTAATATCGTTAAATACCGTCCACCCGACAATCGCGATCCATTGCCCGCCGAAAAGAAAGCCTTTTTACCCTATTTGCAAAGCCAGCTAGAAGTGATTCAGCCCAAAGTCGTTGTGACCCTCGGGCGTCACAGCCTGAATTGCTTCTTGCCGGATCTGCAAATCAGCAAAGTCCACGGCGAACCCAAGCGCGTTCGGTTGAGCCTCAAAGATGAGGCCGACGTGCTGGAGGTAGTAATACTACCGTTATATCACCCAGCGGCAGCGCTGTATAACCCAGGCCAACGCCAAACATTGTTCGCCGACTTTGCGTTGATCCCAACCATTTTGAATAAAATCTAAGAAATTAATAAGAAAATAGACAAGCGTCTATTACAGGAGAAAATATGAATCCAAACAACAATAACCCCCAGCCGGCTAACCCTAGCCCGGCTAATAACCCCAAACCTGTTAGCGCCAATACCGGCCATAGCGACAACCGTAACCGTCCACCTCGAAATGGTGGCAACGGCGGCCAAAACCGCGGCCAGGGCCATGGCCAGGGTCGTAACAACGACTCCGCCATCCGCTCCGGCACGCAGTTGAATACTTCGCGCGGTCAAGCCGTTCGGGCCCAAAAGCGCTCGCAAATGGACGCCCAGCGCATCGCTAACCAGTATTTGACCGCTGATACCGTCAAACCGCGGCGAGCTAACGTCATCGACGACCAACCTCGACTGAAAATTATCGGCCTCGGCGGTATGGACGGTGGTGGTTCCAAAAATATGATCCTCGTTGAGTACTTAAACGACGCCGTCATCCTCGATTGTGGCAACGACCTCGGCGTCGACCTGCCCGGCATCAACTACGGTATCGCCGACACGGCCTACCTTGAACAGATCCAACCCAAACTGCGGGCCTACATCATCACCCACGGTCACCTCGACCACATCGGTGGTCTGCCGCACATCGTCCCCAAGTTCCCGGCGCCGATTTATGGCAGCCGCTTTACGATTGGCCGCGTCGAAGAAATCTTTGAGAACTTCGGCTTGCCGATGCCCGACGGTTTCGAGCTGCGCACCGTCACGATGAACGAAAACACCCACGAGCGCCTCAAAATCGGCGAGTTCTACGTCGAGCTCGTGCGCATTACGCACTCCATTCCCGGTTCGACCTGTATCGTCCTCGACACACCGGTCGGCCGCATCATTAACACCGGCGATTTCCGCCTCGACCCCAACCCGCTCGACCACGAGCGCAGTGACATCGAGCGCTTAACCGAGCTCGGCCGCGAAGGCGTCCTGGCGCTCTTGAGCGAGAGCACCACCACCGAACGGATGGGGCGCACGCCGAGCGAGAGCACGATCGAACAGAGCTTTCTTGACATCATGAACCACGCTCCGGGTCGCATCTTCGTCGGGCTGTTCTCGACCAATATGAACCGCGTCCAAATGATCATCAACGCCGCCGTCCAAAGCAACAAGAAGGTGGCCATGGATGGCCGCAGCATGGTCAGTACGCTCGAAATGGCCGTCCGCCACGGCTTCGTTCGGATACCAAAAGGTACCTTCGTGCCGATTGGTTCAGCTGGAACGATGAAAGACACCGACCTCGTCGTCGTCTGTACCGGTTCCCAGGGCGAGCCGAGCAGCGCCCTGCAGCGTATGAGCAATGGCGAACACCGCCACGTCAAACTAAAAGAGCAAGATACCGTCGTGCTATCGAGTAATCCAATCCCATACTCGGGCAATGACGCCCACATCCGCTCCATGGTCGACGATCTGCTACGCAAAGGCGTGCACGTCTTCCGCCACGAAACCCGTGAACTCGACGGTTGCGGACCGCTCCACGTTTCCGGTCACGCCAGCCGCGACGAATACGCCGAGATGATCCAGATGACGAAGCCAAAGTTCTTCATCCCGATCTACGGTGACTTTACGGCCAAGAAATACCACCTCGAACTGGCCGTCGAGCAGGGCATCCCGCGCGCCAACACCCTCAGCGTCGACAACGGTGAAATCATCGCCCTGACGCCCGACAAGATGGAAGTGATCGGCGAGGTTCCCCACGGTACCGTCCTGGTCGACCAAACCGGCGCCGTCGTCAACAACGTCGTCGTCAAAGACCGCGTCCTGATGAGCGAAGAAGGCCTAGTCTCGATCGTCCTGACGATCGATAAAAAGACCGGCAACCTGCTAACCAGCCCCGATATCATCTCGCGCGGTTTCATCTACATGCGCGACAACGAAGAGATCATGAACGGCCTGCGCCAAGAACTCAAGCGCGCCGTCCAGCAACGCTTCAAGCGCGTCGACCTCGACCGTTTCAAAGTCGAACTCAAAGACCACGTTACCCACTACCTGTTCGAGCAGACCCAGCGCAGCCCAATCGTCATACCGGTGGTTAATATCATCGGTGGCAGTGGCGGCGGGAACGGCAATAGTGCCCCCAAAGTCGACGCCAGGACCGGCCAGCCGGCCAAGGTCAAAACGGCTGAAGAAGTCGCCGCCGATCAACAAAAGCGTTTCCAAGAGATGCGCGCCCGTTTGCTGACCCAAGACGCTCGCACCGACTAACCAGCCACCCGCCCGTCATCCTGAACTCGTTTCAGGATCCCGTCGGGCTACCAAGGCTGTAGATGATAGTTGGGGCCTTGGTGGATAACCCATAATCCAACTATCTACCTCTTAGAGACTGTTCATAGAACAACTCAGTGGGGAATCTGTGCATCGACATAGTCAGTAAGCACGAGCGGATTGACAAGAGTTGTATTATTTGCTATAATATCAATCATGGAAGAAACACCAAAGAACAACAGTTCGAGCGAACCGGTGCCACTTAAGCAGGTTTTTGACGAGTTGATAGATCAAGATACTATCGGTAACCCTGATGCTAACATTGTCGTTGAAGCCGATCGCTCTTTACAGATTCAGGCCGAAATCCTAAAAAAAATCGACAGTGGAATTTTCTCTGAAGAAGAGGTCGAGCGGTTAAAAGATACTTTGTTTGATGAGCAAGTACGATTGCAAGGGTTACGTAAGGAGCTCGGAAAGCCGTTTGGCGGTGAATCACCAACTAGCTAGACCATAAGAAGTTTACAGGGTATAATAATCAAAACTATGGCAAAAAAGAAAACACAAAAACGAACGAAAAAAGCAGCCGTAGTAGTCGAGCCTGAACACTCACCATTTTTGGCGTATAGCGGCGCGGTTATTTTAATGCTGCTGGCGGTGTTCTTGCTGCTCGGCGGCTTTGGTACCGGTGGATCCTTACCGATTAGCTTATTCCACGGTGCCTATTGGACCTTTGGCTGGGCGGGGTACCTTGTGCCAGTCGCCTTGGCATTCTGGGGTGTCTACAAGTTTGTGGCCGAAGATCGGCGCCTCCCTCTCGGTAAATTGACAAGTCTGCTCGGCATTCTAGTATTTTCGTCCGGTTGGTTTTACGTCGCCTTTGCCCACAAAGACCAAGTCGGGATCTGGACCGGCGGCCACGGCGGCAGTGTCGGCAATTTGCTCGGTGCCACCGTGCTGGGCGCACTCGACAAGCTCCCGGCCGGCTTACTTTTTGTGGTGGCGACCATGCTGGCCGCCTTTGCGGCCTCCGGCATTTCACCCCGAGTATTACTAGGCGTGGCCAAGCTTTTTCAACGACCACAGCCGGGTGAGGGCGAAGAATCCGACCTGATTGGTCTGAAAGCCAAAGCCCAAAAGACGGCTTTTCAATTGAATGAAGGCGTCCCCGTTGAACACCACGGTGCCGCTGCTAGCGCTGAAGCCAGACTGGACCGGGGGGCAACCAGGCTCACTTCTATGAAGAACAGCGCCCAAAAGCTCACGATTAACGAAAACCACGAAGCTTTGACGATGGCGCGCGACCAAACTTGGCAGTTCCCATCCTTATCGCTGCTGAGCCAGAAACAGGACAAGGCCGACGCCGGCGACGTCAACGCCAACGCCCAAGCCATCCATGACACTTTTGCCAACTTCAATATTGAGGTTGAAATGGAGGGTGCCAACATCGGCCCGCGCGTCACCCAGTACACCATGAAGCCACCGACCGGGGTCAAGTTAACCAAAATCACCGCTCTTGAGAACAACTTGGCGCTCGACCTAGCGGCGCACTCGATCCGGATGGAAGCGCCCATCCCAGGCAAACGCGCCGTTGGCGTCGAGGTGCCGAACATCAAACCGGCCACGGTGCGCGTCAGCTCACTCCTCGGGTCGCGTGAATGGGCCGCATTGATTGATAGTCCGCTTGGTTTCGTGATCGGTAAAGACATCACCGGCAAGCCGGTCGTGGCCGACCTGACCAAAATGCCGCACTTGCTGGTGGCCGGTCAAACCGGTTCGGGTAAGTCGGTGATGATCAATACGCTGTTGACGAGCCTGCTCTACCACAACTCGCCGTCCGATTTGAAGCTGATACTGGTCGACCCGAAGCAGGTTGAAATGGCACCGTATCACGATATTCCACACTTGTTGACCCCAGTCATTAACGAACCCGAAAAGTGCATTAGCGCCCTCAAATGGGCCGTCGCCGAAATGGAGCGCCGCCTGCGTACCATGTCTGAAGTCGGTAAGCGCAACATCGCCGAGTACAACAACCTGAAAAAAGAAGAGGGTATGCCATACATCGTCATCGTGATCGACGAGTTGGCCGACCTGATGATGGTGGCGGCCCGCGACGTCGAGGCTTTGGTCGTCCGCCTAGCCCAGAAGGCCCGCGCGGCGGGTATCCACTTGGTCCTGGCGACGCAACGCCCATCGGTCGACATCATTACCGGGCTGATTAAAGCCAACGTCCCGGCGCGCGTCGCCTTTACGGTGGCCAGCCAGATCGACTCACGTACGATTATCGATCAGATGGGTGCCGAAAAACTCCTCGGTCGCGGTGACATGTTGCTGTTGACGAGCGAGATGCCCAAGCCAAAGCGGGTCCAAGCCGCCTTGATCGAAGACGCCGAGACTGGCCGGGTGACCGATTTCTTGCGCATGCAACGCCCGCCCGCCTATGACGACGAGGTCGTCAGCCAACCCGTCCAGCTGAACGGCAAGGGCGGCATCGTGGCCGATTACGGCGCGACTGACTCCGACGACGGCATGTGGCGCGACGCCGTGAAAGTCGTAATCGAGAACCACAAGGCGAGCACCAGCTTGCTCCAACGGCGCTTGCGCATCGGCTACGGGCGAGCCGCCCGTTTGATCGAAAACATGGAAGAGCAGGGCATCATCGGTGCCGCCGATGGCTCCCGCCCGCGCGAAGTGCTAGTGAAGTCCATCGACGAAGTCTTTAACGGTGGCGCGATGACTTCTACCCTCGACGACGACCCCGCCGAATTCACCGCTTGAATAAGTAGTTATCGGGCGCAGCGCAGCACTAGTCGGACCAGCTTTAACCGATACGATCATTTACTTATTACACGCTAATGGCTATTATCAAAGCAGCTGTAACAAAACAAAACACCCGCACAAAGTTGGCTAGATGAAAAACCATATCGCAAAACACAAACACCACTACCTCAGGGCAGGGCTGGTCTTTTGTCTGCTGATCGTTGGCTACATCGTCACTATTACAATCCAACAGCACGCCGTTTCGTATGCCCTGACTTATGATAGCCACGCTACCATACTCATAACGGGGGATTATCAGGGGAGCACAAGCGCAACCTCGACTCAGCATTCTTTTGGTACTTGTGCGCCTCAGGTGGGACAGCTGTTTACGATTCAGGCTGGAACTTATACGATTTGCGATGGTGTGGCATTCGGCAGTCCGGACGGTCTAGTCGTGTATGTACCGACTCCTCCCGCTGGGTTTTACGTGGCGAATTGGCGCGTAACAGGCAATACCACCAATGGAAGTGTCAGCTGTAGCCAGACGCAGTGCGTTTTGAACTACACGGCTGGTACCGCAAACCTCGAGGTCGACATCAATGCAATAACGCGGCCGACTCCTCCTACCATTAGTGTGGGCGGGACTACCTCCACGAGTGTGGCCTTTAACTGGACAGCTGGAAGCGCGGGGAGCGCGACATTTTACAACTATTTGCCGTATTATAATGGTTCGTCCAACGGTGTGACGCTGAACAGGTCGTTTGACTGGACGGGTTTGAGCTGCGGCCAGACGGTTAGTATGAAGGTGGCAATCCGTACCAGCGCGGGCAATTGGCCGTCAAATACCGTCAGCGGCACCACGACAGCGTGCGCCCCACCACCTGTTAGTGTTACACCTCCATCGAGTGGTGGTGGCAGTACAACTGCGACCCAAACGAGCACTAGCAGTCCAGCGCCCCTACAGGTCGGCACCAGTTCGTCTTCTCGGACGCAGTCGTCGTCAACTAACCCAGCAACCGTCACCATCGTCCCGACCGTACCCGACGAACCACCCGCTATGCCCAAAAATTTCCGAGCCGACCCGAGCGGGGCGGGTAGCGCGGTCAAGCTCAGCTGGGATAACGACATCAAGGCAGTCAAGTATAAGCTCGAACGCTCCAGCGATAATAAAACCTGGAAGACGCTCGACGGTGAAATTACCGATGCAACTTATGTCGACAGTGCGACCAACTTTGATACCGTTTTCTACTATCGTTTGACGGCGGTCGACGACAAGGACCGTCAGTCACCGGCGGCCGTCGCCCAGACGCACACCAATAAATTCCAGTCGAATGCCGGTGCCAGCCGAGACCTGACTCTGAAAAGCCCTGACGGTGCTCTCGAAGTGGTTATACCGGCCAAGGCGCTAGCCGCCCCCGCCAGTTGTTCGTTTGCCTCGCAGCCGACGTTACCGTTGTACGGCCTGGCCAAATACGAAGAGGCCTACGGGCCCTACCAGTTGATCTGTCAGCAAGAAGACAACACTGTCGTCAACGCCTTCAAAGTACCACTGAGCGCGACCTTAACCTTCGACTCTACGGTGTCAAAAAAGTATGCCAGGTACGCTTATGCCGGCTTCGATGCGTCGGACCAGACCTGGCATAGTTTTTCGGTAGCTACTACTGCCAAGCCTACCGTTATTGCCTTTAAACTGGCCAGCTCGTTTACTGGTTTGACGATCCAGGGTCAACCAAAACACACGCCGCTAATCGTCGTCATTCTGGCGGTGTTGGGGGGCCTCGTATCGGCTGCCGGCCTAGGCGTTCTAGCCTTACGAAAAGTCGCGCAAGTGCAAGCGGTGCGCCGTATCGAGGCGATCAACGAAGACTACTGGCACAAGATGAACGGCGTCTAATTGTCGCCCTTCGAACTGGAAAGGCGATTTATAAAAACCGCTTGCTAATTTAGCCGGGAGTTTTTATTATGTAATTAGAACAAACATAAGAGGAATGATGTGATGAGCAGTGTGGTTCAGTCAGCGGGGATGCGTATCAGCTCCTTGCGTTGCCAGCTCACCCACATTGGCGATAAAACTCCTGTCCCAGCGACAGGAGTTTTTAGTTTGCCCTGGAAAGGGACGGTGTGTCTGAACTACTGAGAATGCCAACCGATGAAATTACCGGTTTGCCGCACATAATATATCCGCCGGATCTTTCGTATGTAAATGCCAGCTACCCCGAGGTGACCTACCACCACCATTTTTACAATCGACGCCATCCCGATCTGGAGGGGCTTAAATCGTTACCGGGGCATTTGCTCGATCATCCGGAAGACATACCACTGCCGCGCATTGCCGGGCTCGCCGTGCGGATGTCGAGGGGCCAGCGACTTCCGACCGAACTGCATCGGCTGGTGCACAATACATTTCCACTCGGTCCAGAGCTACCGCATACGCTTGAGGATAAGTTCGTCACCACTGTAATGGCTTGTAGTGGTGTTGTTTCGCGCTGGGCTCTCGACGTGACGACCAATCATGACGACGCAATCAAATATGTTTATATGAACGACGACGTCTTTAGGCGGATGGCCAGCCCGAGGCTATTGTGCACCGAGCGGGCCTATCAAGATAAGGCCGCAGATCAACGGCGGCGCGTACTCGGTAACTTTTTCCTCCGTTACGCAATCAAGCAAGATCTAAACATTGCCAAGAACAAGATCGATGAATTCTTGTTCACTACCAATGATGACCGTCTGCGTTTAATTGGTCATGAAATACTGAAAGAGGCAATGGAAGTTAGTATCGCACCAGTCGTGCCGATCTATCGGGACCTGAAGCTTCAAGGGATGGTCCGGCCGGGCCGCCCCGACTTACGAACCAGTGTTTGGAAGTATATCCACCCGGATCGCCGTGAGGCCGCCTTCCGGGTTCTTAGAAAGAAACTTATTGCCGCTTAGTTGACCAACAGGGGTGGATAGCGTATAGTAGGACTACTATCAACTTCAGTTTGCGGCCAACTATAGTGCACGCAGGCTTTAACCAAAGGAAGGAATACGCATGAATCAGTACGAAATTGCGGTATTGTACCACCCCGACCTCGAAGTCGACCTCAGTAAGGCCGAAGATCGAGTCACTAAAATCGTCACCGACAACGGTGGTAAAATAACCGCGACCGATAACTGGGGCAAGCGCAAGCTGAACTACGTTATCAAGGGCAACGAGCACGCCGTCTACGTTTTCTATAGCGTCGAACTGCCCGGTGAAGGCGTCGCTAAGGTCGAAAGCACCTTGAACATCACCGACGAAGTAATTCGTTTCTTGATCACTCGGCCCGACCTCAAAGCTATCGCCAAAGCCGAAGCCGCCAAGGCGCTCAAGGTCGAGCAAGCCGCTCGGCGCGGTGACCGCGGCGACGACGACAAAGAAGACAAAGAAGAATAGTTAACGATTCATTAAGTTTGGCTATTTTGGATTACGCTCACGCTTGACGATTGTCTAGCGGGAGGCATACGATAAAAGCATTAACAAAAGACATAGGTCTTATAAGGAGGAACGCTATCATGGCACGAAGTCTCAACCAAGTAACCTTAATGGGCAACCTAACCCGCGACCCAGAACTAAGGCAAACACCGAACGGTCAAAATGTCACCAGCTTTAGCCTGGCGCTTAACCGCAGCTACAAAGACGCCAGCGGCGAATGGCAAGAGGCGACCGATTACATCGATATCGTCGCCTGGGGGCCTCTAGCCGAGCGCGTCAACCAATATCTGAACAAGGGTAGTCGTTGCCTCGTGCAGGGTCGCTTGCAATACAGCAGCTGGGAGCAGGAAGGCAAGAAACGGAGCAAAGTCGAAGTCAATGCTCACGACGTGACCTTCCTCGACAGCCGCGGCGCCAGTGGCGAGGACAGCAACGACAGCGGCCCGAGCAGCGCCAGCAAACCGCAACCAACCAAGAAAAAAGACGATGTCGTCATCGAAGATATCGGCGACCAGCCCATCAACCTCGACGACATCCCATTCTAGAGCATTTAAAAGTTTAATATTTAGCAGTTAACAAATTATTTTAGAGTCGCCAGCTACTAGCTTTAGTACTTTGGACCCGTGAAACAGTGAATAATTTGTCAAATTGAGAATATTGAAATGAATAACAATTCACCAAAGGAGAATTACCATGGCTAAGATTTTTAAACACCGAACCGACGTAGCCTATTTTGACTACAAAGATTTCAAAACCCTGCAGCGCTACGTCAACATGTACGGGCAGATTGAATCCCGCAAAAAGACCGGTCTGACCGAGAGCCAGCAACGACGTTTGAGCGTCGCTATCAAGCGCGCCCGTCACTTGGCCCTCCTCCCGTTCATCGCTAGCAACTAGCAGGCACCGGGGGAATGGGTAAATTCGTTAATTCGCCGCCTTAGAAGCGCGTCTTGAAGCGCGAATCGGGCCAAAAATCCCAAATCATTAAGGAGAAACATGGCACTTAGCATCACTGATCTTAAAAAAGGAACCCTCTTTCAATGGGGCGGTGAGCCGTTTCGAGTGGTTGATTACAACCAAAAAGTGATGGGCCGCGGCGGTTCAATCGTCAACGTCCGTATCAAAAGTTTACTCGACGGCAAGGTACTCGAGAAAACCTTCAAGGGCAATGAACAACTCGACCGGGCAGACGTGACGAACCAGACCGTCCAGTATCTGTACAACGACGGCAGCATCTTCTTTTACATGAACGAAGACACTTTTGAGCAGTTCGAGGTGCCAGCCGACCTCGTGGGCGACGGCGGGGGTTTCGTCAAAGAGGGCGACCGCGTGCAACTCCAGTTCTTTAATAATATTGCCATCAACGTCGAACTCCCCAAGAACGTTCCGCTGCGCGTCACCTATACCGAAGACGTCGTTAAAGGCGATACCAGCTCTTCGATTACCAAAGAGGCGACGCTCGAGACGGGCATTACGGCGCGCGTGCCGGCTTTCGTGAAGGTTGGTGATCTAATCTCGGTTGATACGGCGACCGGCGCGTACCGCGAGCGCGTCAAGGAGTAGGCTATGTCGCTGGCCGTTGGCTCGGAGCAGGGACTGGCGCCAGATCGCTTTATGGCGGTCGGCGATCAGCTCGAGATTAAGGTGATATCATTAGTTCAAAAGATCGGCGACCGCCGGGTAATCGCCAAAACGATCGAGCTTGGTGATGGCTAAACAGCGACTCGACCAGGCTTTAGCGGCCCGTGGCCTCGTGGCCTCGCGGTCTCAGGCCGAAAGTTACATCAAGCTGGGCAAGGTACTGGTGCAGGGCAAGGTAATCACCAAGCCCGGTTTTATGGTGACCGACGAAGCCTTGATCGACCTGACGGTCGCCGAGCAGTACGTCAGCCGCGCGGCGCTAAAACTGGCTAGTGTGGCCGAGAGTCTGAAATTGGATTTTAAAAATAAAACGGTGCTCGACGTCGGTAGCAGTACCGGTGGTTTTACGGATTATGCCCTCCGGCACGGGGCGAACTACGTCATCGCCGTAGAAGTTGGCACCGATCAGCTACACCCGAGTTTACACGGCCACCCGTTGATTGAATTACACGAGCAAACCGATATTCGGGCCGTCAAGACGCTCAGCCGGCCCGTCGACATGGTCGTCGCCGACGTGTCTTTCATCTCGCTGCGCGATATCTTGCCAGCGGTCGCCAAGCTGGCTGGCCCTGGGACTCAGATTGTGGCGATGGTCAAACCGCAGTTTGAAGCCGAGCACAGTTCTCTTAAGCACAAAGGTGTCATCAAAAACGATACGATGCGTCGTGATATCCTCAAAAGCTTTGAGGCCTGGGCCCACCAATCCTTTATGATTATCGACAAAGCCGATTCGGTAGTAGCCGGCGCTAAAGGCAACCGCGAGAGATTTTATCTACTCAAAACCAGCGCGCCAAAGGGGAGATAATCCTTCAGGAAGCACTAGCTAGATGGTAAACTGCCAACATGTATTTTGCTTCTCGATTGCAGGCTGGGCGGATGTTGGCGAATCGGTTAACACCGAAGTATCGTTATGAAAACTGCGCGGTTGTGGCTCTCAATGACGGTGGCGTCATGGTGGGGGCGCAAATCGCCGCCGAGTTGCACTGTGTCCTGACGATGATACTCGTCGAAGAGATTAATTTGCCCCGCGAGCCCGTCGCCATCGGTGGAATCACCCAGGACGGTACCTTCAGCTACAACAAAGCCCTCTCGCAGGGTGAGATCGACGAGATGTCTGGCGAGAATTTTCAGTTCATCGAGCAAGAAAAATTCCAAAAATTGCACCATATGCACGAACTGCTCGGCAGCGGCGGCCTTGTCAGCCGCGAGTTGTTGCGGGGACACAATATTATTTTGGTCTCCGACGGTTTTAAGACTAGCTTCGGACTCGAAATGGCGATTGAATTTTTGAAACCGATTAACTATGATAAATTGATTGTTGCCGCGCCGCTCGCCAGCGTCAGTGCCGTCGACCGGATGCACATTTCCGCCGACGAGATTTGTTGTTTGAGTGTGGTTGAAAATTACATGGACACCGATCACTACTATGATAAACACGACGTGCCCGACCACGACACGGTGATCAAGACGATTGAAAATATTATTCTGAATTGGAAATAGTCGGGCTAGTAATTAGAACCCATTTCATATCTCCCCTCCGTTACAACCCACTGTGTCGGCACCAGTCAGCCGTTTTGCTCGTCACCGTACCTGCCGGTACACTTCCTCCCAAAAACGACTAACCGGCACTCACCACAGTGGCTTTCACTACCGAGAGGAGATATGAAACGGGTTCTTAGTAATTAGAAAATAGTGGCTTGCTGGCGTAGCCCAAACTAATTCCCGATTTCTAATTCCTACTGTCTCAATCGCTCGTCGTACTGAAAGATATCGAGGCCATGCGCCAAC